>JAFTCP010000098.1 GCA_017454625.1 Synergistaceae bacterium
AACTGGGAAAACATTAAAGCCCTCGACGGTATGTTGTTTTTTGCACAGCGCGTTGAAGAGATGTTGATGTATTACACCTCTCATGTCTACAAAGCCCCCGTTTATAATTCCTGGATGTTGATAAAAGAATACCTGATTACTGTTGAACTTGTCAGAAATGGGAAACTGAATGAAAATCATGCCGATGTTATACTTGAAGAGTTCTTGCATTCATTATCCGAAGACTTAATCATTAAGTGCCGTTATTCTCAGGAAGAAATTGAACGAATTAAAAGCCGCCTACAAAGTTCATCAACAATTGACAAAGAAAAATTTATGTTATATCTCTGGGACAAATTCAAAGATTATCCGAAATGGTGCAAAAATGAAATCTTCAAAGCGGTCCAACAGCCAAAGGAGAAAAAGAAAATTGATGCTTTCACTCGTTCATTAATTCCGGCACTCATAGGCGCAGGATATCATCCTAACTTTATTTACTGGGAATGCATAAATTTTTTCTCCCAAGAAGCAATAACAATCCGCGACTTCTCTCCTATTGAAAATTTTCTGAATACATTTGACTTCAAAACCAAAAAGTTCACAGTTTATTTCGCCGTCGATAAATGCATAGGCAGAGAATTTCAACAAATGCTAGAACGAAGAATTAAAGTTTCATTTGAGCAGGATGAATATTCACAAAAGTTGCAGTATGATAATGAGAAATATATATGCATTCACATCAACGCAAAAGACTTTGACAGAGGGGGAGCCGCAGAATTTGCATACCAAATTTTTGATGTCTTCATGCGTTACTATAAATTTCTCGGTAACAGAACAAATGATTTATATCTCGACAGAGCTTTAGTCGTTGAAGATAACGGCTCATTTAAAAACGTCCCGTTAAAGCCGGAAGGTTACATGAAATTTTCACATGAATACGACGATAGAACTTTAGCACGAAGCTCCGACAGATTAATCGCAAAAATGATAGATAATTCCAGCAGTGAGGATTTCTTCCTAATTGACAAACTCATACGTTCACATAACATAGCTATTAGCAGTGAAGACATGAGCAGCGGCTTCTTAAATTTCTGGTCAATAATGGAGATTATAGGAGTTTCGAATCGTCAGGACGCGAAAATTCAGGAGATAATCAATGCTGTAATGCCAATACTTAAAAGAAATTATCCCCGAATTATTTTCACAGAACTCTACGAATACATGAAAGCTAATATCCCAGAAGAAGATTACGAATACCTTTTGAGCAGCATAAATGAAACAGGAAGCGAGAAATTCAAAATTGCATGCATGGTTATACTTGATGATTATGAACAAATTGGAAAGGAAGCATATAGAATTTTAGGGAATTATCCGATCATACGAAGCAGAATTTGCAAACTTCATTCTGAAATCTTCAACAGCAAGAAAAATTTCATCAGAGAACTCAACCATTACGAGCAAAGATTAACTTGGCATATTCAGAGATTATACAGAACGAGGAACGCAATTATTCACTCGCGGGAAATCCCGGAAAACTTGAAATCTCTGGGTGAACATCTGCATGATTATGTTGATGAGCTTATCCTTGAAATTCTTGAGAGCAATTTATCTTCAATTAATAACGTGATAATTGACGCGCAAGAATTCATGAATAAGCTCGAGCGTGAGTATAAGGATAAATCCGAAAAATTTACTGTGGACAATATAAAATTTATTCTCGGCTGGTAATTTTATCAAGATATTTCACAGGCACATTCTCAGTCAGCCACACGCCATTTACTGATTTGAAAAATTTATAGCCATCACGAAACATTTCGCCAGACTTAACAACATAAATTACAGGTTTCCCGTGTCTTTGTCCAACCTTCCGCGCCGTCTCAACATCTCCCGACAAATGAACGTATAATCTCGTGCCGTGTTTCAAACCCTCAGCGTCAATTTTGACCGTGAACTTTTCTCCCGTCCCATGATAAAGAATTTCAGGCGGTTCAACTTCCTCAAGCTCAACATCAACTTGAATTGAATGCCCCTGATTGGCCCGAATTAATTTCTTGTCCTCGCTGAATGAATATCTCCCTTTCTTGTCTTCCGCAACAATTGCTTCAAGCGTCGGGAAATCAATTTTGCGAGTTCGATTTATGCCTTCGATTAATTCATCAACATTGGCCCAGCCGTGAGCGTCTAAGTTTATTCCTGCGGCTTCGGGATGATGCCTGAGAATAAGTGATATATATTTGCTAAGCTGAGTTTTGTCGCCCATGTAATTTTTCCTCCCTTCATATTGTGCGTAATTATACAGCGCAAGAGTAAAAAATTACCTCCCCATATTTCAGAGGAGGCCGACAAAAATTTTTACGCCGCTTTAGCTCTCTTCAGCCAGTCTTTGCCGTCAACAAATCTTGACACTATGAATGAAACGACGTAATCCCCCGCCGCATTAATCATCGTTGCAGGAGGATCTACGAGATTGCCAATCGCGACCAAAATCGGGAAAGCAAGTTCGATATTCTCCGGGAAGAATAACGTGCAAATAATATATTCGCCGATATATCCGCCGCCGGGAACTCCGCTCATTCCGACAGAAGAAAACACTGCAACAAGTGTAATCATCGGCAAATCCGCAAATGTCATAGGCTTACCCAAAACTCCCAAGACAAACGCAATCTTCAATACGCATGAGAAACACGAACCGTCCATGTGCATTGTCGCGCCCAAAGGCAAAACAATATCCGAAACGTCGCGAGAAATTCCAGTGTCTGCTGCAGCTTCCATGTTCGTGGGAATTGTCGCGATTGATGAACATGTTCCGAGTGAAACTATTGCAGGATTGAGAATATGCCTGAACATCGCTTTTACGCCCTCGCTTCCAGCTCCGATAAAGGCCATAACAGGAAACGCCGTAAAAATATAGATAAAGCACACAGGATAATATAATCCCAATGCCCGCGCGTAATCCTGCGTAATCTGAGGCCCATAACTCGCGACTAAATCAGCGAAAATCGCGAAGAACGCAACAGGAGCATAATACGTTACGAGATTTACGAACTTCAACATTACGGCCGTCAAGCTCGCTAAAAATTTACGAACCGGCTCGCCCTCTTCTCCGCTCAAGTTTACAGCAAAGCCGAATAATACCGAGAAAACTATTAACGGGAGCATTGCTCTTCTTGATAATAACCCGACGAAATCCTCAACTGTGAAGAAGTTCACGATCATTTGCGTCATCGTCGCGTGATTGCCTAGTTCCTCAGTCGCCGCGTTCGTCCATGCTCCTGTTACTGGCGGGAAAATTACGACAAGAACGAAATAAATTATCGCCGCAATTGCTCCGGTGATAATGAAGGTTATTACAGTTACCCACATGATACGGCCTGAACGCTTGAGGTCCTTAGTTCCTGCAACGGCTCCGGCTATCGAAGCAAATACCATAGGGACAACGATACAGAACATTAACCGAATAAAAATTGTTCCGAGAAATGCGATATTCCCTGCAAAGTCAGGAGCAAGATAACCGGTTACAGCTCCAAGTATCATCGCAAGGAGTAAAATCATGAGGAAGAAATAATTACGTGCTATAGATTGCGCTTTCATGAGAGAATTTAAGCCTCCTGAATGAAAATTTTTGCAGATATTATAACTTACTCAAGAAAGAATACCTGTGTCAACTTCGGCTGCGCTCCTGTTACGGGGTCCATCTCCATAATCATTACGTCCTTCATGTATTCGTTCCATTTGTCGACGATTGGACTTTCAGCTTGAGTTTTTGCGGCGAAGTCAATTCCTTTCTCGCACTCGTAATAGCCGAATAATTCATTGCCGACGTTCCAGATCGTGTAATTCTTGATGCCTGCGGACTTCAATAACGCCTTGAGTTCCGGCCAAATATTATCATGCCTGCGTTTATATTCGTCGAGCATTCCGGGTTTTACTACAGCTTTCCATGCGTAACGTTCAATCATTATTCATTTCTCCTTAAAATTTTTTCTTTGAGTATCTTCGTTTTGTTGTATCCCAAGTTCCCCAGATTAAGAGCCAAAAAGCTAGCATCATCATTATCCCAAGCCAAACGGATAAAGCCCATTTGACCGGCGAATTTGCTTTTTTCGCGCTATCCGAGTTCCAAGCCGTGAAGAATATCATAATTAAACAGCCCATGAACGCCATAAAACATGAAGCCCATGATGTTCCTGCGAAGATTTTTACTGCGACTGAGAATATTAATCCAGCTATGAGCATGACCGTAAAATTTTCATCGTCTTTGATTTTTGCATAAGCCCCTGATACAGCGAACATTAAGACAGAAGGGAATATAACCTGCAAAATGGTTTTGTTCGAATAACCCAGAAGAGCCGGAGCAAATGTTAATCCTGCCGTGAACGAATAGACAATTAAAAGCATTAACGACGAGGGGAAATTCTTTTGCCAAATTTTTTTGCGTATTATAAAAGCCATGATTGCGGCGATTGTGATTATTCCGAGCCATAAGCCCAAAGTCCAGCCGCCTGTGATTTCAGCGAAGAATTCAAATAGATAAAATGCCGTCAAATAAGCAGCTCCCAGCATGAGGAACATGGAGAGAATTATATACGCGCAAAATTTCACAAATACTTGAGATTTTTTGTTGTCCATGAGAATAAAAATTAACCCCGCGATTTCTCACGGGGCAAAATGTTAATATGACTTAGAGAATATTAATCCAAGCATCTACAGTGTCATTATTGAAGACGTTTAACTTATTGAGGAAGCTGATTGTTCCGCCGTCTGCCGCTTTTTCAATCGTGAGAGTTCCGACTTCACCGGCCTCATAAGTTTCGCCTTCAGCTCCTGTGATTTTCCCCTGAACGAACGCAACAGCCGCGTATGAAGCCGCATAGCCGAGTTCTGTCGGGTTCCATAAGAATGTTTCATCAGCGATGCCCTTATTGATGAACTCTTTCATGTCTGACGCGAGAGTTAAGCCGGTAACTTTTACGTTTCTCTTTGCGTCCATAATGCATTTGCTGACTGCTGGAGCTCCTACGGTTGTCGGAACGATTATTCCCTTCAAGTTCGGGTATTGTTCAAGCAAGGCCTGAGTTTCATTGAATGATTTCGTGTATTCATCATCGCCGTAAACTACTCCGACGAACTCAATATTCTTGTACTTATCTTCGCCGCTCTTGAGTGCATCGGTCATGAAGGAAATCCATAAATTTTGGTTGGGAGCTGTCGCCATTGCCGAGAGAATTGCGATTTGTCCTTCGCCGCCTACGGATTTTACCATTGAGTCAAGCTGAGTTAATGCGATAACTTTTGCGCTTGCAGGTTCAACGTCTAAGTCTCTGCCTTCGGGGTCAACTGGAGCGTCCCATGTTACAACTTTAATTCCGGCCTCGCGTGCTTCGTTGCAAACATCAACGAGTGATGCGGGATCGTTCGCACTAACACAGAGAACATCAACACCCTGTGCAATGTAGTTCTCGATAATTCTTATCTGGCCGTCGGAACTTCCATCATCGGGGCCGTCATGCATGAACGTGAAGCCGAGTTCGTCAGCGGCCTTCTGGAAACCTGCAACTCCAGCTTGGAAGTAGGGATTGCCGGACTGCTTGTAGACTACGCCGATTGTGATGCCCTGAGCGGGTTTGTCAGCACCTAATGCCGAACCAACGAACACTAACGATAAAACAAGGACTAACGCTAATACTTTTTTCATGAAGAATATACCTCCTTAAAAATTTTTTACAGTCCGACCGAGCGGGGCGGGTGGGTGGGAGCGAAGGTCGGACTGTTCCCGGCCAAAGGACGGGACAAACCACTAAACCCATAATTGCCACGTATAAACCATATTTCCTGACTAACAGGCGGGATTAATTCACTGATTGTGCCTTAACTCCAGATTTCCCAGCCCGCGAAAAATCACTTACGCCTTATTAGCCGCCGCAGTCTCAGCTCGTCTACGTGCTACCCTTCGTGCATTCTGCCAATCTTCAAGCAAGTTCGGGACTAACACGCTGAGAATTAAGATTACGCCGACAGAAAGATTTACTGCGCTGTCTGCGAACCCGAATAACGTTCCAAGTCCGAATTTCACGACACCGAAAATTACGAGTGAGATTGCCGCACCGATTACGCTTCCTTTGCCGCCGTCCGTAGAGAAGCCGCCGAGTACAGCCGCCGCAATCGCGTACATGTGATAGCCGTCCATAATGTCAGCTTTAACGCTTGATGATGAGTTGCCGACAAAGAAAATTCCTGTTACTGCACTCATTAATCCTGCGATTACGAAGCACCAGAATTTAATTTTGTCCGTCTGAACTCCTGAGTAATACGTTGCTGACCTGTTCGTTCCGATTGCGAAAATCTTGCGTCCGTTACCCGTCATATGAAGCCACACGAAGAAGATTATTGCGAACACGAGAAAGACCGGAAGCGACACAGGAACTTTCATTCCGCCGATGTCGAGCAGCTTATTCAACGCCGATAATGACCTGAAAGTCGGATCCTTGAACGTCAAAGTTTCTCCGCCGATGATTAAATAGCTGAAGCCTCTGAAGAATAATTGCGTTGCCAGAGTGATAATCATAGAGAATAACTCTTTGAAGCGTGTGCATAAGAAACCGTTCAAAGCTCCGCAGACACACCCGACCGCTAAACATGCCATCAATGAAAGTGTTAATGCCGTAGGTCCGTTCATTCCGCCGAGAACAGCGAGATTATTATACGTTACGCCGAGTGTTACGACGCTCAACGTTCCGATTGCTCCGACAGAAATATCAATATCTCCCATCGCAAGAATTAACATCATTCCCAACGTCATGAAGCTGTACAGGAAATACGGCCTCATGCTCCTTACGACGTTAGCGAAATAGAAAACTGGACGGCGTGAAACTCCGGCAGCAACCCTCGCGGCATCAACATAATAGAACACCGCGCAGACGACAGCAAGAAGGATTATGAGGAAAAATTCCCAGCTCGCGAAAAAGTTTTTTATCTTCTGCATGATTAAATATTCCTCCCTGCTAAGTCCTGTTTTGCTGAAATCCTCTGAAGTATGACGTTCAACAGAATTGCGAACAATAACAGAATGCCTTTGATAAATTCAGTAATCATTGAGTTCCCGATTTGCATTTGAGGAATTGCCGAATCAATGAAAGCTACCATTAATGCACCGATTACAACGCCCGTAATTTTCCCGTAGCCTCCTGTTACGCTCACTCCTCCGAGAACGCAAGCCGCAATCGTAAACATCTCATCGCCCGTCGCTGAACCTTTCTCAATTGCCGCATAAAACGCAAGCCACATAATTCCGGCCAATCCCGCAGTAGCTCCGCATATTGTGTGAGCTAGAACTCTAATTTTATTCAGGTGAACTCCTCTCATCTGCGCGGCCTCAGCGTTTGAACCGACAGCGTAAAGATTTCTGCCTGTTCGTGTGTAATTCAGGAATAACGCCGTGAGAAAAACTACGAGAATTGCGAGCCAGACAAGAAACGGAAGCCCGAATAGTTCGTGATTAATCAGGCTGTCTTTGAATGCTTGAGTTAATTGCGTCGGGTTTACCTTGTTCATTCCTAAGAGCCAGTTCATGGGGATTAACGCGCGGACAATGTAACTTGTTCCGAGTGTAACGATTAACGCTATAACTCTGCCGTAACTCATCAAGATGCCGTTGACTGCTCCGATTGCGGCCCCGATTAAAATTCCGAGAGCGAACATCAAGAACGTGTTCTGAATTACTCCCAGTCCCATTAACTTACCCGCGACGGCTCCAGCAAAAGCAAGAACAGCCGTAGTCGAAATATCGATTGAACCGACGAGCAGGACGCATAGCATTCCGCAGCACATGACCATGTTGATTGAGCCGTTCTTTAACACGTTAAGCCACGAATTGGCCAGATAGCCGGGAACTCTCATATTGACGACGGCCAATAACAGCGCAAGCACTCCGAGAAGGGGAAGCTCTCGATGTTCAATCAGGAATGAATAAATTGATTTATGTTTTGCCATGTTTCAGTCTTCCTCCTCTCTATGAAGCGGCTTTGCTCTGAGGCATTGCGGCGTTGAGAATAATTTCCTGAGTTAAGCTCTTTGTGTCGGTGAACTCCGCCGTAACTTTTCCTTCGCTCATTACGTAAATTCTATCGGACATGTTGATAACTTCCGGAAGTTCCGAACTAATCATCAAAATTCCGAGACCCTGAGACGCTAAATCGCTCATAATCTCGTAGATTGCCGCTTTACTTCCAACGTCAACGCCTTTTGTCGGCTCATCAAGAATAATTAATTTCGGATTGGCCGCTAACTGTTTCGCAACGACGACTTTCTGCTGATTTCCGCCGGATAATGCTCCCGTTAGTGTGTCAGTGTCAGGAGCTTTAATCGCAAGAACGTCTTTCATGCCTTCGGACAATTGATATTCCTTGCGCTTGTTGATGAAAATTCCGTTCTGACACTCTTTAGCCATGACAGGAAGAGAAATATTGTGATTGATTGACCACTGCAATAATAATCCGTCCTTCTGTCTGTCCTCCGGAAGATAGCCTAAACCTTTTGCCATCATCTGAGTTGGAGTGTGTGAATGAATTTCTTCTCCCCTGAAAATTATTTTACCCGAATCCGGCTGATGAACTCCGAACACAGCTTCCATGACTTCTGTACGTCCAGCGCCGACAAGTCCGGTTAATCCGACAATCTCGCCAGCTTTGACGTTGATATTAACATCGCGGAAAAATCCCATTCGGCTCAAGTTTTCAAGCCTCAATAACTCATCGCCGACTTGTGTTTCTTTTTTAGGGTAAAGCTGGTTAATGTCGCGTCCGACCATCTGATGAATTAAGAAAGATTGCTCGACTTCGTGCAAATTCCATGTGCCGATATATTGAGCATCGCGGAAGACAGTAACACGTTCAGCAAGTCCGTACATGTCCTCGAAACGGTGAGAGATTAAGATTATTCCCGTTCCCTGATCCCTAAGTCTTAACGCAATTTTGTATAACGCTTCGGCTTCACGCTGAGACAATGCGGCTGTAGGCTCGTCCATAATTAAAATTTTGGCGTTCATGGAGAGGGCTTTTGCGATTTCTACTAACTGCTGCTGAGCAACCGAAAGTGAACCAACGGAAGCGGTCGGGCTGAAGTCAGCATCAACAGCTTCGAGCAACTTTTTAGCTTCACGGTTCATTTTTCCCCAATCGATAAACGGGCCAATCTTGAACTCATGACCAGCAAAGATATTTTCAGCGACGCTCAAATCCGGGTAACTCGCGGCATGCTGATAAATTGCGGCAATTCCTCTTTCCTGCGCTATTACTGGGTCAGACATCACAACTTTTTCACCATTGAGAATAATCTCGCCGCCGTCTGGCTGATGTGCTCCGGTTATTACCTTAATGAACGTGGATTTGCCTGCTCCGTTTTCTCCGGCTAATGCGTGAATTTCTCCGGCCTTCAAGTTAAAGTGAACGTTGTCAAGAGCTTTTACGCCCGGAAAAATCTTAGTGATGCCGTTCAACTCTAAAATATATTCAGACAAAATTTTTGTGCCTCCTTTCGTGTATGTGAGAGCTTTAAATTTATGTTGATGAATGACGGGGGAAAAGTCCGACCTTACGGCTTGTGCCCCTTACGAAATAAATATTCGCAATTTTAACGTTATGACTTGCCCTTACGACTTTAGACGCAATAATACTAGCAACTATGTCCGCTTTGATGGCTTGAACCTCTTCAGACTTCACTCACAGTAAATATTCGCATTCGCAACATAGTGAGAAAAAGTCATACTATTCACAATCATAACGTTATGGGGGAAAAGTCCGACCTACGGTCGGAACCCCCAGCTACGCGCAACGACACATTCGGTGTCCTTGCCCCGCCCGCCCCCAAAACCTTACATCATCGAGCGATACAGAGCCTTAATCTCCTCAACGTTCGTATCTCTCGGATTGCTAGGACAGCAAGCATCAGCAAACGCGCTATCACTCAGGAACTGTACATCTTCTTCCTTGAGAATACCCTTCAGGTCAGCAGGAATTCCAACGTCAGCCGATAACTTCTTCACTGCCGCAATCGTCGCCGCACATGCCTCATCGTCAGTCATTGCGCCGATACCTTCAACGCCCATTGCCTGACCAATCGCGCGATAACGTTTTCCTGCCGCTGGAGCGTTATACTCGAGGCCGTACGGAAGAATTATTGCGCAAGCTACGCCGTGAGGAGTGTCATAGAGTGCTGAAAGTCCGTGAGCCATACTGTGGACAATTCCTAAACCGACGTTCGAGAAACCCATTCCCGCGATATACTGACCTAATGCCATTCCTTCGCGTCCCTCTGGAGTTCCGGCAACCGCTCCGCGTAAACTGTGGCTGATTAACTTTATCGCTTCAAGATGGAACATATCACTTATCGCGCAATGTCCCTTCGTGATATAGCCTTCGATTGCGTGAGTGAGAGCGTCCATTCCGGTGGAGGCCGTTAATCCTTTGGGCATTGACGACATCATGTCGGGGTCAACAACCGCGATTTCAGGAATATCATTTGTGTCAACGCAGACGAATTTGCGCTTCTTCTCAACGTCGGTAATAACATAGTTAATCGTAACTTCTGCCGCTGTTCCTGCTGTCGTCGGGACTGCAATTGTGAATAC
>JAFTCP010000099.1 GCA_017454625.1 Synergistaceae bacterium
TCGATACTTTTCAGGTAACCCATTCTTTCATCGACGGTATCCAAGTAAAAAGCTCTGTAATCTCCCCAATCAGCAATGACAAAGGGAATATCATCACGAGACTTGCGAGTAAGTTTGTTCGGCTTGTCGGATAACGCTAACATTTTTTCTGGAGTTGGGCCGTAAGTTAAGCGGATGTCCGTCAAGAGTTTTGCTGCTTGAGAGCGCTGGAATTTCTGCCTGTAAGCCGGCATGAGATATTTTCCGAAAACGTATGCTTCGCCCTCGCCTGTTGGGTTATCGACCTCGTACCATACTCCGCCTTTTGCTTCAACTTTACCCAACACTATAATTTTGTCGTATTCGTTGAGCTTGCCGATAACTTCTGCGTTGGTGTTGGGATTGCTCCTAATCCTCACATTATCGCCGGTGCATTCGCCTAATGTGGGGTATTCAACGAAAATTCGTGTTTCTCCCCACGAACACGAGACAATCATCATGCACAACAAGATTGCTAAAGATAGTTTCTTAGTTATGGTTAATCCTCGTTACTCCTTCATTGTCGGCGGCAAATCCCCGTATTTCTGGGTGTACCACATCTCGTACATTTGGATATAGTGATAGAGTTCATGATCGCGTTCCTCCGTAGCCTTGATATATGCCTCAAGCCTTGAACAATCTTCCTCGTCAATTATTTCTTGGGCTCTTTCGTCTCGGCCTGACTTAATCCACTCGAGTTGTTCCTCACGAATTCCCTTGAATTCGGAGCTGGGCAAAACTTTTTTACATGAACTATAAGATTCTGACATGGATTGATCGGCTTCGCGAAATTCTGAGCTGGTCTCTTTCCATTTCAAGTATTCGGCATCGCTCAAGGCAAATGCAGGAACATACATCACTAACAACAACGCAAAAACTGACAATAAACGTTTCATTTTACTTTACTCCTTTCAAAATGAGACGAAGAGGGCAAAAGAATACGCCCCCTTTGAATTTTACTAATTTTACCTTACTTCCTCTTGATTAAGCCACGAAGTTTTGAGATTGCTTCAAATCCGGCTTTATCATTCGCTGTATTAATCACGAGCACGTAAACTTTTCCGTCTGAACCTAAACTTGCGACGTTAATTTTGCCGTCTTCCCTGTACGAGAATGTGTAACTTGCTCCGTCTTTCTCCAGGTCATCGGCTTTGCATTCATTTGCGTAAAACTCGGCTAAGTCGTCAATTTCCCAGCCGTCAAGGTCCGCAATCTCGACATACATTGAGGCGGTTTCGTCGTCCTTATTAACTCGGACTGAAGTCTCGTCGATTTCGTAGCCGTCCCAGCCGCTTGGAACTGCAAAAGTGAAGTATTTGCTGTTAAATGTCTTTACCGGCTCTGATTTCTTCATGGCCATGCTGCCGATTAATTTTTTGAGTTCTTCTCCGGCGGATGCTCCTGCTGCTGAAATTCCCCATTGCATAAAGTTATTTCCGCTAAGTTCTGAGATCATTACGTGAGTCTCCTGACCGTTCGGATTGGGGAATGTAAATTCATATGTTCCTTTGTCGTTAGTTTGGAAGTCAGAGCCTTTTGTCTGGTTCATAACGTCTCTTGCGTATTGCTCGACGTTCGCACCGTCCGGGACTTGTCCGAACATTACCGACCATGAAGCGGAGTTGTCGTTCTTTACGAAATAAACCGTATCGCCCTGAGGGACAGCTGTCCAGCCGTCAATTACGTCGACCGTGTAAAGCCCGAAGTCCTTAACTTCAGCCAATGCACATGATGCCGTCAAGACTAAAGCCGCCGAAAATATTTTTACCGCTAAACTTTTCATAAATATGCCTCCTAAATAAAATTTTGCTTAAAAAAACTATTAGCCGAATGCCTCAAGTCGTTCCATAACGTCAGAATCCTTGAGAGTTTCATTTTCGCGGGCGTAATCAGCTGCTGTTTTGCCGTTATTGTTCTGAATGTCTATGTCAGCTCAGGCATCAACCAAGATATTTATTACTTCTTCACAGCCGTGTATTGCCCGATTATCAACGCAGTACTGCCTTCATTGTTCTTAGCGTCTATATCTGCGCCGCCTTCCAATAAAACCTTGACTATTTCCGAACGATTACCTTCTGCGGCATACATCAGCGCGGTCATTCCGTATTTATTCTTGGCGTTTACATCCAGAACCAGCCTTTAATAAGGTTTTAACTTCATCTATATATCCCTCATACGCCGCTAAAATCAGCTCAGTGTTGTCACTGTAATATCTCTTCTCAGTATGGGCTTCAGGCTCAGAAACTTCGGAATTTTTGAGGGCAAATGAGTCCCGAATTGCCGTCATTGTCTGTACGTCTTTTCCGATCATATCAACAGCAACGTACATTTTTCCGTCGGATTCGCTGCGTATATAAGTTGTGGTCTTTGGGCCGTCATCATTTTTGTGAATATATATGTAATATCCGTCGCTTGTTCGCTTAGGCTTTGAGGCTCCCCCTTCCATGTTGATCCAGTCTTCGAGCAAGTCTTCAATAGAATAACCGTCTGTTTTTCCGTAAGTGAAGCTCATTAAGGAACTTTGATCGTTCTTCTCAATGTTCAAGGTGTAGTTTCCAGGCTCTGTGTCTTCCTCAAAAAGTTCAGCTGTCCAGTCTTGCGGAATGTCGAGCGTGAAATTCCCGAAATCCTGCACAATTCCGAATGCCGCCGATGATAGCAGCAATGCCAATAACGCCGATAAAGTAAATAAACGTTTCATGACGAAAAGCCTCCTGTATTGATTTTAATTCTATGATTATTTCAGCGTTTGATTGAGAATTAAAGACAGGTAAGCTGACTTTCGCGCAGAAAAAATGACGTTTATGCAAAAATTGCTTCCGGCCATTTTCCCCGATAATTCCTTAATGAGTGATAAAGAAACTTCCGAGCGATTGCAATATTTCCTCTTTATTCATGGACTTTAGAAGATAACTTGCGGGCTTCAAGCTCATTACGTTTCTCACACTCTCCGGGTCATTCTTGCCAGTCAGAAATATCACGGGAATATTCGCGGTTTTCGATTTACTGCGGACTGCTTCAAGAACTTTCGGTCCGTCCATCAATGGCATCTCATAATCAAGAAGTATCAGGTCAACGATATGTTCAGCTAAATAATTGAGAGCCTGAGGGCCTGAACGCGCGGCGGCAACTCGATATTTCGTTCCGAGCCAATTTTGCATCATCTTCAAAAAAGTAATGTCGTCGTCCACAAGTAAAAGTTGCTTTTTCTTCTCGCTCTCGTCGGAGTTCAGCATCGTTTTCAATTCATTAGCCAGAGTGTTAATGTCTATCGGGCGTACGAACTCACGAGTGATTACGTTCTTGGGGATAATCTGTTCGACGGCTTCAAGTTCTTTGTCATGTCCCATAACGCAGAGCGGCTTTCCGGCGGCCAAACATACATCTTTTAACGAGGCAATCAAATCTTTTGAGGCATTCACGAACTCACCTGCGAGGAGTATGAACAGATCCGCGCTGTCCTTCTCACTTGTTATTTTCTCTAAATCAGGCTCGACACTTACACATTCAATCTCTGAACTCTTCAAAAGTGGAATTAATCGGCCGGTTATTAAGACTGCGTTTTTGTTAATCAGCAAAACTTTCTTTGTCATGATAATTACCTCCTTAAAGATTACCCCAGAATTTTGTTTACTCGGTCCCAATCGAAATCATTTACAGCGTTACGGAGCTGTTCAACTTTTTGCGTGTCGCTCTCAGAAAGTCGGAACCCGCCTAGATAATCCAATGCATAAAGCGCACCTTCAGTATCAAGGCTCATTGCGCACTCTTGGATTGAACTATACGCCTCCCGCAACTCGTCTTCAGAAATGAGCGAAAGTTCCTTTTCATCCTGATAGTTTTTTGCGGGAGCATACAACGGGGATAATGCCGCTCCTAAAGCACGATAACGCGCCAGAAGTCCGGCCAATTCAGCATCCAATAAAGCCTCCTCGCCAGATTTGCCGGCAAGTTCAAGTTTCTCCGCCAGACTTCCTAATTCCTCAGCTCCGATTGCTCGCGACGTGCTCTTCAAAGCATGAACTTTCACCGTCGTGTTGCTAATATCCCGAACTCGCCACAAATTTTGTATCTCGTCAGCTCCCGTTAAAGAATATTCGCCGTAAATTTTGAGAGTGTCAAGATAAGCCTCCTCATCGCCGCAATGTTTCAGTCCAGAATTAATGTCGACTTCATCAATTTTGTACAGCCACTCCGGAAGTTCGATTTTTTGTTCAGGTTCAGCGTCGCTTCCGGGAGAGAGTATTTTTTCAGGAGGGAGATAATGTATTAACATTTCTTCAAGTTTCACGGCATCAATCGGCTTGGTTAAATAATCATCGAAGCCCACAGCTAAATACTCCTCTCGTGCTCCGGATATCGCGTTTGCTGTTAAACATATCGCGGGGGTCTTAATGTTCGGCCCTTCCGTGTCAGCTCTCAGCCTTTGAAGAGTTTCTATTCCGTCCATCTCTGGCATCATGTGATCGAGAAAAATTACGTCGTATTTCTTCTCGTTAGCAAGTGTGAGGGCTTTAATTCCGCTGTCGGCAGTGTCAATTTTTACGAGCGTTCGTTTAAGCAGACTTTTGAACACCGTTAAGTTCATTGGCGTATCATCAACAACAAGAACATGTGCGTCAGGAGCTGTGAATTTCTCATGATATTTCTTCATGGACAAAAGCGAAGCTCTATGTGCTGCCTCATAATCTCCGAGAGGGTCCCACCTGATTACTTTTTGCTGAAGTCGGAATGAAAATGTTGATCCTTCGCCGTAAACACTCTCAACTTTCAATGAAGATCCCATCATCTCAAGTAGACTTTTCGTGATATTCATTCCTAATCCCGTACCCTCAATGTTTCTGTTACGTTTCTCCTCGATGCGCTCAAACTCCGAGAAAAGTTTTGTCATGTCCTCAGGCTTTATGCCGATGCCGGTATCTATCACTGCGAAGTTCAGAAATACGCTGTCGGGATTATCCGCGATTTTCTCATAGCCGATGCGAAATGTTACGCTCCCTTTTTCGGTATATTTCACGGCATTCGTGAGTATGTTCGTAACGACCTGTTTAATACGAACTTCATCGCCGTCAAGCATTTTAGGAATGTTCTCGTCAAAGTCGAGCTTCAGCATCAGACCTTTTTTATCCGTCCTCGCCTGTATCATCGTAACAAGGTCATTGATTAATGAGGATAAATCGTAATTGACGGGGATAATGTCCATCTTGCCGGCTTCGATTTTGGAGAAGTCGAGAATGTCATTTATTAAACCTAGTAAAGTATTTCCGGCTGTCCGAATGTTCTCGGAGTATTCAAGAATATTTTGCTCTTCACTCTCGCGTAAAATCATCTCGTTCATACCGAGTACTGCGTTAATTGGCGTTCGAATCTCGTGCGACATGTTAGACAGAAAAACACTCTTCGCCTGAGACGCATATTCAGCCGCCGCCTTCGCCTCCCTTAATTCGTCGCTCTCCTGAATTTGTACACGAACACGAACCAGATACATACAGCCTATGACCACTAAAAGCATTAACAGGCTGAACACCCACACCACTAAAAGCGTGATGTTATCAATTCCCTCTGAGGCTTTAATCTTGGGGACAAATCCCATCAGGACGTAATCAGTGCCGGGAATTTCAGCCTCAAACAATAACATTTCCCCGCGTTCAGTCTCGAAGGAATGAGCCGCCGCAACGGAGACTTCCATTTCACGATGCATTGAGCGATAAAAGCCCTCAACTTCCTTAGTCTGCATAAAAGCAACATCCTCCGAAGCATTCTCAGCAAACGGCACAACAATATCTCCATCCCGCGTAACGATTAATATTTTTCCGATGTCGTCGTAACATGTTATCGAAAAACGCTCAGCAATAGATTTTAACGGGTATAATCGATAAAGGACATACTTAACGTTTTTGCCGCGAAACACAGGATATGTAAAGAGAAGTCCTTCATTTGGGGCGAAAGTTATTGCACTTACACCGCGAAACGCTGTTTTTATTCCGCTGTATGTGTGAAGTGAAAGCGCATCTCCATAAACCGCATGCCCGTTCATTGTCAAAAGTCCCTGCCGAAATCCTTTCTCGTTGAAGAGCAACGGCATTAACAACGCAACTTCTTCCGGATTAGCTTCGATTTTCGAGGCAATGTAAGCGAGCGTTTTTAACTCAGTATTAAAGATTTCAGCCGCTTTCTCCGCAAGTGTCTCAGCCTGACGCTCCGTCTGATTTTCTGTGTAAGCCGTCAAAAGTTCCCCCATTCGCACACGGAACATCACACCCACCGCAATTAACAATACGCCGAAAGCCAGCATAACTAAGAGTGAGCCTTTATTCATCTTGGATATTCGGTTAATCATAGATTTTTACTCCTTCAATAAACCAGTCCATGCCAGTAAAAAGTTCCCTCATTCTCACGTAAAACATCATCCCCATAGAAATTGACAATACACAGAAAGCAAACATAACGAAGAATGAGCCTTTAATCATAGATTTCTACTCCTTCTATAAAACAGTTTATGCCGGTAAAAAGTTCCCTCATTCCCCCAGAAATTAACAATGCACTGAAAGTCAGCATATTAATCATAGATCTCTACTCCTTCGATAAACCAGTCCATGCCTGTAAAAAGTTCATGGTCGCTTATTCGTTCGTCATTAGCACAGCGAAGAATTCCCTTATTGTCGTAAATTACTCCGGAAAATACACTGCGATCGTTCATAATTCTTTCTTTTTCGGCGGAAGCGAGAGAGGCTGTTTCTTCTGACACCAAAGGGGAGAATTGATAAAGAGCAACGGCATCTTCTTCAAAACCTAGCCAATAACTTTTTGAGAAATTAGATCTGCCGCTCATGTAATCACCGAGAATTTTTTTGTAGAGAACTTGCCAGTTATACATTGCCGCCGTCAAAAATTTATCGGAGTACTTCTCGTACACAGCATTGTAACCCACGCTCATTAGCCCGCGCTTCTCCGTTTCCTGTATTACATAATCTCTGTCAGCATGAAATGTGATAACGTCCGCCCCTTTTTCAACCAGCAATGCGACACTTTCACGTTCAGCCGCTTCATCTTCCCAGCTCCCGTTGAAACGAACTATGAGCCGAGCTTCAGGATTGGCAACACGCATTCCCATTGCGTAAGCGTTAATGCTTCTGTTCGTCTGAGGGTTCGGGGTTGCTGTTATGTAACCAAGAATTCCGGACTTGCTTGATGCTCCTGCGATTATTCCGGCAATATACCGAGCTTGATATAATCGGGCAAAATAAGTTGTGGAGTTTTTAGCCGCTCCTTCACCTGAAATTCCGAAGAATGCAACGCGCGGATATTCCCGAGCAATCTCGTCCATGTATACGCCGTATCCAAAACTTGTTAGGAAGATAACGTTTGCTCCCTCATTCACAAGCTCCCTGACGGCGGAAAACAAATCGGCTTCATTCTCAGCAACCCATTCACGCATCTTAAAACCGCAATCATAAGTTTTGCAGGCGTTCAATAATCCGGTGTAATGGTTTTCGTTCCAGCCTTTATCGTCCCTCGCACCGAGCATGACACAACCGACAACAACATGATGTTCTGTATCCGGCAGCTGAAAACTTCGTATCACAAACACCAGCGCGACGCAGATAATTCCAACCAGTAACAACGGGAGATTATGTAAAGCCCATTTTTTAGCCATTAATTTTTACACCTTTCACGTACCAGTTTATTATCCGGCATGGATTTTTCATCAAGCATATAATTCATATCAATAATAGCTACTGACCATTTTTCAGTCATCAATCTTCACACCCTCCACATATAAATAAATACTCCGTATCACAACGCAGATAATTCCTATCAACAACAACTGATGACCATTTTTTAGCATTCAATCTTCATGCCCTCCACATCATCGAGCAGATAATTCCGGCCAATCTCAGCGATACAGCCCATTTCTTAACCTCCAACCTTCACGCCCTCCACGTACCAATGAAAATTATTGAACATTTCGTTATCTGGCATGGATTCTCCCTCATCAATTCGGAGATGCCCAGTGTTGTCCCAAATTGGCCCGTAAAATACATCAAACTCAAGTGTTCTTAATTTTTCGTTAGCAGCCTGAACTTTTGCTTTCGTCTGCGGGTCAGCATGAGGGGATAATTCCGAGAGAGCAACAATATTTTCGCTCATATCTATTAAGTCATGATGTCCGTGAAATTTTCCCTGAAGACAATTGAGAATTTGTTTGCGGTAATACACGTCCCATTTCCAGACGCATGCGGTCAAATATGTATCAGGAAACATAGCAGCGTTGTCGATACTGTAACCGATGGACCATATCCCTTTAGCGTCGGCTTCTCGGTGAGGCTGGAGAGAATTTGTGTGCATAGCTATAACGTCAATGGGATAAAAGTCAAAAAGTTTTCGGCAGATTTCTCCGGCTGGAATATCATCCTGCCATGAGTTGCAATATCGAACATGAACGACAGCATCCGGACGAACAGTCCTTACGCCGAGTGTGAAAGCGTTAATGCCCCTTATGACCTCTGAGATTGGGAATGCCGCAATATAGCCGAGCTCTCCTGTTTTCGTGTTCATTCCTGCCGCGATTCCCGAAAGATACCGGGCCTGATACATTCTGCCGAAGAAGGACGAGAAATTATTTCGATGATTAACGCCCGACGCGTGAAGAAAATAAATATCCCGATACTCCGCCGCCGCCTTCATCATATCCCGGCCGAACTCAAAAGAAACGCCGATTATAATTTTGCAATCCTTATCGCGTATGAGGCTGACGATTTCACGGTAGCAATCCATAGGGACATTTTCCAAATACACAATATCAAGATTTAATTCGTCCTTGATGGCCTCGATAGCTTCGAAATGTGCCTGACAATAACTGTGATCTAAGCGGCTTCCGTTTATTAACACGCCGACTTTCGTTGTTTTTGCTGTAACGTTCGTATCGACCTTGCTGTTCTGGATTTGATAAATCCCTGCGATGGCGGCGAAAAGGAGAAAGAACGCGATAAATATAATTTTCCTCATAGACTGCCTCGTTTCCTAAATTTATATCTCAGTTCATTTGTTAATTATTTCAGATTTCAATCTAAATTTACAGTTACTTTAGGAGACTTTTGCGTAAGAAAATTAACTTTTATGCAGAACTTTTATATTTTTAGCTTCAATAAAATCTTGTAGATAACGGCTATGGATTTTGTCTTTCTATTCTATTACTGGTTAAACCGCTGTATTTGCTTACGATGAAACGTATAAGAGGCTAGGAGCGAAATTGAAATCGTAAAACATGATTATTTATAAATTTGGCTTTAAGCAGAGGTGAAAATTCCTGAAGCTAATCCAGAAGTCTATCCTTTCATAAAATCTCATTTATAATCATAACTAAGCCGTCATAAAAATTGTGTAAGCGTATAATATTTCACATGAACGCTCAAATTATGCAATATCTTACAGTCATTACTGACGAGGAAAAAAATATACTCTCAGGCCGAAAACTAATCGACCAAAATATTTACATGGCCTCAGACCGGGACATAATCAGCGGCGATAAACTCCTCCCGCGCGGAAAAAAAATAATGATACGCCCTCACACTAGATTTATTCATTTCCCCGAACATACTCATGATTACGTCGAGTTCGTATACATGTGTCAGGGAAAAACTCATCACGTCATCAACGGCACACACATAAATCTCAAGCAGGGAGAACTCTTAATGCTCGGTCAGAACGCTAAACAGGAAATTTTCCCGGCAGGAGAAAATGACATAGCCGTAAACTTCATCGTTAAGCCCGATTTCTTCAGCGGAATTCTTGCATTCTTGGGACATGAAGAAACTCCGTTAAAGCGTTTCGTTTTAAGCTGTATCACCGGCACAAGCGAGACTGGATATTTATATTTCAAAGTTGCCGACGTTCTGCCGGTTCAAAATCTCGTTGAAAATCTCTTATGGACGCTCATAACTAATCCTTCAAATAAGCGCGGAATTTATCAACTCACAATGGGCCTGCTCTTCGTTGAACTTCTTGAATGTACGGATACACTCGAATTTTCTTATGAGGAACAAAGTATATTGATGAAAGTTCTGCGCTATATTGAGGAAAATTACAGAACTGGAAGCCTTCAAGAAATCGCAGATAATCTTCATTATGGACATACTACACTTTCACGCCTAATTTCCAGAAAGATGCATAAAAGTTTCACGGAGTTAGTCCAGGAAAAAAGATTATCACAAGCCGCCTGGTTCCTTCTTAATACTAATAAAAGGATTGATGAGATTGCGCATTTAGTCGGCTACGAGAATATGAGCCACTTTCATAATTTGTTCAGAAAACTTTACGGCAAATCTCCAAAGCATTACAGGGATTGCACGTAATCATCACTTTCACTGTAAACGCAACAGAGAAAATTTTACATGATAAAAGCCAATCTCATTATATTTGCAGGTCTCAACGCGGATAAAAATTAAGCATAAAATGATACTTTTTACGTGCAACTTGTTATTGCAAAACTAATCTCTCAGCTTCATAATTACATCATTCAAATTTTTATCACAACTTAATACTTTTATCACAACTGCAACAGAGGAGTATATTAACATGAAGTATTATCTTGCTGTTGACATTGGAGCATCTTCGGGCCGTCATATTTTGGGATGGCTTGAGGACGGAAAAATTTTAACCCGTGAACTTTACCGCTTTCCGAACGGAGTAATTGAATTTAACGGGCATTTAACATGGGACATTCAGGCTTTATTTGGTCATGTTAAGCACGGAATTGATGAAGCGTTGAAGAATTATCCTGATATTGTCAGCCTCTCAATCGACACTTGGGGAGTTGATTATGTTCTCATAAAGAATGACGCTGAAGTTTTGCCGTGTTATGCATATCGCGACACTCGAACTCAAGAAGTCATTGATGAGGTTCACGCAAAAATTTCATTCGATGAGCTTTACAGGAGAACAGGTATTCAGTTTCAGCCGTTCAACACAATTTATCAGCTCTACGCGGACAAAAAAGCCGGAAGACTTGAAGGCGTTACGGATTTTCTGATGATGCCGGAATATTTATTATTCAAACTTTGCGGCGTAAAATCCCACGAATACACGAACGCTACGACCGGCGGAATGATTAACGCTCAAACCGGCCAATTCGACACGGAAATAATTAATAAGCTCGGACTTCCGCAAAATTTATTCTGCAAACTCTCTCAGCCCGGAACAATCATAGGGAAATATAAAGGTGTTGACTGCGTTTTATGTGCAAGCCATGATACAGCAAGCGCGGTTGAAGGTATTCCAATGGAAGGCGACGAAATTTATATCTCGTCAGGAACTTGGAGCTTACTCGGAGTGAAAATCCCCAAACCGATAACGACACCAGCAAGCATGGCCGCTAATTTCACGAATGAAGGCGGAGTTAATTACACTCGCTACCTCAAAAACATTATGGGCATGTGGTTAATCAATCGTCTTCGTGATGAACTTTATCCGGGAAAAGACTTCGGGGAAATTGTGAGTGAGGCAGAAGCAAGCAAATTTGATGAAACTGTCGATGCCAACGATAAAATTTTCCTGGCTCCTGAGAGCATGAAGGGAGCTTTTGACGCGAAATTAACGAGTTCACCGAAAACCTCAGCGGACTATTTCAGATGCGCTTATCGTTCACTCGCAATCACTTACAAACACGCCGTTGATGAAATCGAAGCTAGCACAGGCAAAAAGTATAACGCGATTTACATTGTCGGCGGAGGAGCTAAAAATAAATTCTTGAACTCTCTGACTGAACAGGCAACGGGTAAAAAAGTTATTGCCCTTCCGATTGAAGCTACAGCGCTGGGCAATCTCAAAATACAAATGGAGGCGAAATAATTTCATGAGTTACGAAGAAGCAAAGAAGAAGTATTCAGCATTAGGCGTTGACACCGACGCGGCGATTAAGAAGCTGAAGGAAGTTCCTGTTTCATTACATTGCTGGCAGGGCGACGACGTTCGAGGATTTGACACTGACCCTAACAAGCCGTTGACGGGCGGCATTCAGACGACAGGAAATTATCCCGGACGAGCGAGAACTCCTGAGGAATTAATGGCTGACTTGGACAAAGTTATGAGCTTAATTCCCGGAACTCCCAAGATGAATTTACACGCCAGCTACGCAATCTTTGAAAATGGCGAATGGGTTGACCGCGATAAACTCGAACCGAAACACTTCGCTAAATGGGTGAAATTCTGCAAGGATAGAAAGCTCGGCTGTGATTTTAACCCGACGTTTTTCTCTCATCCTAAGTGCGACCCTCTCACTCTTGCGTCAACGAACGAGGACACACGCAAATTCTGGATTGAACACGGCAAGGCTTGTATTCGTATCAGCACGTATTTAGCCGAAGAATTAGGACAGCCCTGCGTAATGAACATCTGGACTGGCGACGGCTTCAAGGACGTTCCGGCAGATAGGATTGGCCCGCGAGTTCGTTATCGTGAAGCAATAGACGAAATTTTGAGTGAACCTTACGACTTCAAGAAAGTTAAACCCTGTGTTGAAAGCAAAGTTTTCGGAATTGGCGTTGAAGCGTATACCGTCGGAAGTGCCGAGTTCGCTTTGAGTTATGCCGCTATGAACATGTCTAAGTGCATCCCGTTAATGGACAATGGACATTATCACCCGACAGAAGTTGTGAGCGACAAGATACCGGCATTGCTGGCTTTCTTCCCGGAGATTGCGTTACACGTAACACGGCCAATTCGCTGGGATTCGGATCATGTAGTTTTGTTCGACGACGAGACAAGGGAAATTGCGCGCGAAATCGTGAGATGCGGAGGACTTGATGGCAAGGTTAATATCGCTCTTGACTATTTTGACGCATCAATCAACCGTATATCAGCTTGGACAACGGGCTATCGCAACTTCCAGAAGGCTTTATTGTTCGCACTCCTTCAGCCAAACGCAAAGTTAAAAGCTATGCAGGACAACGGCGAGTTCACAAAGTTAATGGTCGCTCAGGAAGAGTTAAAGACTATGCCGTTCGGTGATGTCTGGGATGAATACTGCAAATTCTGCGGAAAACCCTTAGATGGTGAATGGTTCCCGGAAGTTGAGAAATACGAGCGCGAAGTTTTGAGCAAGAGAGGTTAATAATATGAAGGATATTTTGACTGCACCGTTTCTTGTCGAAATGGTGAGGACGACAACGAATATGTACGCTCACGGCTGGGATGAACGCAACGGCGGCAATATATCGTTGATGCTCTCGGAAGAAGAAGTTGCGGAATACGGCGATGTTAAGAGAGTTTTGCGGACAATTCCGACCGGATTTAACACTCCGGCACTTGACGGTAAATATTTTCTTGTTACGGGCACGGGCAAATATTTCAAGAACGTTCAATATGCCCCTGATGTAAATTTAGGTCTCGTTAAGATTATCGACGGAGGAGCTAACGCGCAATTGTTATGGGGCTTCAGCGACGGCGGAAAATTCACGAGCGAGTTTCCTGCACACATGATGAGCCATGCCGCGAGATTGGCCGTTAATCCCGCTAATAGAGTTGTAATGCATTGCCACCCCACAAATTTACTTGCAATGACATACGTTCACACTCTCGACGAAAAGGCCTTCACACGTACGCTTTGGCAGATGTGCACCGAGTGTATCGTTGTATTCCCTGACGGAGTTAACGTTCTCCCTTGGATGCTTTGCGGAACGAATGAGATCGGCGAAGCTACAGCGGAAAAAATGAAGACAGCTCGGCTTGTCGTGTGGGCTCAGCATGGACTTTACGGGGCCGGCGTTGATTTGGATGAAGCGTTCGGATTAATCGAGACTGCAGAGAAAGCGGCTGAGATTTACATGAAGATTGCTCATCTTCCGTTAGTCAACACAATCACTGATGACCAAATGCATTTACTCGAAGGCAGATTTGGCGTGAAAGCTCGTGAGGGTTATTTATCATAAAAGGAGGAATTAATCACAATGGCAGATCGTATCGTACTTAACAACATTTCTTATCATGGCAAGGGAGCAATCGCGAACATTCCCAATGACCTGAAAGCTCGCGGAAAAAAGAAAGTCTTCGTTTGCACTGATGCAAGTTTAATCAAGTTTGGAGTTGCCCAGAAGGTTACAGAGCTTCTCGATAAGGCCGGAATTGCTTACGAAGTTTACAGCGACATTAAGCCGAACCCGACGATTGAGAACGTTCAAAATGGAGTTGCGGCGTTCAAGAAGGCTGGGGCTGATTCGATTGTTGCGATTGGCGGCGGTTCAGCGATGGACACGGCTAAAGCGGTCGGAATTATCATCAACAATCCGGAGTTTGCAGACGTAAGAAGTCTTGAGGGAGTTGCTCCGACTAAAGCACACGCGGTATTCACAATTGCAGTCCCGACGACAGCAGGAACAGCGGCAGAAGTTACGATTAACTATGTTATTACCGACGTTGAGAAGAAGCGCAAATTCGTCTGCGTTGACACAAATGATATTCCCGAAATCGCGGTTGTTGACCCGGATATGATGTCGTCGATGCCCAAAGGTTTAACAGCCTCAACGGGAATGGACGCTCTCACTCACGCAATCGAAGGCTATATCACGAAGGGACATTGCGCAATTTCTGACATGTTCCATCTTGAAGCGATAAAATTAATCAGCCACAGTTTACGCGGAGCGGTTGCCGGAACTCCCGAAGGACGCGAAGGAATGGCATTAGGTCAGTATATCGCGGGAATGGGTTTCTCGAACGTCGGTTTAGGAATTGTCCACAGTATGGCTCACGGACTTTCAGCACTCTATGACACTCCTCA
>JAFTCP010000005.1 GCA_017454625.1 Synergistaceae bacterium
AAATTTGCAAGTTATTATACACGCCTGACAATAGCATTGAATTTTCGGCCGACTTGAGCGGGGTGGGTGGGTGGGAGCGAAAGTCGACCGTATAGTCTGAAAATTTTTATTCCCTTCACGTGTTATTATTAAGCGCAAAATTTTTTGAAAGGAGAAATTTTTTCATGGCCTATTATTACACCGAACCTTCGCATACGTTCTCCGAGTACTTGTTAATTCCGACGTACTCATCAGAAAATTGCGTGCCTTCAAACGTAACGTTAAGAACTCCGCTTTGCAAATTCCGGCGAGGTGAAGAAGCTCCAATCAGCATTAACATTCCATTGATTTCCGCGTGCATGCAGTCAGTTTCAGATGACAATATGGCGATTGCTTTAGCGCGTGAAGGAGGATTAGCATTCATTTACTGTTCACAGCCTATCGAGAAACAAGCTGAGATGGTCGAAAAAGTTAAACGTTACAAAGCCGGATTCGTCGCGAATGACTCCGCAATTGGCCCGGACCAAACTTTAGCTGACATTCTCAGGCTCAAAGAACAAACCGGACATACAACAGTCGCTGTAACTCAGGACGGGAGCTTGAAGGGAAAATTATTAGGAATTGTTACGAGCAGGGATTACCGAGTGAGCCGTACAACTCTTGACGAAAAAGTTCGGGACTTCATGACCCCAATCGATAAAGTTATCTCGGCTAAAGACGGCGTAACTCTGAGTGAAGCTAACGATTTACTCTGGGAACATAAATTAAACGCTCTCCCTGTTGTTGATGACGACGGCCATATGGTAGCGTTCGTATTCAGAAAAGATTATGACATGCACAAGGAAAATCCGCTTGAACTTCTCGACGCTAAAAAACGTTTTATGACAGGAGCAGGAATTAACACGAGGGATTATGAGCAAAGAGTTCCTGCGCTCGTGAATGCCGGAGCTGATGTATTATGCATTGACAGTTCCGAAGGATTTACCGAGTGGCAGAGAAGAACGCTTTCATGGATACGAGATAAATACGGCGATGATGTAAAAGTCGGCGGAGGAAATGTTGTAGACGCTGACGGTTTCAGATTTTTGGCTGAGGCTGGAGCTGACTTCGTGAAAATTGGAATTGGAGGCGGCTCAATCTGCATTACTCGTGAGGCAAAAGGAATTGGACGAGGACAAGCGACGGCGATAATCGAAGTTGCTGAGGCTCGCGACAAATATTTTGCTGAGACAGGAATTTACGTTCCGATTTGTTCTGACGGCGGTATCGCGATGGATTATCACATCACGTTAGCTTTGGCGATGGGCGCGGACTTCTGCATGTTGGGAAGATATTTTGCACGCTTCGACGAAAGCCCGACTAATCGCGTAATGGTCAACGGGAATTACGTAAAAGAATATTGGGGCGAAGGAAGCTCACGAGCTAGAAACTGGCAGCGATACGACTCCGGCGATGCTTCACAGGCGAAACTTTCATTTGAAGAGGGAGTTGACAGCTACGTACCTTATGCCGGAAGTTTACGTGAGAATGTCAATGAAACTCTGAGCAAGATAAAATCAACGTTCTGTAACTGCGGAGCTTTGACATTATCCGAACTTCGGGAGAAGGCAAAATTGACGCTCGTATCACCTGTTACACTTATGGAAGGCGGCGCACACGACGTAATCATGAAAGAAGCAGTGAAACGTAGCAAATGAGATTATATATTTTCCCCCTTGTTTAGAGCATGGGGGATTTTTATTATTCTTACGAGCGCTGCAAAATTTCTCGCAATCTCGTTCATAAAAATATCACGAGCGCTGCAAAATTTCCCTGTTGTCATGATTATTAAGAGATGAAAATTTACTCACAAGAATATCACGAACGATGCAAAACTCCCGATAATCTTACTCACAAGAATATCACGAACGACGCGAAACTTCCGGCAATCATGATTATCAGCGTCCTTAACCATGAAAATTTTAGCTCACGACAGACGAAAAATATTATCGCCGCCGCGCCGCACCATGCGAGAAAATAATTCCAGCTGATAAAATCCGGAAAAATCGCGACAAAGAAATTAGCAATCTTATCGAATAGAACAAAAACTCCTTCGACGGCCAAAGTATAAAGCATCTGAAGAGTTTTCAAGATTAACGAGATGAAGCCCATTATGAACGCAAACGAGAAATACAACGGAGCGAACAAGTTCAAGATAACACCGACGACCGGAGTTTCCCTGAAAGTATACGAGACCTGCGGAAAAGTTACGAGCCATATTGCCGGACTGAAGATGAACACCGAAAATTTTTTGCGTGGAAGCGAACAAATTAACATTGCGGCTAAAACCGAGAGCCTGAAGCCAATATCCCAGAACATAAACGGAGAATAAAGCAATAAGCTCACTCCTGCGACGCTCACAGTGTTAATTCCCGAAATTGGCCGGTTTATAACTCGCGCGAATAATCCAACTTGGAGCATTAACCCAGCACGCAAAGCACTCACAGCGCATCCGGTCAGCAAAATATAAGTCCACATTATTAACGAGAGCATGAAAATATCTTTGCCGAAAATTAAGCTCATGCATAAAATCACTAAGCCGACGTGAAAGCCTGAAACAGCGAGCAAATGACTTGTTCCCCAGCGTCGATGAGAGATATTCAGCGTGTAATCCCTCTCACCTAACATTGCCTTGATGTAAGCGGCTGTACGTTCGGGCATGTGAATACTGACGTAACGGGAAATTCTGTATCTTAACCTCGCAAAGCTGAACTTCACCGGCAGCTCTTCATAATTATAAAGTCTGAGCCACGAATTAACGCCTTGAGCACGCCAAAATTTAGCCTCGTCAAAATTTCCTAAGCGATTAAACGAGTAAGCAACTCCGTCAAATTTTATTCTCGTTCCCGGCATAATCTCAGCAAATTGCAACCTCGCCGCTAATTTCCCATAATTCTCCGTATCAACCTCAGCTACGTAAATTCTTCCCCATTGCCGTAAATTTGTGATTGTCCCAGTTTCTTCGGTTATCGTAAAATCTTGTGAGACAATCGGCCTCGAAACTTCATAGCCAACTCTAACCGAGCATAACACTACGAAAACGAGCGCGAA
This sequence comes from Synergistaceae bacterium, assembly GCA_017454625.1. Taxonomy (GTDB): domain Bacteria; phylum Synergistota; class Synergistia; order Synergistales; family Aminobacteriaceae; genus JAFUXM01. The sequence continues at coordinate 3,070 of JAFTCP010000005.1, forward strand.
TAAAAACACTCGCCATTGTTCGGGATAATCATTTTCGTACGAGCAGAACATTACGCCGATAAAAATTAACGGAACGCCGAAGACGAACGCAAAAATTCCTGCCTTGTCATAGAGAGCCAAGCCGGAGATTAATGCGATGAAAACTCCGAGCATCGGAGCACGCTGTAAAATTCTCATTATCTTATCTGGATTTGTGAGCGAATATTTTTTAACTTAGCTTGGCCAATCCCTGAGACTTTCAGCAAATCTTCAGGCCTCGTGAAATTCCCGTGAGACTGTCGATATTGAATAATCCGTTTTGCTAGAGACGGGCCAATTCCATTTAGACGCTGTAACTCACTTTCTGACGCATGATTTATGTCTATGAGATTTCCGGTTGATTGTGAACGAGGTGAAACGATTGAAGAATTTTGCGAGTAATTTATCCCGTTGCCGACTTGAATTTGTGAGCGAATATTTTTCAGCTTAGCTTGTCCAATTCCCGAAACTTTTAACAAGTCTTCCGGCCTCGTAAAAGCCCCGTGTGATTGGCGATACTCTATAATTCGTTTTGCCAGAGCCGGACCAATTCCATTTAGACGCTGTAATTCACTTTCTGACGCTCGGTTTATGTCTACAAGATTTCCATTCCCAGAAGGAGCAATAATGATAGAATTATTTTGAGCAACTCCGGGAATTCTGACAAGATTATTTTGCTGGTTATTATTCCTCTCGCCCTTCGTAGCAACATGAACATGAACTCCATCGGCTAAAGGTTCAGCGAGATTTAAGGAAGTTTCATCAGCCTTCGACGTAAAACCTCCGGCAGCATCTACAGCCTGAAAAATTCGCGAGTCCTCAGAAAGTTTGTAAACTCCCGGACTTTTCACAGCTCCGGTTACATAGACATACCAGATTTTTACGGGTGAAGTATCTTGATTTGTTTCTGATGATGATAATAATTGAGGATTTGAGACGATATTATCACTTTGAGCTTGTGAGTTTTGTGATGCTAGGCTGGTATTTGAGCTGTCTGCTTGATTTTGAGGCGACGAGTTAAGGCTTGACGCGACAATTTTACTTTGAGGCTGAAAATCTTCTCCCGACGGCATAAGAAACATCGTAACTGCTCCGGCAATTAAGAGTAAAATAGCTCCGGCGGCTGTGATAATCGTCTTGGTGCTGAAGTTCGGCATGAGTTCTCTCCTTTTTAAATAGATTATATTACGTTTTCCCCGTGATTTTAGCGCGTTTTCTGTCAAAAACTTAATATAATTTTACTCGTTAATCTTGATGCGTTTTTGTGGCTTGATGAATATTTTCCCGTAAATTTGTTAGTGTCGTTGATGAGTTTTTTTTCTCTCCATAAATCTCTCTCTCTAAACTAAGATTATTATCAATCTGGAACTTGGCATAAATTTTTCACTTGTCATTGCGCGATTTTTTTAAAGTGAGATTATCGACTGCAAAATCAGCGTAAATTTTTCTTGCGTTTTTTACCTGTTAATTCCCGCTATCATTGACGCGGCTTTATCCCACGCATAAAATTACTTGCATATTTACACAGAAGGGATTGACAGAATTATATTCACCTCAGCAAATTTCTTGTTGCCCAATCTCGATGATTTATCAAAATGGGCGGTCATAGCCTGCGATCAATTTACTTCGGAGCCTGATTACTGGGAAAAAGCAAAGGAGTTCGCAGGATTATCACCTTCAGCATACAATTTAATTCTGCCGGAAGCGTTATTGAGTGAAGCCAGTCCGGAGAGAATTGCGCAGATAAACTCAATGATGAATTATTATCTCGAAGCAAATATTTTCACGGAATACAAAAATTCTTTCATCTACGTAGAACGTGAATTGCTTGACGGCTCAACAAGACGAGGAATTGTAGGAGTGATTGACCTTGAGGAATATGATTACAAGGAAGGCTCAACTCCTCAAATCCGCGCGACCGAAGAAACCGTGAAGGAAAGAATTCCGCCGCGTAAAGCCATTCGGGAAAATGCCGCGCTTGAACTCTCTCATGTAATATTGCTCTGCGACGACGAGAAACGAGAGATTATCGAGCCTATCACGATTTCCAAGCACACAATGAAGAAACTTTACAGCTTTGACTTGATGCTTGGAGGCGGGAAAATTCAGGGCTGGTTAATTCACGGCGACAAAGCTAGAGCCTTGAACATGAGGATTGCTTCGTACATTAAGCGGAAGAGTAAGGATTTATCGCTTGTCTTTGCTGTTGGCGACGGAAATCATTCACTCGCGGCGGCTAAATTATGCTATGAAGAGGGCTTTACGTCTCGTTATGCGATGGTTGAGCTTGAAAATATTCACGACAGCGCACTGAAATTTGAGCCTATCCACAGAATTATCAAGAACGTAGATACTGAAAAGTTTATCGCTGAGCTCCAGAGTAATATTTGCGTGAAGTCGTCAAAAAATTCATGGCCGATAAAATATTATTCACACGGCAAAACCGGAACAATCTACATCGACAAATCAAAGGGAGCATCAGCGTTAATCGTTCTGCAAAGATTTCTTGATGAATATATTGATGAGTATCACTGTGAAATTGATTACATTCACGACATGGAAGCATTAACGAAACTTTCAAGTGAAGAAAATTGCGTAGGCTTTGAACTTCCCCCGTTCGACGAAAAGGCAAAAAGTGAGTTCTTCCGTGTAATCTCAGAGTCCGGCGTGCTTCCTCGTAAAACTTTCTCAATGGGACATGCTCAGGAAAAACGATATTATCTTGAGGCCAGAAAGATTAAGTAAGGGGAAGAAAATTATGCTCGTAATATCGCAACCTGAAACCAAAAACTTTGCGGCTCAAGAAAAATCGTGTGAAATACGGAGAATAAAATTATGCCTTTAATATTGTCATCAATAAAAATTTTTACGATACAAGGAGAGTATTATTATCCTGAAACATTAACATCAGAATTTAATGCGAAAACTTTAGCAAGACGTGAAGAATCTCGTGAAACAGGGAGAATAAAATAATGCTTGCTGACTTGGGATTATTTTACTGTGCTTTATTCTGGGGCGTGAGCTTTCCTGTCATGAAAATTCTTGTCGGCGTTTATCCAACTTGCTGGCTGTTATTCTTGCGGTTTCTGGCAGGAGCTTTGATGATTTACGTCGTCTTTCACAAGCGAATAAACAAATCCTTTCGCAATGATTTCAAAGGCGGCGTAATAATCGGAGTTCTTTTATTTCTCGCGGCAACAACTCAGACGCTTGGACTGAATTACATTGACTCCGGACGAAATGCCTTCATAACTTCCGTTTATGTAATTCTCGTTCCGTTATTTTTATGGGTAATCAAGCGTAAATTTCCCGGATGGTTCACTCTTGCGGCGGCCGTAATCTGCGTAATCGGAATGTATTTATTGTCGGGTGAAAATCTAGGCGGAGGCGTGAATATTGGCGACTTCCTGACGTTTTTATGCGCAATTTTCTTCGCTGTTCAGATTATAGCGATAAGTCATTACACTCAGGGAAGCGATCCGATAACTCTTAGCTGTGTAGAGTTTTTCACGCTTGCGGCTCTATCGTTCATCAGCTCGTTACTTTTTGAGACACGCACGGAGATTATTAACATTCCTACGTTATGGGGCCTGTTGTTCATGATATTTTTCTGCACGTTCGGTTGCTATGCGATACAAATCTGCGCCCAGAAATACGCCGAACCAAGCCACGCAACAATAATAATGAGCCTCGAATCCGTCTTCGGACTTGCGAGCGGAATAATCTTTCTCGGTGAAAAAATTTCATTCAAAGCCGGAGTCGGATGCGCATTAATCTTCATAGCCGTGTTAATCTCGGAACTCGCACCACTGATACACAAAAAGAAATGAAGATGACGGAAGAAAAAATTTATATGATAAGCGATGATGGATTAAAAGTGTCAAAAAATTTCTCGGCGGCACAAAAATAGAGGGATTAAAAAATGTCAAATTTCTTCACTGAGACAAACTGGCTGTTAATATTCTCGCTGATTTTCGGTTCTGCGGCACTCGCTGTACTCGGCGACTCGATAGGCTCAAAATACGGCAAGAAGCGTCTATCGGTCTTCGGGCTTCGTCCAAAGCACACGAGCAGATTAATTACGGCCTTAACGGGAGCATTCATAGCGATTGGAATTTTGGCGGTAATGTCGGCTTTTTCGCAGGACGTTCGTACGGCTTTATTCGGGATGAAGATGCTTAAGCAGCAGTTATATGATTTACAGTTCCAGTTGACGCAGAGCGAGGAGAACACTACGCAAATGCGGGTTTCACTGGCTGAAGCGTCGGCAAGTTTGGACTTAACGAGTTTTGAGCTTGACACGATGAGGAACGAAAAAATTATACTTGAACAGGAAAAACGAGAGCTCGAAACATCGTTATTAATCATGCGCGAGGAGTTACAGCAGATACGTCATGACTTGAAGGCCCTCCGAAGTGAAGCAATCGCTTTGAATGCTAACGTTTTGTTAGGTCAGCGGGCTTTTGAGCCTGGATTATCCCGTGAAGAAATTGTGAAGGAACTTGACGCTTTGAAACAAACTGTGAGATTAAACGTTCTCGCGAAAATTTCGGATCAGGCGTTTACTCGGCTTCGTGATGTCCCGATTGAGTTCGACACTGAGACAGAAGGAGCATTAATCGATGAACTTGCTAGTTCTGATGAGAGGCAGTACGTCCGGGCGTTATCAGGAGAAAATTACACGTTCGGCGAAAATTTAAGGATTATGATTAGGCTTGAGACGGGCACGAGCATTTTAACGTACAAAAATGGGGAGCCTGTTTACAGAAAGTTTTTCATGAACAATAGGGAAGAGACCAAGACAACGCCCGAAGGAATTTTACACGTCTTTCTTCGTGAGCTGAGAAATAAGGCCGTAAGCGACGGAATTTTGCCTGACCCAGCAACTAACAACGTAGGAACTCTCGAAGGAGAAGCATTCTTCAACGCCGTCGAAGAACTCAGCTCAATAAATACTCCCCTCATAATCAGCGCAATAGCCTCCGGAGATATTTACACGGAAGGCCCTGTTGTGATTGATTTAATTTTCGAGGAATGAATAATGCTAACTCACATGATAAATTACGCTTTCATTCACACAGGAGACAGCGAGGAATAATGTACTTTTACCTGATAAATTGTGCAGAACTTCACGCAGGAGGCCACGAGAAATAATCATGACACCTCACGTAATAATTTACACTGACGGCGGAGCTTCACCAAATCCCGGACGAGGAGGTTGGGCGGCAGTTCTTTACTCACCATCACACGACGCAACTCGCGAGATTTACGGCTCTGAACCTGACACGACCAATAACCGCATGGAACTTACGGCGGCGATAAAAGCGCTTGAAGCCCTGAAGAAACCTTGTGAAGTTGATTTGCATACGGATTCTTCTTATCTGCAAAATGCTTTCGTCAAACGCTGGCTGTCGAACTGGAAACGCAAGGACTGGAAGACTTCAACCGGAAGCGACGTATTGAATCGCGACTTATGGGAAAGATTACTTGAGCTTACGAAAATTCACAAAGTCCATTGGCATTGGGTAAAAGGACACGCCGACGATGAGATGAATAATCGTTGTGATGAATTAGTGAGAATTGCTCGTGATGAAAATTCGTGAATATTGTCTGTGTCTATGTGCTGACGTTTTGATGTGATTATTAACTAGGAATTTTTACGATGAAATTTAAGCGTTTGTGAGTTCCCGCCCAGTTATATGTTATGAGATTTATCATGAAAATTAAGCGTTTATGTGAATACTTCCTTCATCTTTTATGGCCGGTGAATTGTCCTGTATGCGGTCGTCCTGGCGTAAAAATCTGCGATGAATGCTTAAACTCAATTTTCTCTGAGGACGTTTTCACCTTCAAGCTCCATGACTTCACAATAAAATCAATCTCAATTTACAACGATGAACTTCACGAGGCTTTAAGCGCGCTGAACGACGAGGAATTACAACGGGTTTATCGTGCTTCCGGCTTCAAACTGGCTGAAATATTCTCACGTCCAGACGATATTGACTTGATTATCACTGTTCCGTCGAACTTCAAAGGCTCACGAGGTCTCAATGCGGCTCATGAAATCGCTGTTGGTCTCGGCCAATCTTGGGGAATAAAAATTTTTGACGGGGCGAAATTAACTGAGACGAATTGCAAAGGGCTTAGAGTTCTGATTGTGAACGACGTGTGCATAACAGGCTCAAGACTTGTGAAATTTGCTGATACACTCGAAATTGTCGGAGCCGAAGTCGTCAGCGCGTATGTCTGTGCGTCCGTGAGAGTTTCGGAGGAAAATTACGCATTCACTAGTGATAAACTTGTTGAAGAAAAATACGTTCCTCCTGAGATTAAACTTGTTAAAAAAGTTCATGGTCAAGTTTTACTGCCGCCGTATTTCGAACTCGTCCCCATCATAAACACGTTCGGAAGCCTTGAAGTCCGTTCGGCTATGATTGATCCGGATGAAGCAGAGGGGATTAATAAGTTTGAAGCGGGCTTACAAATGGCTGAATTTTTCGAGGAGACCGAAGCTGATTATCTCATCGTCGCAAGCCCTCAAGCTCAGGAACTCGCACAAGGAATGTCCGAACACTGGCAGAAGAGAATTGTTGACCTCACGCAAAAAATTTCAGGCTTGAAAGTCGCTTTAGTCGATTACGTTTGCTTTGATGGTGATAAATTGCTTGAATTGGCCTCAGAATGTGAACGTTCAGGAGCAATCGTCGTATGTGCTTATGCTCTCGTGTGTTTGGGCTTGAAGCTGGGTACTCACAAAATCGGAAGTCTGAGCGTGAATATTCTTGAAGGATTGAGCGTGTTAAATTTTGATGCGGGTAAAATTGCGGCTGAAAAATTCGGTGAACCAGAAGCGGACGGCCTTATTCTCATAAACTCAAAACTTCATGAACTCGCTGAAGGGATGCGCGAAATTTGGGGACTTGAAATTTTTACGAGTGATAAAGTTTCGAGTTCTAAGATGTTGACGAGTAAAGGCATTGAGACTGTTACGGACGATAAAATTTCTAGACTTGAGACCGATAAAAATTTGGAGCCTGAAACGTTGACGAGCAAAAAAATATCGGGCTTAAGAATTGCAATTGTCGGCGATGACGTGAGTAAAATCCTTGAGCTTGCTTCGGAATGTGAGAGTGCCGGAGCGTTTGTAACGTGTGCTTACCTTTTCGCTGAGACCGGAACGATAAAGGAGCTTGACGAGCAGGAGACAGCAAAATTATTCTCGTCTGAGCCAATAAGACGAAATATCGGCGGACTTGAAGTTTATTCGGCTGGATTATACGGGGAGGAGATGAGGGCTTTAGTCTGGGACTTCAAGTTTTATGGGAAAAGAGAACTCTGCGAACCTACGGGCCGAGCAATGGCGAAATTTCTTGTTAAGCCCGAAGTTGATGTAATAATTCCTGTCCCTCTTCACATTAACAGCGAGCGAAATTACAACCAGACCTACGAAATTTCAAGGGGAATGAGTGATATTTGGGGCGTGAAAATTATCGAAGCTGCCGAATGGTCGCGTGAAATTCCTAAGCAAGTTGGATTGACAGCACAAGAGAGACGAAAAATTAATCCCGACGACTTCAAAATTACACAGGACATTTCAGGCTTAAGAGTTATTCTCATCGATGACATTTGCACGACGGGTTCAACACTTCGGGCTTTAGCGTCAGCATGCGAACTAGCCGGAGCAAAAATAATCTGCGCATATACATTAGCTTCTGCAAGTTAGTATAATTCTTGTGAGGTGATTTCAATCTTGCAGAATAATAATAATCCTTCTAATCCTTCAATGGTTCGTCATGCCGTGTTCATGATGGCCGGAACTTTATTAAGTCGAATTTTGGGCTTAGCTCGTGAAATTCTTGTTGCGGCATTCTTTGGAGCGACAAAATCAATGGACGCTTTCAATGTTGCTTACACGCTTTCAAATCTTGCTCGTCAATTGCTGGCTGAAGGTGCATTATCGGCGGCGTTCGTTCCTGTTTTCTCGCAGGCGTTGACGAAGAGCAGGGAGAAGGCAATTGCTTTAGCTCGCGGAACAATGACGGTGTTATTATGTCTCACGTGTTTTGTCGTCGGGCTTGGAATTTGGGGAGCTCCTGCGCTTGTTCACATTATGGCTCCGGGCTTCGATGAAGCTAATCACGCGCTTGCTGTCGGATTAACTCGCTGGATGTTCCCGTTCCTGATATTTATTTCTCTTGAGGCGTTGACGATGGGAGAATTGAACTCGCTGGGTTCGTTCTTTATTCCCGCGTTATCGCCGGCCTTCAGCAATTTAGTTTTTATAATCACAGCTCCATTCTTCGCGGCAAAGTTCGGAGTTTACGGTTTAGCTTTATCCGTTTTAGCCGGAGGCTTCGCGCATTTCATGACACAATGGCTCTGGGGTTTCAAGATGAAAGCTCCTCTTTATCCGATTAAGCCGGACTTGAAGGATAATGATTTACGCCGCATCATGAAATTATTTATCCCTTATGCTGCCGGACTCTCTTTAAATCAAGTCAACCCCGTAATCAGCCGAATGTTAGGCTCGTTTTTGCAGGAAGGAAGTATTTCTGTCCTGAACTACTCAAACAGGATTTTGCAATTGCCGCTCGGTTTGTTCGTAATCGCGATTTCTCAGGCTGTTTTGCCGCAATTAGCACGAGCAAAAGATGACGACGAGTTTATTTTGACTTTGAGGCAGGCCGTGAGATTTGCATTGTTCGTAGTAATTCCTGCGTCGCTCGGAGTTATGGAAATTTCGAGTGAGTTCGTTCATCTCGTTTTTGTTCGCGGCCAATTCGGAGCTTGGGCTTGGTCTGCAACTTCATCATGTTTAGCCTTAAGCATGCTCGGACTTCCCGGAATGGCTTGCTCGACTGTCGTAATGCGTGCGCTTTATGCGTTGTCGATGCCGAAGGAAGCCTTCAAGGTTACGAGTTTCAGCGTTTTATCGACGGCGATATTCTCACTCGTTCTTGTTTATCCAATGGGCTATAATGGTCTGGCTCTTGCTCCGGGAATTGCTTTTACTTTATCGGGAATGCTCGGATTATATTATGTCCGTCGCAAAGTTGGCCGTCCTCTGAAAATAATTACGTCAAAAGTTTTCTGGGATTACATGGTTTCTCTTGCCGTCCTTGATGCTTCGATAATGCTTTACAAATTCTTATGGCCCTATAATCCCGCCGGAAGTCTCATGCTCAGAGCGTCATGGGTATTAGGCGTAATCATAATCAGCGCAGGGATGTATTCACTCGTAACATGGAAGATGAAATTTGAGGAATGGGGATTATTGCGTCAAGCCTTCAGGAGATAAGCTATAATTACACGAAAATTTAAGGAAGGTGTTAGATTTTGGCATTCACAGTTTGCGTATTAACGGCCGCGACTAAACGAGACACATATATTGCGAGTTACATAGCCGGTGAAGCTCCTGTTACGGGACACGACGTTATGAGCGAGATGATTACGAAGCATGACATGCCCCAGCGAAGAGTTATAGCGTGGTTTGTGAATAATTATACCCGTCCGTTAGACTGGATTGTTGACGAGGACGCTACAGTTGAATTTATCGCTTCGACTTCTCCGACGGGACAACGAATTTATAAACGTTCGCTAGGTTTCGTGTTGATTATTGCGTGTGCGAGAGTTTTAGGGAAAAAGATTAGTTTGCGGCATTCGATAGCTGACAGTAATTATTGGGAACTTGAAGAGGGAACATTCACTCAAGCCGACGTTGACAAGATAAAAGCTGAGATGACGGAAATTATCAAACGGGACACTCCGATTGTTCGGGAAATTTTGACGATTGATAAGGCCCGAAGAGTTTTTCAGCGTCAAGGTGAGAACGAAATTGCGGAGTTATTCGTGCGAGCTAATTTAGATCCCGTTGAAGTTTATCGTTGCGGAGAACGTTACGGATATTTTTGCGGAGGTCCTCTTGCGCCGTCAACAGGAGCATTAAGGATGTTTGATTTAGTTTTGTACGAGCAGGGAATTTTGTTACGTTTTCCGAAGCCTGATGCTCCCGAAGAGTTACACGACCTGAAATTAGATCCGTCGATGGGAAAAGTTTTCTTTGATTATGCTCATTGGCTACAGGTCTTGGACTTAAATTATCTGAACAAGTTACATCATCGAGTTACAGAGGGAAGAATACAGGAATTAATATTAATCGCCGAAGCCTTTCACTCACAATCATTAGGAAACATCGCCGAAGATATTGCAGATAAACCGGTTAAGGTTGTAACGATTGCGGGGCCTTCAGGTTCAGGAAAGACGACGTTCTCAGAACGCCTGAAGGTGGAATTAATGGTGTGCGGAAAAACTCCTGTAACTCTGCCGTTGGATAATTACTTCAAGGAACGCGAGGACAGCCCCAAAGATGAGACGGGCGAATATGATTATGAACGACTTGATGCGCTTGATTTGGATTTGCTCGAGGACAATTTGACGAGGATTTTAGCGGGTGAAGAGGTTATTACTCCTGTTTATAATTTCATCACGGGCAAGAAGGAACCGGGAAAAGTTATCAAGCTCAAGCCTTCGGATGTTCTTATCATGGAAGGTATTCACGGCCTTAACGACAGAATTTTATCAATGATACCTGAAGCCGGACGCTACGGAGTTTTTGTGTCGCCGTTGACGGGAATTTGTATTGACCCTCATAACAGGACAAGCACAGGAGATAATAGATTGTTGCGTCGAATAATCCGGGATTATAGGACGCGCGGGAAATCAGCTCAGGTTACGCTGGAAGTTTATCCAAAAGTTATTAGGGGAGCAAAAAAATATATTTTCCCTTACAGGAGCCGGGCCAATGCAATTTTCAACTCGTCGCTTCCTTATGAACTCGGAGTGTTGAAGCCTTATGTTGAGCCGTTATTACATACGGTTGATGAGAACTCTTCAGTGTTCAGTGAGGCATTGAGGCTGTTAAATATTCTTCGTTTTGTGCCGGCCTTGAATAATGACGGTATCCCAAATAATTCCGTAATTCGTGAGTTTATCGGCGGAAGCTGTTTAGACGTGTAATGCAAATTTTTCTTGAGCTTGCAAATTTGCCCGAATACAAATATGAATGCATTGACGCTTTAGAGTTCAGCCGGAAAATCCCGAATGAGGCAGTGAAATTAATCATCACTTCACCGCCTTATAACATCGGGAAATCTTACGAGATAAAAATTGACATTCAAGATTACATAAAAAGTTTTGAGCCGTTAATCTCTGAGCTTATGCGAATTTTGAAACCAGACGGAAGCATTTGCTGGCAGATTGGGAATTTCGTAGATGACGGAGAAGTTTATCCGCTTGATATATATTTTTACCCGTAGTTTAAGAATGTCGGCTTGAAGCTGAGAAACAGAATTATATGGCATTTCGGGCACGGCCTGCACTGCTCAAAGCGTTTCAGCGGACGTTACGAAAATATTTTGTGGTTCACGAAGTCCGACGATTACACGTTCAATCTTGATGATGTGCGTATACCGTCAAAATATCCCGGCAAAAAATATTTCAAGGGAGCAAAAAAGGGAGAATTAAGCGGCAATCCCAAAGGGAAAAATCCGAAGACATCTGGGAGCTTACGCTTGAACGTTTAATTGATGACTGGGACGCTCAAATTTGGGATATTCCGAATGTAAAGAATAATCATCCTGAGAAAATCAATCATCCCTGCCAATTTCCCGTTGAACTCGCTGAAAGATGCGTGCTTGCTCTCACGAACTCCGGCGATGTCGTTTATGATCCGTTTGCGGGAGTCGGCTCAAGTTTGATTGCGGCTCTGAAGAATGAACGTATTGCTTGGGGAAGCGAGCGCGAAAAAGTTTATGTTGATGCAGGACTTGAACGAATAAAGAAGCTGAGGGAAGGTACGTTAATTATGCGAAGGTACGTTAATTATGCGTCCGATATATCAGGAAATTTATAAGCCTTCGCCGAATGACAAAATTGCTCAAAAGCCTACGGACTGGGAATAATGAGAATTGCTAATATTTACAGCCATTTGAACGGTCTCGAATTTCTATTAGTGCGTAAACCTGAACTCTGGCGTGAAATTCAGAAAGCGATAAAAAACGTCGATGCTTCATCAGCGTTTGAGAAAATCAGCCGCGAAAAGACAATGAAGGGGAAAACTTTATACTCTCCGGCAAAACTTAATAAACTTTTTCGGGATGAATTTTTCTCTTACGGCTGGCATGAGGTGAGACACGATTACTTTGTTAATGAAGATTTAGACACGACGCGGGAAATTATTAATCTTCGAGACAATGACGAACAAAGAAAAATTATTCTTTCGCGTGGATTTGAGGCTTTCAGGACGTATAATCAGATTGACTTCGTGAAAGATAAAGCGGCTGTTGAAGTTCAGTTTTGAAAATATTTTTCGGTTCAGTATGATTTGCACGTTAAACACACGTTCTTTTAAGAACGGGGAGATATTGACGTTGGTATTGAGATTATTCCGACGCATAAAATGATGTCGCAGATGTCTTCAGGAGTTGCCTGGTATGAAAATGAGCTTGCAAATATTGTACGTGAGGGGCGTTCAAACCCTTCTGTGCCGATTATTCTTATAGGTATTGAGCCGTGAAAATATATTATAATTTCTAAAAAATTTATCACAAAAGGAGTGTTTAATAATGTTAAGAAAAGTTTTAGCGTTTGCATTTCTCTTAGTCATGGTGTCAGCGTCGGTTTCATTCGCGGCTCCTGTTCCTCCCGCAAAAGGTCAATGGGCTTGGCCTCTTGAGAGTTCATTGCGGCTTTATGAGAAGGCTGACAGGTATTCTGAGTATTCGACGGTCAAGATGCCTGCAAAGTGGCTCAGTGTTCCGAGCGCGGTTCGTGATGATGATAATTATCTCTGGTACAAAGTCAGCGTCAACGGCAAAACCGGCTGGCTTCCCCAGAACGGAATACGCTTAAAGATGGGCGGTAAAAGCAAATCAGCCTCGAACCTCTACAAGAATTACGTTAAGGCCCGCAATAAAATCATGTCCAAGCCCGGCGACTGGAGCAGGGACAACGACGACGGAACAATCACGTACACTTCTGATGACGGCGAATTTCGAGTTATCAGGGGTAAAAAATCTGTCGAAGATTTATATTTCCAAACGTCAGACGGCGACATCTGCAAGCAATTTTTCGGCGTTGACTTAATCGGCATGTATCAATCAGATTTACGAAAGAAGCTCGGAACTCCGACGATGCGCGAAACTCCTTTTGAGGATCCGGAGATTAGCGTACTTTCGTTTGAACTTGCTGATAGAAACATGACCTTATCAATCACTGAACGACGAGATGACGGCGATGATGAAGGACATGTTATTACTGTTGATCTTCACAAGGGAAGGACTGGAGAATTCGAGGATTAATTGTTGGCGCTGATAATCGCAGTTCTTCTTGATTTTGCGTTAGGAGACCCGAAATTTTTACCTCATCCAGTAATCTTAATCGGGAAAATTATAGACTTCTGGCGCAAAATTTTTCTCACTGATACTCATTCATTCTTTCAGGGCCTCGCTGTCTGCATAATGACACTCACGACAACGGGGCTTTTAGTCTTTATAGTTCTATACATCTCAGACTGCAATTTTCTCGTTCAAGTTTATTTGCTTTACTCAGCGTTAGCCTGGCGAGACTTGAAGGATGAGACTGCTCCGGTGGTGAAAGCCTTGATGAAATGTGAAGCAGCTATGAAGCGGCAGGATATGAAAAATGAGACTGTTCCTGTCGTGAATGTATTGATTAATAAGAATTTGCCCGAAGAACTTGGGATACAGCGGGATATACACAATGAAAATATTTCAGTCGTTAATGCCGTAATGAAGAAAAAATTACCTGAAACGCAACAAGATATGAAAGATGACGACGGCTTAATGAATAAGAATTTACTTGAAGCCAGAAAATATCTATCATTCGTGGTTGGCCGGGACACTCAAAATCTTAATGAGACCGAAATTGTGAGAGCGTTGATTGAGACCATAGCTGAAAATTCGGTTGATGGCGTATTTTCGGTGATGTTTTTTGCGATGATCGGCCAATTCATAAATTCGTCATGGGGAATGTGTTTATTCGTGTGGTTGTTTAAGGCGGCAAGCACTCTTGACTCAATGATAGGTTATGAAGAGTTTCACGAGTTCGGAACTGCGAGCGCGAGGCTTGATGACGTTCTGAACTTTTTACCGGCTCGACTTGGCGGAGTAATTATAATCTTGGCCGGAGCATTAATGAGCTGTGATGTTAAACAGGCTATGAAAGTTTTTCTTGATGACAGGTTAAAGCATAAAAGTCCTAACAGCGCGCATGGTGAGAGTGCTTTTGCCGGAGTTCTGGGAGTTAAGCTCGGAGGAGGAGCGTTTTACTCAGGAAAGTTTGAAGCTCGTCCCTCGATTAATTCGGAAGGAAGAGAGCCGGAAATTTTTGACGTTATCCGAGCGTGGAAATTGCTTGATGTCTCGTGTGCAATCTTCACTGTAATAATTTATACCCTCATGTGCTATTTTCTACGTGTTTTGTCATGCTGATTTTCTTAACAGCAATAATTTATGCCTTTGTCATATTGAATTTCCCGATAGCGAGTTTTCTCATCATACTAAATTTTCCCACACGATATGTTTATTAAGATCCCGCCCACCCGCCCCAAAAATCTGATAATATACTCTCATGTACAATATAATTCATGGAGCCAATCCGGAAAATCTTTATCGTGCGTTTAATGTTCCGATGCCTGAGAGAGTTATTGACTTCAGCACGAATGTTAACGTTCTCGCTTGGCCGAAAGTGAATATTAATCTTGAAAAGTTAGCGTCAAGTTATCCTGACCCTGAATGCCGGAAGCTCACAAAAATTATTTCTGAACGTGAAGGAATAAGCCGGGACAGAATTTTATTTACGAACGGGATTAATCAGGCGATATTTTTACTCGCGAGATTGTTTGATAATGATGTAGCTATTCTTCAGCCGAATTACTCAGAATACAAGCGGGCGTTTAAGAATACACATGACATTTTCACACTCGACGAGATTAACGAGTTCAAGCATATAATTATCACGAACCCTAATAATCCGACGGGGAAATTTATAAAACTTGCTGAGGTCATAAGCTCTTCGCCCGACAAAATATTTATCATCGACGAAGCATATATAGATTTTCTGCGTGAGCTTGAACCTGAGAGATTATGCGATTTTGATAACGTGATAATTCTGCGCTCACTGACAAAAATTTTTCACTTAAGCGGCGTAAGAATAGGCTACATCATCGCGAATGAAAAAATAATCTCGGACCTGAAAGACTTTCTTCCCAGTTGGAGCGTTAATGCGATTGCTCAGGAATTGGCCGTGAATTTTTTAGAGAACGAGAAATTTTATGACGAGACGCGAAACTTTTACCGTGAGAATACGCCGGAATTTATGAATGCGATTAGAGATTTGGGGTTTGACGTGATGAATTCGGATGTTCATTATTTCCTGATTAAAGCTGCGAATGATATTGACATGATAAAGTTTTTGCTGATGTCTGGAATTGTTGTACGTCATACTCGAAATTTTATAGGCTTGCAACGTGATGAGTTCAGCACAATAAAATATCCTGTTAATGATGTGAATGATTTGCAATCTGGAAACTTCAACATAAGGGAAAATCTTGTATGCGGTGTAAAGTCCGACCGGCTGCGGGGTGGGTGGGTGGGAGCAGACGGTCGGACAGGATATATACGAGTTGCAACTAGACTGCCTGAAGAGAATAAAATTTTTCTGGAGGCTCTGAGATTATGCGCGGAATAATGATACAGGGAACTTCAAGCGACGCAGGAAAAACTTTCATTGTTACGGGACTTTGCAGGTTATTAGCCAACATGAACATGAAAATCTGCCCGTTTAAATCCCAGAACATGAGCAATAATTCTTACGTTACTCATGACGGCCTCGAAATTTCGATTGCTCAGGCTCTCCAGGCTCAAGCCGCGAGATTAACTCCTGAAGTTTTCATGAACCCGATTTTGCTCAAGCCAAGACGCGAAAATTCATCAGAAGTCATTTTGAACGGTAAAGTCTACGCAAGCTCAACGAGAAATTATCGCGAATTTACACAAACAACAGGGATTAACGCAATCCGTCAGGCTCTGGCTCATATCGACAAAAATTTTGATGCCGTCATAATCGAAGGAGCAGGAAGCCCGGCAGAAATTAATCTTAATGCTCACGAAATCGTCAACATGAGAATTGCCCGTGAAGCCGACGTTCCTGTTTTGCTTGTTGCAGATGTTGACAGAGGAGGCTCGCTCGCTTCGGTCGTCGGAACTCTTGAACTTCTCGGCGATGACAGAAAACGCGTGAAGGGAATAATCTTTAACAAGTTCAGAGGGGATATTTCGCTTTTTCGTGATGCTGTTGACTGGACGGAAGATTACACGGGAATAAAAGTTGTCGGAGTTCTGCCGTTCACAAAGGGAATAAATTTATCCGGCGAAGACAGCCTTAATCTCGCAAACTCTGACAGCAACAATTCGGGCAAAATCACAATCGGTGTTCCTAAGTTTCCGGGCATCTCTAACTTCAGCGACATTGACCCGTTTAATCTTGAACCTGACGTGCAAGTGAGATTTTTTGATGAGAATATTTCAGTCAAGAACTTTCACACTCTTGATGCTATAATACTGCCAGGAACTAAGAATACTTTCGCGGCTTTGAGCTGGTTGAAGAGTTCAGGACTTGACACGATGATAAAAAGTTTCGGCGGCTTCATTTTCGGAATTTGCGGAGGAATGCAAGTTTTAGGCCGTGAATTAATCGACGAGAATTTACGCGAGAATAATACTTTCACACGAACACGAGGGCTTGAACTTTTGCCGTTAATCACGAGTTTTAACGACGAAGAAAAAATTACGCGCCAAGTTGAGATAAACGAAATTCGCGGCTACGAAATTCACTTCGGACGAACGGAATATTTTTACGATGACAGCGAGCCGGAGGAGATTACGCAGGAAATTTTCACGGATAAAGAAGAAGTTACGCGCAAAAAGTTTCATGAGCTTTTCACGAATGAGGGAATTATGCGCAACGACTTCAAGCTGGCCGGGACATATTTACACGGAATTTTCGCAAATGATAATTTACGGGCAAAATGGCTGAACGAGATTAGACGGGGAAAAAATTACGGTGAACGTCAGACGAACACCGCAAATTTTAATCCCTATGACGCAATCGCCGAAGTCTTAACGCGAAACTTAGACGTTGAATTTATCCTGAAACTACTTCGCCATGAAGACACCATGCCTCAGCCTGAGTAATCTTGACATTAACGAATTGGCCGAGTAAATTTTTATTTCCCTCGAAGATTACGACCTTATCGCTCGGAGTTCGTCCCTGCAACAACTTTTCACCTTTGGGAGCCGGGCCGTCAACGAGAACTTCAAAAACTTTTCCCGTCAATTCCTGATTGATTGCAAGAGTTATACTGTCTTGAAGCTCATTAAGTTTCGTCAACCTCTCAAGTCTCAGTTCAACAGGCAAAGCTCCTTCCATAGTGGCCGCCGGAGTTCCCTCACGTTCGGAATAAGCCGCGCTGTGAACCATGTCAAAGCGAAGTTCACGGATTGCGCTCATCGAGTCAGCAAAATCCTCTTCGGTCTCGCCAGGAAAGCCGACAATTAAGTCAGTCGTAAGTCCCAAGCCCGGAATTTTTTCACGCGTCATTCTAACCTTGTCAAAATATTCTTCGCGCGTGTATTTCCTGTTCATCAGCTTCAATACTCTGTTGCTTCCTGATTGTATCGGCAAATTCAGAGACGGGCAGACGGTCTCATAATTCGCCATAACGTTGACAATATCCGGCGTAAAATCCTGCGGCAACGACGTAACAAATCGAACTCGTTTAATCCCGTCCAATCTCGCAACGCGTTCAAGAAGCCACGCGAAATTTAACCCTATATCCTTACCGTAGCTGTTTACATTTTGGCCGAGTAAAGTAATCTCCTTAACTCCGTCAGTAATTAGCATTTCACACTCAGCAAAAATCTCTTCGGGTTTTCTCGACACGAAACGCCCACGAACATACGGGACTATGCAATACGTGCAAAAGTTATCGCATCCGTGAGCAATCGTTACGTAGGCTTTGTATTTGTTCTCGCGCTTAATCGTGATGTTGTCAGCGTCGAAATCTAAGCTATGGAACTCTCGCGGGTCGGTGTCGAGCAAATTTATTCTTGACTTCGGATGACTTACGACCTGTTCGATAGCATCAGGCAATAACCCTATGTGTCTTGGTCCCGCAACAAGTTTTACATACGGGAAACGTTTTAAAGCTCGCTCGCCTAATCTCTGAGCAATACACCCCGTCAAAGCGACTAAGGGACGTTGATTTTTCTTCCATGAGGTTTCGTATAATCCCATTTCGCTCCAAACTTTCTGCTCAGCCTTTGCCCGAACACTGCACCCAGTAATCATGATAATGTCGGCTTCGTCCTCCGGAACTTCCTGCCAGCCGCGAGAGCCTAAGACCGTTCTAACCCTGTCAGCGTCGTAAACGTTCATCTGACAGCCGTAAACTTTTACGCAAATTTTCGGCATGTTTTACCTCAACGGAGCTTTCATGTCGTCAGCAAAGTAAATTCTCAGCCTGTAAACTTTTGGCATTCGGCATATATTAATCAAAGAACCTCGCAAAAATTTCATCAACATATCTCAGATAAAAATCGTTCTCGAACAACGCCTTTAACTTTTCAGGCTCAACAACTCCCTTTAATCTCTCGTCAGCAAGGAGCAAATCCAAGAATGCAACTCCGCTTGAAGCCGTCTTCATCGCGTTTTCTTGAACAATCGCGTATGCGTCTTCACGTGAAAGTTTCAGTTCATCAAGCAAGAACGTCAACACTCTCTGTGAATACACAAGCCCGTTAGTCTGGTTGATGTTATGTTTCACGCGAGATTCGTCGATTGTGAGACCGCGCAAAATTTTCGTCATGCTCCGAACCATGAATGCCGCAATGTTAAACGCGTCCGGCCAAATTACACGCTCAGTTGAAGAATGGCTGATGTCTCGTTCGTGCCACAAAGCAATATTCTCCATTCCAGTGAGAGCATAGCCGCGTAAAAGTCTTGACATTCCGCAAACTCTTTCACATTTAACGGGATTACGTTTATGGGGCATTGCCGACGATCCTTTTTGTCCGACACCGAAAGGCTCAAACGCTTCTCGAACTTCTGTACGCTGAAGGTTTCGGATTTCAAGCGCCATTCTCTCAAGGGTTCCGCCCATTACAGCTAACACGTTAAGAACTTCGGCGTGTCTGTCGCGCTGTAAGATTTGGTTAGAGACTTTTGCGGGTTCAAGTCCGAGAAGTTCACAAACTCGCGCTTCAAGTTTCGGTGAACTCATCGCGTAAGTCCCGACGGCTCCGGAAATTTTCCCAGCTGATACGTCCTTGCGAGCATATTCAAGCCTTCCTTTGTCGCGTAAAAGTTCAGAATGCCAGTTAAGAAATTTCAAGCCCATTGATGTAGGCTCAGCGTGGATCCCGTGAGTTCGGCCAATGCATGGAAGATATTTATATTTCTGTGCAAGTTCTTTCACAACGTCATCAAGTTCATCGAGCGCCTTAATGATAATGTCAAGCGAATCACGAAGCATAATTGAACTCGCTGTGTCGAGAATATCGCTGCTTGTCATTCCGAGATGCAAATATCTTCCGTTTGCTCCAATATTTTCAGCTACGGCACTCACGAAAGCTACAACATCATGCTGCGTTTTCTTCTCGATTTCCTGAACACGTTCAACCGTAAAACTCGCATGAGCAACAATATCTTCGAGGGCATCTTCAGGAATTCTTCCCATCTCACACCAGGCCTGACACACAGCAAGCTCAACATCAAGCATGACTTTTAGC
>JAFTCP010000100.1 GCA_017454625.1 Synergistaceae bacterium
GAATGCGGCGACCGGCGAGATTAACGTTGTTTATAAACGCAAAGAGAACAGCTACGGACTTCTTGAGCCTGTAAGGTAGAATTTGAAAGTTTTTCCCTCTGGTCCTTCTTGGCCGGAGGGATTTTTTGTACTTAGTTAGGAGGTATTTATTAAGATGAAATTTATTAAGATGAGAAAAGTTTTGAGCGTTATTTTGTCGTGCATAATTCTTGTGATGACTGCATCAAGTGCATTTGCTGTTGTTTATGGTCAAGCTGGCTATGAAAATTACGGCTATGATGAAGATTCTGCGTGGGAAATTTCTTCGGCGGCTGTGCTTGCAAAGGTCAGAGATGACGTAAATTCTGGAAACAGTTTTATTCAAAAAGGATATTTCAAACTTACAAAAGATATTGATTTAACAGGTTATACGGATTGGGAAGCAATTGGCAGCTATACGGGAGGTCTTTATCACGATGCGCAGTTTTTCAACGGACATTTTGATGGTAACGGGCATACAATAAAAGTAAAGATTTCCAAAATTCAACTTAACGAAGATATACCCTGGGAAAGTTATTGCGCCTTGTTCGGTGTTGTTACGGGCGACGGGACAATCAAAAATCTGAACGTTGAAGGCAGTGTAAGTTTTTCGGCAAGAACTCACGTGCAAAGGTATTTCGTAAGTGGTATTGTGGCTTACCTTTGCGGGGGAAGTGTTGAAAATTGCAAGTTTGACGGTTCTGTTTCGGCTAATCAATTGTATGATGATTACCCAAAAGTTTATGCAGGCGGAATTGTCGGTTATGCAGGAGGTTACGGAGGTTTTTATGGAAGCAGTGCACCTGATTATTATTCAATCATTAAAAATTGTAAGGTTGGCTCTAAATCAGACACAACTGTAAAGTCTAATGCTCGAGGCGCTCTCAGTAACTATATTTATGCAGGCGGAATTACGGCATATTTTGAGGATTCTAACAACAAAAGCGTAATGAGCGGAAACTGGGCAAAAGTTACACTGAATGCAGGTACTAACGACAATACAGGAGCTATTTTTGCAGGACGCAGCGGCTTTAAAGGTAAAATCTCCAATAACACAGAAGTTGACCCGGACGAGCCGGAGCCTGACCCCGAACCTGAAGAACTCGAAATGACTACGAGCTTTAAGAGTACAGGGAAAGTAAAAGTAACTTACACGGGCACAGCTGAAATTACAGGAGGAACTGCTCCTTATGAATGGGATATTGATGGTGAATTGCCGCCCGGACTTAAGCTCAAAGCCTCAGGAGCTACAGCAAAGATCACAGGCAAGCCGACTAAAGCCGGAGAATATTCATTTACTCTTATTGCTACGGATGATAACGGCGAAAGTGTCGAAGAAGATATTGATATCGAGATTACAGGCCCGGAAATTACAGGGAATTTAAGCAACGGCGTAATCAAGAAATCTTATTCAGCGACACTTAAAGCCTCCGGAGGTACGGCTTCTTATACTTGGACGAAGAGCAGCGGAACTTTGCCGACGGGATTAAAGCTCAACAAGTCCAGCGGGAAAATCTCAGGCACTCCAACCGAAGCAGGAAAATTTACCTTCAAAGTGAAAGTTACGGATAAGAACGGAGCGACTGCAACAAAATCATTTACTATGACGATTACAGCTCCAAAGATAACCGGGACTTTGAAAAATGGAACAGTAAAAAAATCATACTCGGTTACGCTTAAAGCCTCAGGAGGTACAGCCTCTTATACCTGGACAAAGAGCAGTGGAACTTTACCAACGGGATTAAAGCTGAATAAAACTTCTGGGAAAATCTCAGGCACTCCGACTAAAGCAGGAAAATTCACTTTTAAAGTTAAAGTTACGGACAAGAACGGGGCGACTGCAACAAAATCTTATACAGTAACGATAAAGGCAGCTTCAAACGCAAACTCCTCCGAGAATGAAAATGCTGAAAATTCCAATGAACTCAAACTTAACGTTGATATGTCCCAAAATAATAACGACGTTCAAGCATTGCCGAACGTAGAGCCTGAATTATCAGCTGTTCCTCCAGTTGTAAACGCGGCACTTCATGTTGTAGGTGATAACATTCTTCATCAAGGAACAGAACGCGACGAGGACATTATAGAAGTTAAAGCTAATGAGCCGGTAAAATTCCAAGTTAAAGCTGATGCTTCAATCGATAATCTCTCAGTCTATATTGACGATGAACTCACTGAAGATATAATCGTGTCCGAAGATGGAACCTTTACATTGCCTGAAGAATTTATACATGAGGACTTCAAAGTTCAAGTTAAAGGTGAAAATTTTAAGACTCAGGAACTTTACATCATCGCAATCGAACAATAGAAATACCAAGAGGCTCCGTTAAAAGCGGGGTCTCTTTGTTAATCAGCTAATTTATCCTTCAGCCATTCATAAAGATTATTCCCGTTGCGTATCAATTTCCCGTCTGGCGATGTAAAAGCATGTTTCGTATAACCTTCGGCGGCTAATTGTTTTGTCTCGGCATGAAAAATTCTGCAGGTGAACTCAACGCTGACTTTCGTTAATTTCGTTACGGTCGTCTCAATCATAATTTCCTCATCATAGAATAATGATGATTTATACCTGCAATGAGCTTCAACAACGGGCAATAATACTCCTTCAGCTTCCCATTGAGCATAACTCTTCCCATTAGCCCTGCAAAAGTCCGAACGTCCCATCTCGAACCAGTTCATGTAATTCCCGTAATATGCTACTCCCATTTTGTCGGTCTCGCCGTAACGAATGCGGGTAATCGTGATTTGTTTTGCCATGATAACAGCCTCTCTTTCTTGCGTAATCATATCACATCACTTTACACTCACAGAAAATCATTAACTCCTCATCAAAATACGGAGCCGCCAGCATAAAAGTTGAAGCTCTCGAAGAAGTCCAAAAACATATGAGAATAAAACTTGCAGGAAAATATAACATGTTCTATTTTTAGGCTTAACGGCGAAAATATTTAATTCTGCTATAATCACTTTTGAAATTCTACAGGAGGCATAAAAGTTCTCGAAGGCCTCCGGGAATACTTGTAAGAAAATATAACATGTTCTATTTTAGTGTCATAAAAAATTCAAGAGAGCAAATTATGTTGTCGTGAAGTTCGTACGCCGGGTATTAAAAGGGGTAAGGACAAGTTAAGAACTCAGACGCGCGCAGACTTTTTTTCATGAAATTACTTATCAGCTCAACAATCGGCGAAAATCCTTAATTCTGCTATAATCACTCTGTACTTCTAAAGGAGGAAATTTTTATAGCACATGGAAATCACTAACACATCACCACTGAAAGAATACGGAGCAGACAGCATAAAAGTTCTCGAAGGCCTCGAAGCAGTTCGCAAGCGTCCGGGAATGTACATCGGCGACACAAGCACACGCGGACTTCATCACTTAGTCTATGAAGTTGTCGATAATGCCGTCGATGAAGCTATGGCCGGATTTTGCGATAAAATTCAGGTTACAATTCACCGCGACGAGAGCATCACAGTTCAGGACAACGGGCGCGGAATTCCTACGGATCCCCATCCTTACAACGGAAGGCCCACGAGTGAAGTTGTCTTGACGATTTTACACGCTGGCGGAAAATTCGGAGAAGGAGCCTACAAAGTTTCTGGAGGACTTCACGGCGTAGGCGTTTCGGTCGTTAATGCCTTGTCTGAATGGCTCGTTGTTACGATTGCTCGCGACGGCATCGAGAGAACACAGAGATTTGAACGCGGAATTCCTGTTACGGAGTTATCCGAAGGAGTTCAAGCTGACTGGCAGGGAACGAGGATTGATTATTTACCCGACAAAGAAATTTTCGAGGACGTTCATCATTCATTAGACACGTTAAAATCTCGTTTCAAGGAGTTAGCATTCCTCAATCCAGGCTTGACAATCTCAGTCAACGACGAACGAACGAACGAGAGCCGCGAATATTTCTTCAAGGGCGGAATTGGCGCATTCGTGAAGTATATTGACCGCGACAGAACGCCTCTATTCCCTGAACCTGTCGTAATCTCAGGAACCCGCGATAATGTCAGCGTTGACGTAGCATTTGAGTACAATGACGGCTATCAAGAACATGTTTATTCATACGCGAACTTAATTCACACGATAGAGGGCGGAACTCACTTAGTGGGGCTTCGTTCAGCCTTAACCCGCGTAATCAACGAGGCCGCACGTGCCGGGAAACTTTTACGCGACAAGGAAGATAATTTAACCGGTGAAGACCTCAAAGAAGGCTTAACCTGCATATTATCAGTCAAACTCAGTGAGCCGCAATTTGAGGGCCAGACAAAAACACGTTTAGGCAACAGCGAAGTTCGTGGAATTGTTGACTCCATCGTTTATGAAGGGTTAAATTCAGAGTTTGAGTTGAGACCGGAAATTGTCAGACCAATCGCCGAAAAAGCTATACGCGCAAGACGTGCACGAGAAGCCGCGAAGAAAGCCCGTGAACTCGTCCGTAAAGGTGCAATGTCAGGAATGAGCTTACCGGGAAAATTGGCCGATTGCTCATCAAAGAAAGCCGAGAACACGGAATTATACATCGTTGAGGGAGACAGCGCCGGCGGTTCAGCGAAACAGGGACGAGACAGAAAGTTTCAAGCTATTCTGCCATTACGAGGGAAAATCTTAAACGTTGAGAAGGCCCATATGGACAGGATGCTTGCTAACAGGGAAATTCAGACGATTATTACGGCTCTCGGCTGTGGAATTGGCAATGAGTTTGACGCGAGCAAGTTACGTTATCACAAGATTATCATCATGACCGATGCTGACGTTGACGGAGCGCATATCAGCACGCTGTTATTGACTTTCTTTTATCGACATATGCCGGAATTATTATCTCAGGGATATTTGTATCTTGCTCAGCCGCCGTTGTATCGTGTTCAGTACGGCAAGAACATAAATTACTGCTACACCGATAAAGAACTTCGCGAGCATATCGACAAAGCTCCTGACCCGTCAAAAGTTTCTGTTCAGCGTTACAAGGGATTAGGCGAGATGAACCCCGAACAGCTCTGGGAGACGACAATGGACCCGGCCAATCGAATATTGAAACAGGTTGAACTCGATGATAACTTCCTGGCTGATGAATACTTCGATATTCTCATGGGTGAAAAGGTCGAACCTCGACGGGATTTTATCATTGCTCATGCTCACGAGGTCAAAAATCTTGACGTTTAGGGTAAATTGTGCTAAATGTCTATAATTCTTACGCCGATAATCTGAACAGTTAGAGATAATAAAAACATTCAGGGGGTTAATTCAATGGCAATGACAAACAACAACGCTCAATTTACCTATCAGGCTACGAGAATTTCAACGGCGACGAAGGAACAGCTTTTACTCATCACCTACGACATCGGGATTAAAGCGTGCCGGACAGCCGAAAACGCAATGACCGCTAAGAATTTCGACACTGCCAACCGTGAGATTATCCGTGCTCAGGAAGTAATCCGTGAACTTATGGTTACGCTTAATCGTGAGAAGGGCGGAGAAGTTGCCGATAAACTCATGCAGTTGTACGAATACATGTATCAGTTACTTGTTGACGCGAACATGAAGAAGGAAACTGAGAATGTCGTTACGGTTCGCGGAATGCTTGAGGAGTTAAAGCAGACTTGGGAGCAGGCGTTAATGAAACTTCTTCAGGAATACCAGGCGGCTCATCCTGAGGATAAGGACTTGCAAAATGCGATGAATGAGCTTGAAGGCAAGAAACCCGAAGCGGCGAAACCTGCGGCACCAGCTCCAGCGGCACCGGCCCAAGCACAACCAAAGAGGACAGGGAGCTTCACACTTGCAGGATAAATTACTGACACAGGAGAAAGAGCTTGTATCACGGGAAATAAAGTTATGTAAGACTTTAAGGGCAATGATCTCACACGAACTTGAGGCCATTGTCCTTAATGGTGATATGGATGAACTCTTGAATATTCTTGAGCAGAAGGACGAGATTATTTCACAGTTGCAGTTGCTTGCTGACAGCTGGCAGGATTTATTACTGAATTACGGAGTTAATGCAAGCCCTGAAGGTCTCGGAAAATATTTACTTGAGATTTACCCTGATGATACGGAGCTTCCTGCAATGCTTGAAGAGAGTCGGGAAATCGCCGGAAGTATAATTCGTGCTGAGGACGACGCAATTTCTGAGCTTGATAAATTCACGTCAGGACTGCGGGGGCAGATGATTAATCGTGTTCAGGGAAAGAATGTAGCCGCGAGTTATGCGAGAATGGGAGGATCCATAATTTAACACTTTCTTTTGCGTGTTTAATTCCTCAAATAGCAATTACAGAAAGGAGAGGCGGTTTCACTGTAACATTAAGGCCGCCGCGTATTTTCGATGATATGAAAAAATTTTTGCTGATAATATTATTCATGTTCCCGTTAAGTTCATGTTTTGCCGCTGAACCAGATCCGGACTTAGCGAAGGAAATTGAAATTGGTAAACGTGCTGTTGCCGAGATCGAAAAGCAATGGCCGATTACTGTTGACCCTGCTGTTACGTCGAAACTTGAGATGATTGCGTCGAGACTTGAACCGTATATGCAGAGGCGAATTAACTGGGAAATCCGGCTTGTTAAGACTGAAGCGTTGAATGCGTTTTGTCTTCCTGGCGGATTTATTTTTTTCACGACTGGAATAATCGATGCGTTGAAAACTGACTCGGAACTTGCGGCTGTAATGGCTCACGAGATGATACATGCTGACCGTAAACACAGCTTACGAATGGCGGCAGAGAGCAACAAAGTTACGCTTGGAGCATTGGCCGTAATGTTATTGAGCGGAGGAGCGGCGGCACCGATTGTTCTTGCTCAGGTTGCGCAGGTTGCTATCACGAGTGCTTACACGATGGAGCTTGAGACCGAAGCGGATAAACTTGGGCTTGAGGCGTTAATTCAATCTGGATATTCTCCGACTGGGATGATTACGCTGTTCGAGCATTTTATGGCGGAAGAGTATAAACAGCCGATTGTTGAATACGGGATTTACATGAACCATCCGGGAACGTCAAAGAGGCTTGATGCGGCTGTGAAGATTTTGCATGAGAAAAATATTCCTATTGAGCGTAAATATTCGCTGGGATTATTGCGAACGAGCATTCAAGAGGGAGCGAATGATATTGTGCTGAAAGTTGACGGAGTTACTGTTTTGAGCGGCAGAAAGACTCCGGAGATCCGAAGTGCGATAAATAAAACTCGTGAAGCAATCGACAAATATTTGCAGCTTGAATTAGCCCCGTATGAGCTTCATATTGTGAGGGGAGCTTTGTACATCGGGAATAATTTTACGTCGGGGAATGTCGAGGGAATAACGAAGCCTGATGACGTGAGAAAAAATTTGATGAAGGCGATAAACTCAGCACGAGCGCAATATCCAATGTCGAAATTTTT
Organism: Synergistaceae bacterium; assembly: GCA_017454625.1. GTDB lineage: Bacteria > Synergistota > Synergistia > Synergistales > Aminobacteriaceae > JAFUXM01. Next base: position 7,398 of record JAFTCP010000100.1, read on the forward strand.
CAAGTGATTATCATGTATGATGTCAGCACAAAATTTGAGGACGTGAGAAATAAACTTATTGAAGGCGATAAATTCTACACAAGCTAATTGTCCTACGTCAAAATTCTTCAAGACTGAGCAACGAGTAAAAAAATAATCCCATGCCTAAAACGTGTGGGATTTATTATTATGGCGACCCCGGGGTGATTCGAACACCCGACCTACGGCTTAGGAGGCAGTCGCTCTATCCACTGAGCTACGGGGCCAATGCGTGAGAATATAGCAATAAACGGCGAAATTGTCAAACTCTCACGCTCTTACGTTAATAACATAGAGTGTTATAATCATCACAAAATTTTCTGAAGAGAAAGAAAGTATTCTGACTCCAAAGAAGGAGGGTAAAATTATTAATGTCCACTTACACATATAATCCTGCATCACTCAAAGCTGAAGAGTTTATTAATCACGGTGAAATTCTTGACACGCTTATTTACGCTGAAGCTCACAAAGATGATGCTGAACTCATTGACTCATTGCTAGAAAAAGCCCGTCCAAAGTTCAACGCGTCAGGCTGTACGTGTTCGGGATTAACTCATCGTGAAGCCTCAGTGTTATTGGCCTGTGAAGATGAAGAGTTAATAAAGAAAATTTACAGTGTCGCCGAAGAAATCAAGTTAGCGTTTTACGGAAATCGTATCGTTCTGTTTGCTCCGCTTTATCTCTCGAATTACTGTATTAATGGCTGTCTGTATTGTCCATATCACACGAAGAATAAGACAATCCCGCGCAAAAAATTAACTCAGGAGGAAATCAAAGCTGAAGTTATCGCGCTTCAAGACATGGGACACAAACGATTAGCAATCGAAGCCGGCGAGGACCCCGTGAATAATCCGATTGAATACATTCTTGACAGCATAAAGACAATTTACAGCGTCCATCACAAAAACGGGGACATTCGGCGTGTCAACGTGAATATTGCCGCGACGACAGTTGAGAATTATAGAAAGCTCAAAGAGGCCGGAATTGGAACGTATATTTTATTCCAGGAAACTTATAACAAGAAGAGCTACGAGACTTTACACCCAACCGGACCGAAACACGATTACGCTTATCATACCGAAGCGATGGATAGAGCAATGGAGGGCGGAATTGACGACGTAGGCTTAGGCGTATTATTCGGACTTGAGGGGTATAAATACGAGTTCGCGGGTTTATTAATGCATGCAGAACACTTAGAAGCTGTTCACGGTGTTGGACCTCACACAATCAGTGTTCCGAGAGTTAAGCCGGCTGACGACATTAACCCTGACGACTTCAATAATGCAATTCCAGACGAAATTTTCACGAAGATCGCGGCGTGTATCAGAGTTGCTGTGCCTTACACCGGAATGATAATTTCAACGCGTGAGAATGAAAAAGTCCGGGCAAAAATGCTTGAGGTCGGAATTTCCCAGATTAGCGGCGGATCCCGCACATCGGTTGGAGGCTACACGACGGAAGAAAGACCTCATGACACGGAACAATTTGACGTATCTGACCAGCGAACTCTTGATGAGGTCGTTCAATGGCTGATGAAACAAAATCATATTCCTTCATTCTGCACGGCGTGTTACAGAGCTGGAAGAACTGGCGACAGGTTCATGAGCTTGTGCAAGTCCGGACAAATTTTGAATTGCTGCCATCCCAACGCCTTAATGACGCTCACGGAATATCTTGAAGATTACGCCTCGCCTGAGACGAAGAAAATCGGCTATGAGATGATCGAACGTGAGCTGATGAGAATACCCAGAGAGAATGTGAGGGAAATTGCGCGTGAGAACATCGAGGCAATGAAATATAATAATAAACGTGATTTTAGATTTTAGATAAAAAGGGGATAATTACATGTTTAACTTTAATGTAAATAATGTAAATGTATTTGGCGACATCAACATTAACTTGGGCGAAGCAGTAAGTGCATTGGGGCGCATACTTGGAGGCTGGTTTTCATCATCCAACAGAGACGACATTGAATTAATATCGTCATGCAGAAAACGAGACGTAAACGCTGTACATCGTATTCTCCGGGATAGTGAAATAGATATTAATGCAACTGATGAATACGGCCGTACGCTTTTAATAATTGCGTCATCCAAAGGCGATAATGACAGAGTAGATGAAGAAAATTTTCACCTTGTCAAGCTACTATTAAATTGTGAGCCTAAACCTGAAATTAACGCAAAAGACCATTTCGGCAATACTGCGCTTATTATGGCTTCAAGAAATGGAAATGTACGAATTGTTAGGGCACTTATTGAGGCTGGGGCTGATGTTAATGCGAAAAATAATATAGGCTGGACAGGATTAATGCGTGCCGCTAAACACGGTTACAGGGAGACTGTGAATTTTCTTATTAGTAAAGGAGCTGACAAGACATCGGCCGCCGAAGTGGTCAGAGATCAAATTCATGTTCTTGAGAGGAAAATTCAAGTTCTTAGTGAATTAGAACGTACTTTGAGTTAAATAAAATAATATGAGCCTAAACGAAACGCCTTCAGGTGAACGAGTTCATATAGCTTTCTTCGGACTTCGCAACGCTGGAAAATCAAGCCTCGTAAACGCTGTAACCGGTCAAAATCTCGCGATTGTCTCAGAAGTTAAAGGCACGACGACTGACCCAGTGAGTAAAGCTATGGAGCTTCTGCCGCTGGGCCCCGTTGTTATTATTGATACGCCGGGACTTGATGATGTCGGGGAACTCGGAGAATTGAGAGTTAAGCGGGCTTTGAACGTGTTGGCGAAGAGTGATATTGCTGTGCTTGTTCATGATGCCGGAGAAAATTTTACTCAGGCTGAGAACGATTTAGTGAAACTCTTTGAAACTCGGCATCTTCCGTTCATAATCGCTTACAATAAGATTGACTTGCTAGAAAATGTGAGCGCTGAGAATGTGAATGAACTCAAAGGGGAAAATGTTATCTATGTCAGTGCCTTAACTGGTGAGAATATTAACGCTCTCAAGGAAAAATTAGCCTCACTCGCAAAAAGTAAGTCTTCAAGCAAAAAGTTAATCGCTGATTTACTCAAGCCCGGCGATGTCGTAATTCTCGTTATTCCCGTCGATAAGGCTGCTCCAAAGGGAAGATTGATTTTGCCGCAACAGCAGACTATACGCGACATTCTTGATGCGAGATGTTCGGCGTTCGTGTGTCAGGATACGGAATTATCACACGCTCTCGAAAAAATTACGCCCGCTTTAGTCGTTACGGATTCGCAAGTCTTCGAGAAGGTCAATGCGATTGTCCCCCAAAATATTTTACTCACGTCGTTTTCGATTTTATTCGCTCGCTACAAGGGAAATTTGAAAGCTCTTGTGAATGGCGCAGAAAAATTATCTCAGCTCAAAGACGGCGACAAAGTTTTAATCTCCGAAGGCTGTACTCATCATCGACAATGCGGGGATATAGGAACCGAGAAAATTCCGGCATGGGTAAAAATTTTCACTCGTACTAATCCTGAGTTTTCGTTCACTTCCGGCGGCGAGTTTCCTGATGTTGACACGCTGAAAAGTTTTTCGCTGATAATCCATTGCGGAGGCTGTATGCTCAACGAACAAGAAATGCTTTCACGGCTTGAACGCGCGGAATTGGCCGGAGTTCCAATCGTGAATTACGGAGTTGCAATAGCTCAGATGCACGGAATTTTACAAAGGAGCCTTGAACCTTTTAACTTGTAAAATTTGGCGGGAGGGATGATTTTTCCCTCTCTTCTCTGTCATAATATTGGCAGGAGATGAAATCATGAACACTAAGAATAATTTATTGAGGCTTGTACGCGAGATATTCTCGTTTTTCCCCGTTAAAATGCCGGTGTCAATTTTCCTGATACTTTTTTCGGCGGCAATTAACACTTTCCCGTCAATTTTTATCCAGAAGATTATTGCGCTGATTGAGAACGCTTCACCTTCTGTTTCATGGAGCAAGATAAGCGTAAACGTCGTGAGATTGTTAATCATTCTCGCGGGCTTTTACGTTCTCTCGTTGGCGGCGACGATTATTCAAGGTCAGCTTTCTGCGGGAATTACTCAGGGAGTGTTGATGCGGCTTCGTAAGAAAATGTTTAACGGGATGCAGAACTTACCGCTGAAATTTTTTGACACCAAAGCTCACGGCGACATTATGAGTACTTACACGAACGATATAGACTCGTTAAGACAGATGGTCTCGCAGGGAATTCCTCAGATGTTGACGGCTTTAATCACGGTCGTTGCAATTCTCTCAATAATGCTTTATTTCTCGTTATGGTTGACGCTCGTAACTCTCACGGGGATTTTCGCGATGATAATTATCACTAAGAGGGTAGGCGGAAGGTCGGCTAGGAATTTCCGGGCTCAGCAGAAGAATACGGGAGAACTTGAGGGATTTGCTGAAGAGATGATGAACGGCCAAAAAGTTATCAAAGTTTTCTGTCATGAGGACGACAGCATAAGGGATTTTGAGGCTCTGAACACGAAACTTTTTACGGAGTCCGAGAAGGCCAATAAACGCGCCAACACGCTCGGGCCAATTTTGAACAACGTCGGAAATATTTTATACGTCGTTACAGCTTTAGCCGGAGGAATATTAATCTTGTCAGGAGTTCGGAACGTCAGCATTTCCGGACTTCCTATGAGCATAAGCGTAGCAATTCCATTCTTGAACATGACGAAACAGTTTGCGATGAACATTAACCAGCTGTCAATGCAATTAAACTCGATAATCTCAGGATTGGCCGGAACAGGAAGAATTTTTGCGCTGATTGATGCTGAGAGTGAAATTGACGACGGGAAAATCATTCTCAATGACGACGCAAAAGGAAGCATAGAGATTTCACATGTAAACTTCGGCTATGATGAGAATGTTAGAGTTTTGCACGATATAACTTTGACAGCCAAGCCCGGACAAAAGACGGCACTTGTCGGCTCAACGGGAGCGGGAAAAACGACGATTGCTAATTTAATTCCGAGATTTTACGATGTTGACGAGGGCGAAATTCTTTACGACGGAGTTAACATCATGGACATCAACAAGGCTTCGTTGCGTAAAAACTTGGGAATAGTCTTACAGGACACAAATTTATTCACCGGCTCAGTTCTGGAAAATATACGCTATGGAAATCTTGAAGCTACTGATGAAGAATGCATGAACGCGGCTAAACTTGTTAGTGCTGATGAGTTTATCTCGCGTCTTCCTGAGGGTTACAACACGATGTTGACGGGAAACGGAGCAAATTTATCACAGGGGCAGCGTCAATTAATCGCGATTGCGCGTGCGGCTGTGGCTAATCCAGTCGTTATGATTTTGGACGAAGCGACCTCATCAATCGACACACGAACAGAAACACTCGTTCAAAAGGGAATGGACGCACTCATGAAGGGCCGGACTGTCTTTGTGATTGCTCATAGGCTTTCAACGGTCAGGAACTCGGACTTAATACTCGTAATGGAACACGGGGAAATCATCGAGCGCGGAACTCATGAAGAGTTGATTGCATTACAGGGAAGATATTATAAACTTTATACGGGAGCTTTTGAGCTTTCATAGGAGGCTGAAATTATGAATGAACTTGAGGAACTCAGAAGGAAACTTGAAGAGGTTACGCGTGAGAGAGATGAATTGAGGCGGGAGCTTGAAGCCTTGAAGAACACTCCCGCACATGTAACTCAAGCCGTAGAAGAATGGTTTGAAGGCGGCTTTTATTGATATTGCTTACTTTGTCAGGAAGTCAACGGCTAATTTCGTAGCTTCGTCCCAGAAATTATTAAACCCGTGATCCGCGCCGTCGATTAAGTGAATTTCGCCATTTTCGTAAATCTTGTTGTAGCGTTCGCTGTAAGTATACGGCACAATTCGGTCTGCTGTCCCGTGTATCATGCATGCGGGCCCTGTGAATTTCTCGGCTGTCTCGTAAATCGGGAGCGTCTGAGACGTAAGCATGTATTCACGGCCTAAGTCATAAGTCCCGAAGATTTTTACAGTCTCAGGAGGATTGCCAGCATCGTAAGTTGTTCCCATTACACTGCCCCTGATTGCATCATCACGAAGCACAGCCGCCGGAGCGAGAAGCACAATGCTCTTCACGTTATCTTTGCCAAGTTCGCCCGCCAGCATGCTCGTAACTACTCCGCCCTGAGAATGTCCGGCAACCGAAACGCTTTCGACGTATTCAAGCCCTTTCACGAACTCAAATACTTTTTTAGCGTCCTCAATCTCATTAAGAACCGTCATATCCTCAAATTTTCCTTCACTCTCACCGTGTCCGTTGAAGTCAAAGCGGATTGATGCGACACCTTTAGCCTCTAGAGCATTAGCAATGTCCGTTAAGGGCCTGTTCGTCTTGTTGCCGGTGAAGCCGTGAAGAAGCATAACCATAGGGATTTTCTCGCCGTGTTCAATTTTCGGTACTTGAATTTCTGCCGCTAATTTCCCGTGATCTCCGTCAATTGTGAGGGTGATTGTCTCGCTTGAAGCAACTGACGCTAAGATTAACACTAACAATAACGCTAAAAACTTTTTCATGCTATTAGACCTCCATTAATAAAATTTTATTTAGTTTATCACATGACAAATACGCTGAAGCATACGACGTTAAACGATAAAGTATTTCTCCTGCCGCGTCATTAAATAGTCATGCTATTAATCCCTCAAATAAACCCCTATACGCCAGAATACGCCGAACATCCGCCGTCAACCGGTAAAGTAATCCCCGTGATAAATCCTGCCGCGTCATTGTTCAGCAAGAATAGCAACGCTCCTGATAACTCCTCGCTCTTGCCCAATCTTCGCATTGGTGTAGCCGCCAAAATTTTGTGCGTTCGTTCGGTTGGTGAGCCGTCAGGGTTCCAGAGTAATTTTTCGTTCTGAGCCGTCGAGAAAAATCCCGGAGCAATCGCATTAACTCTAATTCCCTCGCGTGAGAAATAAACCGCCAGCCATTGAGTGAAATTAGTAACAGCCGCTTTAGCCCCAGAATACGCCGGAATTTTCGTGAGAGGCCTATACGCGTTCATTGAGCTTATGTTGATAATGTTACAGCCCTTGCGTCCGACCATCTGTTTAGCGAACGCCTGAGTTGGTAATAATGTCCCCGTGAAATTCAGGCTGAAAACTTTATCGACAGCGTTATCATCGAGGTTGAAGAAATTTTTTGACGTTGAGCCAATATCGCCGTCCTCGAAAAATTCCTTGTCCGTCGTCGCGCTTGGATTGTTCCCTCCGGCACCGTTGATGAGAATATCGCAAGGCCCGTACTCAGCTAAAACTTGTTCAGCGATACTCTCACATTGCGCCTTATCAAGAACGTTGCATGCGTACGCTTTAGCAATTCCACCTTCAGCAGTAATCTCATCAGCAACTTTCTGGGCTTTCTCAAACGTTCGGTTTAGTAACGCAACTTTCGCTCCAGCTCTGGCCAATACACGCGAAAACTCCGAACATAAAACTCCTCCCGCTCCCGTAACAACAGCAACTTTTCCCGTCAAGTCCGTGTTTAAGACGTTCTGTTTCATGAAAACTTTCTCCCTTCTTGATTGATGATTGTGATTATTATACAGGTCAGACAGGAAATTTTTAGCTATGTGCGAAATTCTTAACATTACGCGCTTCACGGCTTCGGTCTTTCTGCAAACTCTCCCGTAAAAAAACTCATGCTGCGAATATCAGGCTTCGCAAAAATATTGACATTAACGATAAAATTATGGATAAGAAGATTATCGAGAGAGATTAACATTTGAAGCCGCGAGATGACAACCCGCAAGAATTATTCTCGGTGATAA
>JAFTCP010000101.1 GCA_017454625.1 Synergistaceae bacterium
GAAGCCTCGTAACTCTTTATTTGCTGAACTTGTTTTCCTTGCCCTGAATTAATCTCACAATGTTTGTACGATGTCGGAACACGCACAACGCCGCCAAAATTCCGGCCATTATCGTAAATTCCTTCGGCGCGCCCAAAATAGCAAAGCAGATTGGTATAGCAATCAGTGAGAGCATCGAAGCCAGCGAGACATAACGCGTAACTCCGCGAATTACATACCAGATTGCCCCGCAAAGTAACACGACAGCAAACGATTTATACGGCCATATGAAAAATAAAGTTCCGTAAGTCGTCGCAACTCCCTTGCCACCTTTGAACTTTAACCAGACCGGATAATTATGACCGATTACGACAGCAAGAGCCGAGACAGCCGCGATAATATTCGCGTCCTCAGCAGGAACAATATGCGCCGCCAGCAATAACGCGAAAGCTCCCTTTAACATGTCAACGATAGCCGTAAACCATGACCATACAGGCCCCATTGCACGCCCGACGTTAGTAGCTCCGATTGCTCCAGAGCCGATTGAACGAATGTCAAGCCCGTCGCGTTTACCGTTCTCGTCCTTGTGAAAAAGTTTCGTAACAACGTAGCCCGTCGGGAATGAGCCGATTAAATATGAAATTATCCCCCACAAAATAATAGTTCTTATCATTGCAAAAATTCCCCCTCTATAAAAATTTTAATCAATGCCGCTAATTCTATCTGAACCTTTCTTAATGTTCAGCTTCACTAAGTCTTTATCCTTCAAATCTTCCCACTTGAAATTAAGCACAAGCAGGAACAACGCCGAAAAAGGATCAACCCGCCAATTCGTATTTTTCCTGAACGTGTCGTGAATTGTCCGGAGCTGTCGAAGTCCTTTGTTCTCGTTCTCCATGTCTGCAAGAAATTTTCTCACCTCAGATAACGTATCAATCCCAGCCGTCCTGAAAATATTACACAGATGTGAGAAACTCTCACGTAAATAATCCGCGCTCGGCGTAAACTCCGGAAATCCCGCGTCAATAGCAATCGCGTTCCATCGTCCAAGCAATGAATTATCCTCACGGAACAAGTTATAAAGCTCCTCATTCGTGAAAAGCGTCTCAGCATTCGTGAGTTCGGGCTTATTCTTCAGAATTTGAGTTGACGGCGGAATTAACAAGGCTTCCTCCTGAACTTCATTATGAAGCGATAAAAATCCTTTGTCGGCTGTCTCAAGAAGTCCAGCGAGCAAAACTAATTCCCTCGTCATCTTCCGTTCTGCCGCTTCTCCAACGGGCTGATTAATTTTCTGGGAAATCGTCGCCCACGCCTCTTGTAACATCGTCCGAAGTTCAAGCCTGAAGTCCAAATCCTTATACTTTTCCCATTCACGCAACTTTGAACGTTTATCAGTGAGCGAGAGTATGTAAACTACAGCGGGATAACCAAATCTGTACGGGTCATCAAGTCCGCTTGACGGAACCGAACGCGCCGGATCAATAGCAAATTCGGCCTTCACGACATCTTCAATCTTGAGGACATCAGCCGGAAAACGAAGAAGCACACGAATTGTAACTAAGTCAATGCCGGCTAAATCCTTCTCGTCAAGGCTCGAAAGCATGCGCATTAATTCAGCCGGTGATTTTGCCCAGCCTTCTATCGCGTAAAACTCGACACCCTCAAGCTCAACTAAATCTTGCACGAGATTTCTTATCCTCGCCGCGTATTCCTCGTAGAGTGTGAAGTTTTCGACGTATCTTATTCCGAGTTCGTCAATTCTGCGCTTGTCCATGAGCAAATTTTATCACAGTGAGAGAATTTCACCGCATACGTCTTCAGGAATTTCACGAGGCATAACGGGTTCACGCCACTCGTCAACTATGCACGGAACGTTTGAATTTTTTGCGAACTCTGAGACTTTCACGTCATAAGGCATTAAGGCTAAAGGAGTTCGGAATATCCGCGACAATACGCCGAAATGTAAGCGCATTCCAACAGCCGACGACGCTCCAGACCATAAAGCTCCGGCTTCCTGAAAATTTCTCACGCGAATAATTCTGTCAATCCCGGCTAAACGCAAAGGCTCTTCGTCTTCAGCAGATAAAGCCGCTCCGATGACGTTATTGTTGATGTGAGGCTTGAGAATGTTGATGAAAGCTTCAAGTTTCGCATGAGGTCTGAGATTGATTAACATAAATTTTTCCTGTGAATTTTCGGCGCGTCTGCTCATATCCGGCTTCAATGTCATAACTAAATCATTTCCCTTCACGACGTTTTTACAGCCTAAGTTTTCGGCCAATTTCAACGAGTTATCATCTCTGACGTGGATTTTTCCGCATAATCTCAAAGCATCACCAGCAAGAAATTTTGAGAGCTTCGAGTTCAGAGGCCCAATCGACTGTCCCCAAGCTAAGAGTTTAACGCCGAAAAGTTTTGCGAGCCTGATAATTCCCCAATACCATACGCAGGACTTCACGCTCGTAACGTCCTGAAATAATCCGCCGCCGCCAAGTATTAACGTCTCAGTCTCACGAAAAGCACTCATGACATCGCGATATTTCCAGCGATTAATTGACTTGACATTAAAAGTTTGTGAGGTCTCTTCGGGATTATTCGACAGCACAAGAACTTCTTCACGTTTAATCCCGTTCCTAGCGAGAATGTCAATACATGCCTGCAATAATAACTCGTCGCCTAAATTCCCGAAGCCATAATATCCGAGCAATGCCGCTTTAAATTTTCTCATGATATGTTTTCCGCCCCGACAACTCTACAAATTTCTGAAGCCGCAATGCTGCCTTGAATTTTTCATGATATTTTCCTCCGCTTCCTGAAGTTGTAATTTAGCCTTAATACTTTCATTCGCTTCACTATGTAGTAATGCCGCTTAAATTTTCTCAACGTAAAAATAGAACGTGTTATATTTTCTTGCTCGTGAAAAAATTTCTCATGAGATTATAGGCCGCAAAAGTTTCAAGATTGGGATTAACATGAACTTGATTAACCCGACGACAACAAGTCCAACGATTAAGCCCGTCCATAATCCATTAAACTCGCGCAGAAGTATTAACGTCAATGGCGTATGGAAATGGCAGAAGCTGTTAATCACCGACGAAAACCCCAGAGCTACGCCAATCCTGAAAATTTCGCGGTAATTTGCAAAAAGTTTGTTCCTGACGAGGAAGCCCAGCAGTAAAATTGACGGGTAACCGATGAAGACTTCTCGGCTTCGAGGTCTGGCAATTAGAAGACGTTCAAGGCTCTCACGCATTGAGTTTTCGAGATTGGAGATGTTCGCGACGTTATCGCTTCGGAACACGATAAATCCCACGCCAGCAAGTAAAGCTCCGACAACAAAAATTTCTCCCCATAACGGAGGCCGTGAGAAGAATTGCATGACTGACTCCGGATGAATACGATTTTTCAGGTCATGAACGAGCACTAACAAAGGAGGAAGAACAAGGGTTAATTTTACGCCTGAAAACGTGTTGAGCCTGAGCATGTAAGCCGCCGTACTAAAGAATGAAGCCAGCGCTAAGCCTCCGACAACAGCAAAGATGAACGCGGGAATAATTTTTCGGCTTCGTCCCTCGTCCATAGCAAGAAGTGAAGCCTCAACAGCAATCATCGGTGCCGTCAATGCTCCGGCCAATCTCGCAATCAAAGAAACTTTCAGCATAGCCACCGCTAAAATCACTCCGACAATCGCAAAAGTTATAGCGTTCTTCATGCTGTCATTCATTCCCATTCTCACGAGATAGCGATAAACCGAGAATATCAAAATTCCCGACATCGCGAGGGCCGCAAAGAGATTAGCACGGAGATTTTGAGATGCGTAAACGTTTCCGGGCCAGGCGAGATTAAATCCGTGAGACTTCAAGCCTTCACCGAGCAATCTTACTTCTTCGGCAAAATCGCTGAACTTGAAACTTGATGTGTTAGCCGGAGCCGTCCTGAGCAATAACAATCTGATTGAACGTTCAACAGCCGCACGTATCAGCCTATCACGAAGGGCCGCGCGTGTAATTCTCCGTGAGGTCATCTCCTCGTTCGTAACGCTGTGCAATGGGATTATTCGGGGCAAAACTTGGGCGTTAAGCTGAGGTTCTCCGAGTTGGCGCGAAAATTCGACTTTAGCAACGGGAATATTGCAATCCTTAGCGGCATTAGCAAGAGCGCTCACATCCGGATAACCTGAAACATATTCACCCGACGGCGTAAAAACATCGACATTGTACATCTCATGAACTCGTCTTAACATAACAGCCGCCCTGTCCGACAAATGGCCTGGAGAAGGTGCAGGACGGTAATAAATCTTCAACCCAGCTTTTTTCGCCGCGTCAAGTCCGTCAATGTCCGGGATTACTCCGGAGCTTCTGAGCATGTTTGACGGCATCGGAAGGAATAAAGGCCCAATTTTCATGTCGCTTGAAACCGCAAATCTCACTCTCAGCCACTCGTTTAACAAATCTCTATGAGGACTGTTCGGAATTATTGATATTATCGTGCCTTCGGTGCCTCGCTCAGGGTCAGACGCTTTTCTCAGTTCAGCGTGGCCAATTCCTTTGTCAGCGTTGTCGCCGATTAACTCACTGACCATTAAGCATGTCAATCCATTATTCTTGAGAATTTCGATTGCCTCATCAACCGTTAAGCCTGAATTTTTCGCGAGAGTAACAATTTCCCGGTAATCAACGACAATTGAGACGTTATTATTCGCGCTCTCAACAAGAAATCTCGGCCATAATCCAAAGCACGACAAAGCGACTATGACCAGCAAAAATATTAGCGTGAAAAGTTTTCGTGTCATTAAGATAAAATTCCTCCTGAAAATTTTTATGGAATTGTAGCACTATTGCTTAAGTTTTCCCGTGTCTATCTGCTCATGAAAAATCCAGAACTCTATGTGCCTCACGTTTCATGTCAGGTTTCTTCATTAATAATTCGTATAATCCTGAAGCCCTGTATTCAATCTGAGCAAAAAATTTCTCGTCCATCGTCTTAGCCTCTGACAGTCTCGTGATAATTCTTATGTTTGAGTTTTTCCCGTGTCGTCTCAGAATTTCCCGGCCTCGTTCGTTAAACGCTAAAACTCTCACGTAAGGAATTTCACGCCTCAAAGCCCCCCAAATCTCCCATCTATCAAGTCCAAGCAAAATGTAAATCAACCTCCTGCGAATATGAGCACGGGTATATCTTGCGCAGACACAACGACCGATGAAGTCATCAAGTCCCTGTGAATTTCTCCAGTTACGTAAAAATAAGCCTTCAATTCCCTCGTCAATCCCGTAAATTTTTCTCAAGTCCTCAGGTTTGCTCCTGATAAAAATATTTTGAAGCAAAGGCCACAATTTACTTTCATCACATAATCTCTCGCACGAACAAATAATATCTCGCGTGAACGTCGGCAGCATGTCAAGAATTTTCTCGTCATGTAAACTTTCGCGAATATCCTTACTCCGAAAATTCCCCGAACGTTTCAGCTTCATCATCTTCATATTATAATTATGCCGCTTGACCTCAAGAATATATGACAGTGCCAGCAGGTTATTAGGCTTCACGAGAAATTCACGGCTTCCCGGTAAAATCTTATCCAGCGCAAGAGAGTTAGCCTTCGTGAATGATGCCCCCTTGTCAAGCTCCTCATGAAGAAACTTTTTGTAATCCTCGTTCTCGTTCAGCATAATATAAACCAGAGGCATGAAGTCAAACTCCGGCTCCTCCATTCCAAACGCTAAACGCGATACAAAGCCCAAACGTCTGAAAATTTCAACGGCTCCGCGTGCGAAATCTTGACCGGCAGAACACGCGTAAAGAAACGGAAGCTCAAACACCAAATCCGCACCAGCTTTCACGGCCAATTCAGCGCGCAAAAATTTATCGATTATCGCCGGACTTCCCCGCTGTGTGAAATTACCTGACAAGATTATTATTACGCCGTCTGACTTCGCGAACCTGATTAATTCCTCATGACCTTTATGCAACGGATTAAATTCCGCGATTATTCC
>JAFTCP010000102.1 GCA_017454625.1 Synergistaceae bacterium
CTTCTCAATCATGAAATTGTACATTGGCGCAATATACTTCTCTTTTGCAGAAATTCCGGCTGAATAAAATTCCTCGTAAATCTCTCGATATAATTTTGCTGACGAAAAATAATATGCTCCCAGACTGCAATTATCGGAAATTCTGACTTTTTCCCGAACTTCTACAGCTTTCCCCAAAGCATCAACTTTCACAAAGCTCCAGTGAGTTCCTTCCGCATTGAAACATGGAATATGTCCATCGCCTGAAATTGCCTCATATTTCATCTCGTAAGGCTCAACATAAGTGTCAATGTTGTATATTAAAATTTCCTCGTCGTCCTTACAGCGTGAAAGAGCAAGCATACACGTTGTAGCCTGGCCGTCCGTCGCATGGTCAAGCTCAACAATATCAACTTCAGGAATATCATAGCTTGAACATTTTTCCCTGATAAATTCTCCCGCGTTATCCTCAGCTCTGACGACAAAAATATATTTCGAGACGTGCGAGTTATAACCTTTCAGGCTGTCAAGAGACCATTCGAATAAAGTTTTGCCCTTCGCTTCGATCATATATTTGGGACAATTATAGCCGGCATTGCGAAATCTCGTGCCCAGCCCGGCCATCGTAATAATTATTATCATGATATTTTTTCACCTCAAATCCTTTCTTGAACCCGCGCAAATCTCGTTTAACTCTTCCGGCGAATACTTCAAAAATTCATCGGGCCTAATAGTCCTGTCGTCAACATAAAAGCCTTTATGTCCAGGCCAAGGCTTGCCGTAAATTATCTCGTCGTATGGAATTTCCCATTTGTCGAGCCATTCAAGCAGAATTTTAGCCGTATGCTTGTTGATTAAGCCGAGATTACCGCCGTAAGTGTTCATGTTTCGAGAAGTCAATAACACAATCTTTGCTCCATTAGCTTTGTAATATCTCAGTTTTTCGAGAACATTTTCATACGGGATTAAATCTTCATATTTCTCTTCTTTCGTCTTGATTGGGCATAAAGTCCCGTCAATATCGAACACGAATGTATAATCTCTAAACAATTTAATTTACTCCTTTGCAATATGTATAGTCTCATCAAGAATTTCAAGGCCGGTTCCGAGCATAATAATTTGCTGAGATATGCTCTCATTATGAAGAGGAATCATACTCAAGAACAATAGAGCCTCAATAAATCTAATCCGCTTGATATCCGGGCAGAAAATCTCACAAAACAGCCTGTTGATGTCAAAATTAAGTTTGCCGCTGAAAATCTCGTAATTTATTCTTGCTTCGTTAATGTCAAAGTCAGCGCTGAATAAATTTTTTATGATAAAATCGTATTTGCCCTCGACGCTGTGAAGAATTTTCGCGAGGTCATAATCAGGATCTCCGTAAATGTCGTAAGCTCCGAAACTTCCGCGAGGATCTATCAACTTAATAAACGACATATCAGGCGCGGCCATTATGTTTGTGAAGCATAAATCCCCGTGAATTATGCTGAAGTTATCGACATCATAAAGAATTTCAGGGATAAACTTTTTCAAGATTGCGCATAAATCGTTCAATGAAGGATATTTTTTGCCGTTGACGTAAATATCATGCTCAAAGAATGCCGAGAATTTATTATTCCTCTTCATGCTGCCGAGACGTTCAAGAGTTTTAGCAAGATATATTTCCTTGAGAGCAGGCAATATATTTTCGCCTCTAACGGTGTAACGCCCGAAGTCCTCGCAGACGGAATGAATACGCTTGAAAATTTCGCTCCATTGGTGAAAGTTCAAATCTCCGTACACAAAAAGTTCATGTAATGTGTGATAAGCATAATATTCCATTGAGACCTCAGGCTTCGTGTAATGCAGGGAATAATCAAATATTCTTGGATGAACGTATTCAAGCTCAGCCGGAAGTTTCAGGTACCATTTTATTTCCCTGATGAATTTTTCCTTGTCGTCGCTGGTTTTATGCAGAATTCCTTTTGCACGGTCTATCTTGATGTAATTAAATTCACGCGCGCTGACTTCAAGCCTTGAACCAAAATATTTATCGATATGGCCAATGTCGAACCAGCTTTCAGTTTCCAGAGCCTTTAACGGATGAATTATGCTGTAATCTCTCAGAGCCTGCCAGAACGTGCTAATCTCGTAATCAGGATTTGAGAACGCGTTTTCAAGGCATAAACGGAATTTCTCAGGATCATTAATCTTCAGAACTCCTGTAAATAATTTCCCTTTTTGAGTTGATGCACCGGGCTTCTTGTCAATGATTTTCGTCAAAACTCCGTCGTTAATCTCAAAAAATGTCCAAGCCTCAGAATAATAATCCTCAGAGTAATAAAAGCAATCCTGCTCATTCTCGTAAATATTTTCGGTTATAATCGTGTCCGCAAAATTTATGATTACAGGATTTTTCTCGCCTTCAAGCCCCGCATAAACTGTGTAGCCTAAATCTTCGAGCTTATCCAGAACGTGAATTTTAACTTTCTCGCCGTAATGTGATAATTTCCTGATTACCTCTTCGGAATTTTCATAACAGATTACCTTTATTCGTTCAGCGGCTTCTGAGTATTGCTCGTAAAGATAATCAAATATAATTCTCTGGCTGACAGGATAAATTACAGCCGGGAGTTTGCCTATATTCTGGAGAGCTTCGGGAACAATTTTTGCGGAAGGGATGAGGAGCGTGAAATTATTCATCTTCATTTTTCGTATCTTCCCATGATTTACATATCGCGTTTATCAGCTCATCAGAATGGCCGGAATAAAATTTTTTGGCGTAAAGGCATCCTGAGCTAATAATTTCATCGAACTTTGATATGTCGAGTTCCCCGTAAAAATAATAAAATATGCTTTTCTCGCTGAATATTGAAGCCTGAAAGCGTGAATAATAAATCACCGTAGCAGCATAGAAATCATCGGGAGCAAATAAAAACTTCATAATTCTATTGAAGCCTGGATTATTCTTGTAAAAATCGAGAAGGTATTTTGCGCATTCGCCGGTTATCGCCCATTTTGGCGCAGTCCCTTTAAGGTAAAATTTCCTGCCTCGATACTCAATATAATTAGGATGTTTACGACGGGACAAAATCGGGAAAAATCTGCGTAAACCGTTCAAAATTTTTCGTAACGGCTTTATATCATAGTTCATAAAATATGGCAGCAAAGGGTGATGTTCTGCATCGTAAACTCCTGCGTTTATGTAATTTGTCTCTCTATTATCGGCAAAAAATTTTTGGAGTTCCACGCTGCTTTTTACCGGGAAATCCTGACCTGTGAGCAAAATTACTCTGTCATAATTTTCGGTCGCGAGCGCGTTATCGAGAAGCTCAAACGTCGCCTTAAGAATTGAATAGCCTGCCCAATGCACGCGGTATCTTTTGTCAATAAATTTTACTCTGTGAATGCTCTGGAAATCCGCGAATGTTTCAATGAACGGCTTAATATCCGAGAGTTTGTTGATATGAATGAAGACATCCGCGTGTTTTGTGAGTTCAGAAACGAGACATTTTAAATGTTCGGGATCCGTATACGCAACAATAAGATAAGCAATACTAATCTCTCCGGCCATGTCTAAACCTCACAGCCAGAAAGAAATTTTATACAGTTAGAAAAGCAAACAATAGGTGTCTTGTCTTGTCTTGTCAATTATGAGGCAATTTTTCATTTTGTCAAGCCCCTTTCTACAGAAATTATATCATAATAAAAAATTTCCCCCCGAAAATTCTTCAGGGGGCATTCAAAATTTTATCCGCCGAGATATGCCTTGCGAACTTCCGGCGACGCTAATAACTCCTGGCCTGTTCCTGTAGTTACAATTTTTCCGGTCTCCATGACATAACCCCTGCTCGCAATACTCAGGGCCATTTGTGCATTCTGCTCAACTAACAAAATCGTAGAGCCTTGTTTGTGTAAATTAGCTATGATGTCAAAAATCTGCTCGACCAAAATCGGCGCAAGTCCCATTGAAGGCTCATCAAGCATTAAGAGTTTAGGGCGGCTCATTAAAGCTCTTCCCATCGCAAGCATCTGCTGTTCTCCGCCTGATAATGTCCCGGCTGTCTGGTTCATTCTCTCCTTCAAGCGCGGGAAAAGTGAGTAAACATTTTCTATGTCAGTTTCAATATTGGCCTGTTTAGTCTGAGTGTAAGCTCCCATCTCCAAATTTTCCTGAACCGTCATTTGCGAAAAAACCCGTCGTCCCTCTGGAACCTGAGCTAATCCCTTCTCAACAATTTTATGAGGCTGGACCTTCGCTAAACTCTCACCCAAAAACGCGACGCTCCCTGTTGACGGATGAAGAAGCCCTGAGATTGTGTTCAACGTCGTAGATTTTCCGGCTCCGTTTGCTCCGATTAACGTAACGATTTCGCCGTCATGAACTTCAAACGAGATGCCTTTAATCGCGTGAATGCTCCCGTAAAACACGTTAATATTATCAACTTTTAATACCGGCTCACTCATGATTTAGGCCTCCTTTTTACGTCCTAAGTATGCTTCGATTACTGCCGGATTGCTCTGGATTTCGTCCGGAGTTCCTTTTGCTATGATATGTCCAAAATTGAGAACGCAAATTCCCTCGCAGATATTCATTACGAGGCTCATATCGTGTTCGATTAAGACAATTGCAATCTGGAACATCTCATGAACTTTTCTTATGCTGTCCATTAAGTCGGCGGTTTCTGAGGGGTTCATTCCAGCGGCGGGCTCATCAAGAAGCAATAATGACGGATTAGTTGCGAGCGCACGGACAATTTCAAGCCTTCTTTGTGCTCCATAAGGAAGAGAACCAGCGGGAACATCGGCCATATTCTGCATGTCAAATATCGATAACAACTTCAAAGCTCGTCTATGTGCCGCAACTTCTTCTCTACGATAATTCGGAAGCCTTAATATAGCGCTGAGCATGTTATAGTGCATCTCGTTATTCATGGCTGTCTTGACGTTGTCGATTACGCTTAAGTTCCGGAATAACCTTATGTTCTGAAACGTCCTGGCAATTCCGGCTTTGTTGACCTGCATAGTGTTCATTCCGTGAGTGTCCCGGCCGTTGAGTAAAATTGTTCCGGTCGTGGGCTGATAAACTTTTGTGAGTAAATTAAACACCGTTGTTTTTCCCGCCCCGTTAGGCCCGATTAATCCCGCAATCTCTGTTCGGCCAATCGTCAAGTTGAAATCCTCGACAGCCTTAATCCCTCCTAATGTAATTCCCAAGTTCACACACTCAAGCACAGGATCTCTCGCCGCATCCCGCTCCGGTAAAATCGTCTTAGATGGGATCTGAACGTATTTAGTCTTTGACTTCATGATTTATTTTTCCCCCTTAAAAACTCGCAAAAAATTTTCTGGATAACCTGAAAGTGAGGGAAATATGCATAACTCACGTGTGAAACTTTTGCTGATTATCATGATTTGTTCAGTCTCCTTAAACGTTGTCAAGCTAACAAACATCATAACAAGAATGCTTATACACGAAAAAGTTATCATGAGCTGCCCAGTTTCCTTAAGAGCCGTCAAAGCAGCAAGTATCACCAAAAAAATCATCATGAGTTATTCTGCCTCCTTACGCTTGAACGGGTTTAATCTCGCAAGAAAACTTTTTATCTCGGCATTATTCGTAGCCAGCATCATCACGATTAAGACTATGGCATAAAGTAACATTCTGTATTCCGAGAACTGTCGCAGTTTTTCGGGTAAAATCGTAAGAACAGCCGCCGCAATAATTCCTCCGAGCATATTTCCCTGCCCGCCGAGAACGACGAAGACGAGAATTAATATTGACGTGTTGAAGTCAAACTTATTGGCTACGATCGTCGAATAATTCATCGCGAATAATGCTCCAGCCGCACCAGCTAAAGCCGCAGACATTACGAAAGCCATCATCTTATACTTCGTTATGTCAAGCCCGATACTCTCAGCCGCTATTCTGTCATCACGAATTGCCATAAACGCACGCCCCGAACGAGAATTTACGAGATTGAACACGATCATTAACGCAATCATCAACAAGATAAATCCTGCCGGAAATGTCGAGATTTTCTGAATGCCGCTAATTCCCATCGGCCCGCGTATTATTAAGCGTCCTCCTTTAAGAAGCCTCGTTGTGTCTGTGAGCATGCTGAAGTGCAACCCTTGAGCGTCAACTCCGAAGTAAAAATTGTTGAGTATGCTTTTTATGATTTCGCCGAATGCTAAAGTTACGATTGCTAAGTAATCTCCCTTAAGCCTCAAAACTGGAATTCCAATCAGGAAGCCAGCAATAGCCGCAAAAATCGACGCAATTATCATAGCTATGGCCAATCTCACGGGAGCATAAACAATAACTTTTTGCAATAATATCGCCGCCGCAACTCCTGAGAATGCTCCGACCGACATAAACCCTGCATGTCCGAGCGATAATTCCCCCAAAATTCCAACAACGAGATTTAACGAGACGGCCATAACCATATACGCACAAATCGGAACGAGCATTCCCCGCATTGACGAGCTCAAAAATTTTGTGCTGCTCATGACCTGACAAATCACATAAGCTATAATCACAACGGCATAGGTCAAGTAAATTCTTCGGGCTTCAACACGTTTCAAGTTTATTAATCTTCTCATGGTCATAATTTACACCTTCTCTTGAACCTGTTTTGCGAATGCTGACATGATATTAATAACTGTGAATGCCATGCTTACACCTTCTCTTGCTCTCGTATAATCGTGTAAATTAGGTTTCAGCATGATTAACACTTGCTCTTGAGCTTTAATAACCGCGAAAAGTTTATGATTAAATATTCTCATGATTTACACCTTCTCTTGAATACTTTTTCCCAGCAATCCCGCAGGTTTCACAAGCAAGACAATTATCAACACCGCAAATACAACGGCATCAGAAAGCTGGCTTGAGATATAGGCCTTCGCGAAAATCTCGATAACTCCGAGCATTAATCCCCCTAAGAAAGCTCCGGGAATTGAGCCGATACCTCCGAAAACTGCGGCTGTGAACGCCTTAATTCCGGGAAGTGCTCCGGTCGTCGGCATCAAAGTGGGATATGCTGAACATAATAATGCTCCTGCTATTGCGGCCAATCCCGAACCTATTGCAAATGTCATTGAGATTGTCGCGTTAACGTTAATTCCCATCAACTGCGCGGCTCCCTTATCCTCCGAACATGCCCGCATTGCTTTTCCCAGTCTGGTTTTGCTGATGAATAACGAGAGAATTATCATGATTACGATACAGGCTGTTATAGTTAGAGCTGTGATGTGCGAGACTGATAATTTCCCGTCGAAAAGTTTAAACGCTCCGCGACCGATTATCGAGGGAAAGACTTTCGGGTTCGACGACCATAATAACAACGCCGTATTCTGAAGAAAATAGCTCATTCCTATTGCTGTAATCAAAACCGCAAGTGAAGGGGCTTGACGTAAAGGCTTATACGCGAGACGTTCAACTATAATTCCCAAGAAAGTACAGACAATCATAGCCAAAACAACGCCTAAAAATGGGTTCAGCTCATAACGTGAAACCGCATAAAAACAAACGTAAGCTCCGACCATGATAACATCACCATGAGCAAAGTTCAGCATTTTAGCTATGCCGTAAACCATCGTGTAACCAAGCGCGATAATAGCATAAATGCTCCCCAGACTTATCCCGCTTATAAAATAATTCAAAAATATCATTGAAAAGTTATATCTCCTTTTTATTGTCAGTGCCGTCTTGAATAATTCCTTTCAGCTCTTCAACCGTAATCATGTGGTCCTTGCCTCTGTGAATCATTCTATGACAGTTAGAACAAAGCATTACGAGGTCATTTTCTAAATCAGTAACGTGTTCCCCCTCCGATACAGGCTTCTTGTGATGTACTTCAATAAATCCTGCGCCGAGCTTCCCGTATGTTTTCTCAAAATCAAATCCGCAGACTTCACATTGAAGATGCTTCTTTTTGTTGAGAAAGTCCCGTCTCACTTTCGGATTGCGTTCATACGTTGTTGTGTAAACGACTTTTTTAGCCCCTTCGACTATTCCGACCGTTTCAACCGTTCCTGAAGTCGTTTCCGTCATGCCGTCGTCAGTATGAGCAATTTTTTCTTCATAAACGCTCTCTTCGGGATTATCGGGATACTCCATTGTTACTTCGGCCCAAAGTTCATGAAGTTTCGGAAGCACGTCATCTTTAATTCGTATTCCGGATGCTTGAGGATGCCACTGTTGACCTTTACACTTTTCATCGAGGACTGATACGTCCAAAATTCTTTGTGTCTTGTAATTTAGCAGGGTATCGCATTCTCCTGAAATATAATCAGTTTCCTCACCAACTTTTGCATCGTCCCAATGCTCGCCTTTAATCATGCCTTCTGTTATAGTTCCATGAGCGATAATACCACGCGGAAGTTTTCCCAGTTTAATCAGATAAAATTCATCGCCTATCTGCGGTTTCTTGCTATGACACGACCATGTGAACTCAATAGGGCTTTCTTGCGAGGCCGCTTCACAGTCTTCATCGTAATTATCCCAGTGCCAGTTATCTGGATTCCAAGATAAAAGCCAAGCTGCCATTTTTGTTATCCCTCAATTTTTAGATTAATGTCTTAAAAAGGTATATCGAGCCGTAAGCATGATTTTATTTCCTCATCACTGCACAAAAGTATTTTAATCGCATACGGGAACTCATCCGACCATTCATTAACACTGTTTTCACAATCATTTACGTAATAATACGCCCAGTCTCTTAGTAATTCCGGTAACTGTGCAATGCCCTCTTCTAACGTTGGAGCATCTGTTGATACGTGCGGCGAATTTGTCCAACACGATATACTGCCATCATCATTAGTGTCATAATCGCATTCTATCTTTAAGCCTTTCAGATAGTCTAAAAGTTTCGTCAACGCTTCCATATTTCTAACTAAAAAGAGCAGCCGGAGAATTTTTAAGGCCGATAATTCCCAGACTGCTCATAAAGTTTCTATTGTCTTGTCCGATTAGTCAAGTCCGACATATGCGCCGTCTTTGATGACCATACCTTTGGGATCCTTCGTAACTTCTCCGTTGGCGGCCCACTTTACATTTTCGCCGGTTACGCCGTTGAATGTCATTGTCGTGAACTGCTCAATCATCTTTCCGCAAAGAGCTTCAGCATCTTCATCCGCGCTTGCTTTGGCCTGAGTGAGAGCTTGATAATACGCATAAACACAATCATAACCGTCTGCCGCAAACTGATTAGGAACTTCGCCGAATTTTTCCTGATACTTCTTGACGAAATTCTGTGTCTTCTCGTCCTTAGCATCAGCGTTAAACGGTGTAAGAAGCATTACGCCCTCTGCAAGAGCCTTGTCGAAACCTTCCATCGTTAAAATTCCGTCCATGCCGTCAACTCCGAACCATTTCGGGGCATAACCCATAGCCTGAGCCTGAGCGAGAATTAATGATGCCGGCTGATAATACATAGGAAGGAAAACGAGTTCAGCGCCGTTTGTCTGAGCTTCTGTGAGCTGGACTGAGAAGTCGTTATCGTTTCCGTCGGCAAATGTTGTTTCGCTTACGACCTCAAGGCCAAGTTCCGGAGCTTTCTCGACGAATGTATCACGAATTCCCTTTGAATAAACGTCGTCATTCTTCCAGATTACGGCGATTTTCTTAGCAAATCCTTTCTCGGCGATGTACTGTGCTGATGCTGAACCCTGATTAGGATCTACAAAGCACATCTGGAAAACGTTATCTTTCCCCTCTGTTACGGCTGCTGATGAAGCTGACGGAGTGAGGGCAAAAATTCTGTCCGCGAAATTCTCAGCGGCTGTAGCTTCGGCGGGTTTTGATGTTACGGAACCTAACGAAACCTGCATTCCCCAGTCCTTAAGTGCGTTGTAAGCATTGACGGCCTTCTCCGCATCATGGGTGTCATCCTCATAACGAAGCTCAAACGTTACATCTCCGGCCAATGCGTTAATCTCTTCGACGGCAATCTCTGCTCCATTTTTCGCGGCATTACCATAAATCGCGGCTCCTCCGGTTAATGGGCCTGTTCCTCCGATTTTGAAGGCGGCACCGAATGCGCATGAAGTCATTGCAAGAATTAAAAGCGTGCAGGTTAAAATTTTCTTCATTGTGTAAATTCTCTCCTTGTCAAAAATTTATGCTCAACCTGAAAATTTCTCATACGGCCTTTCACGGGAAATATCAGGATTAAAGCCAACGTGTAAATCAAAAATTTTATGTTTAGCCTGAAAATTTCTTAATGAAACTCTCAGGGTTAAAGCCCTAGTGTAAAACATTATGCCTCAAAAATTTATGTTCAACCCGAAAATTTCTCTTCTTTATCGAATGAAACTCTCAGGATTAATGTCTAAATTCCCATCAAAAGTTTATGTCAAACCTGAAAATTTCCTTTACGGCCAATTCAAGAAACTCTCAGGGTTAAAGCCTAAGTATAAATATTATGCCTGAAAAATTCTCCTCGTCATCAAATAAAACTCTCAGGATAAATATTCATGTAATCAAAAATTTTTATGCTCAACCTGAAAACTTACTATCACCCTCCCGTTCAAAGTGTAAATATACGAAAAAAGCGGCTTGATTTGGAGTTCAGCCGCCTGTTGTATTCTAAAAATTTCTCAGCGTCTCCGCTCCCGTCATGTAATTTCGCTCTAAGCCTCCGTAATAATAATGACAGGTCGAATAATTGCGCCGACAAAAAGAGCACCGACACACGAATTATAACTTTTTGCGTCCAAAACGTTCATCTAGTGTCCAATGCCCCTTTCATTTATTGTATGCTGAAAATATTTGGCGCGGTAGGCAGGATTCGAACCCACGACCTAAGGCTCCGTAGGCCTTCGCTCTATCCAGCTGAGCTACTACCGCAGGATTATTATTTTATGGCGGTGGGTGTGAGATTCGAACTCACGATAGAATTATTAGATCCTATACTCACTTAGCAGGCGAGCGCCTTCAGCCTCTCGGCCAACCCACCACCTTGAAAACTTGCGATATGTTACAACGCGGATAAAATCTTGTCAAACGAATTTTGCGGATTTTTTCAATCTGCTAATTTTTTCCGTCGTCATCGTCGTAATCAACTTCCTCGTCGTCATCTGCGTCCTCAGGGTAAAAACTCAGCCAGAATTCCCGGTTCGGATAATCCCGCTTCACTTCCTCACAACCGGTTAATTCCTTGTACATGTACATTAGGCTGATAACAATATCTTCCTCGTGGAATTTCTCATTCTGAAAATGCCGCTTGAAACCGTACGCGCTCATTACTGCCTCGTCGTTCTCGTTGTGAGCTTTACGGAGTTCGGGCGGCATCGTTCGTTCGTCGTATAAATCGGCGAGGGAGCTTCGGGGATATTTCGCTCGTGCGTCAAGAATTGCCTGTGCTGTCTTCTCAATCGCTCTAAGATGAGGATTGCCGTCTTTGAGCCAAGGGGTTGGGTGGAGAATTGGCCAGGGGAACGCGTTATAGTCGAGAGTGTTTGAATAGCTGTAATCAATCTTGAGTTTTCCGCTGACAACTCTAACCCATGCCATATGAACGATAGAATTTAACACGCCGAATTGATACAGAGAAGAATTTTCACAGACGAATAATTTATCTCCAGCAATGACATTACTAGGAAGCCAGGCGATGGGAATATATTTTCTTGTTGATGATGAAACCTTCGGAATTGCGAGATAATCAGTTGTGCATTCACGAGGCCGCAAAAACAACATCGGAGTATCTGCTGCTTTCCTTGTAGCTTCTGACTTGCTAGAGAGCCGGAACTTTCTCACCTTTTCAATTCGCTCCAGAACTCTTGGACATTTACGAATATCGGCGGGTTCAACACCTTTCAGCCATAAGCACCAGCGGGATATTCGGTTGATGAAATCTCTGCCCATCATGTAAGGTCTCAGGAATTTTTCAGCTTGCGGGTCAGTCCTGAGGAGTTCGTTTTTCTCGTCGTCTGTCAAAATCAGGTTACCGCCGTCAACTGGGTCTGCTCCTCGCCATAACTCCGGAACTTTGCAAAGGGGCTTTCGTTGAGGTTCAATGAGTATCTCCGGGCCTTCAAAGAGGTAAAAATTTATGTGTCCGGCCCAATCCGGAGCAGGAGCGTAAAAGTTTCGTCCGGGTAAAATTTCGCCTCTGTTCTCCCAGTAATGGCCTTCAGCGTCGCGATAAAACTTATTCGGCTCAAGATGATGCGTAACTTTGCTTTCTTCGTCGGTGTTCTCGTTCTGCGTGTCTTTCTTCTTCGGCATGGCGGCTTCCTCCTTGTGAGCTATCGGGAAATTATAATAAATTTCTTGACAAAGTAATAGATTGCTGTAAAATTTTTGCGTTTGAATTGGGCAATTGGCACAGGGGTTAGCGCGCTTCCTTCACACGGAAGAGGACACTGGTTCAAATCCAGTATTGCCCACCATGAAATTAACGTTAACAGCTTCGGAGCAAAAATACTTCGGAGCTTTTCTTTATCCGCACAAAAAAAATACCTCCGGCTTTCACGCCAGAGGCTTTTAACTCGCTAACGTCTAAATCTTCGCTGTGAGTTCAGATTATTATTATTGTTCTGACGGCTTCGTTCTCGTTGAGCGCGTATTCTCATTGTCGCAGGACCAAGAGTCGGCATATTATCCGGGTCATATTTTGGCATAATCACAACTTTTCTCATTGGAGGCTCACCGACTGATTCCGTCGTAACGTCGTCGCGATCTTTAAGCGTCGTATGAATTACCCAGCGTTCCCATGAGGCCATCGGGTCAAGCCTTATCGGTCTTCCGAATTTTACGGCCTGTCTTGCTGTTGCTTCGGCCAATCTCTCAAGGCTCTTTGTTCGTCTCGCGCGATAACCGCAGCTGTCAATTTTTAATCTCGGCTCATTCTTCGGATCTCTCAGCGCAAGATTAACAATATACTCCATTCCTCTTAAAGCGTCGCCGTAACGTCCAACGACATAATCAAGCGCGTCATTGCCGGTAATCTCCAGAGTATTTTTCTCAGCCTCTGATATTACAGCTTCAGCCTCAAAGTCCATGAGTTTTAGAATGTCATTCACAAAGTCAAGTCCTCGTGAAGTTAAATCCTGACGAGCTGACGCGGTTACTTCTATCATGAGTTTCTTTGCGCCGAACAATCCGAATAATCCCTCACGCTCTGAGCTGACAACTTCGGCTTTGAGTTCCTCAATAGGCAGCTTCAATTGTCTTGATGCTTCAGCGAGAGCGTCGTCAATGCTGGCGGCTTCAAGTGTAATTTTTCGTTCTTGAATCAAGATTATCACCTCTCATAATTTATTATCTTCGCAGTTAATTTCTGTCATTTCGTTTTATCCATATAGAGCGTGAGTTTAGTCTTCATTTCTCCTGGGAAACTCTGATTTGATAAAATTTCCCGTCAATGAAGAATATGCTAAAACTCCTCTATTTCGCTTTGGGCTTCTCTTTGTAAAGCGTCGGTTTCGTATTCATCTCTTCGGTCGTCTTGCGTGAAACTCTGACTTGATGAATTATTCCCATCAACGAAGATATTCCCCAATATAGCAAAACTCCACCGGGAAGCCCGAAGCATATAAACGTCAAGAACAGCGGCATGAACCAATTCATCATTGCCATCTGAGGATTTCCCGCAGAAGTCAAGTGCTGTTGAAGCCATGTTAAGTAAGCTATGAGAATTAGCAGGATGAAATTAGCAATCCATATGCCAATATTCGAGAATAACAGGCTCAAATTCGTGAACGATGACAGGAAGACCATAACAACGCCGAGTTGCTCATTAGGAATTCTCACGCCGTTTTCGTCGACTAAACGCAATGCATCAGCTACAGTTGTCAATACGCTCCCGCCTAAGTTCACGCCCAAAAACGTAACGTTTGTGAATGCTTCTGTCTTCGTCAAGTCATAGAGAACACCATAGAGCAAAATAAAAATCGGCAGCTGAATTAAAAGGGGTAAACATCCGCTCGCTGGATTAACTCCGTGTTCCTTATAAAGCGCCATAGTCTCCTGATTGAGTTTGTCCTTGTCCTCTCCGTATTTATCCTGCAACACTTTCAACATTGGCTGTAACTTCTGCATCTTCTGCATACTCACCATTTGTTTTTGCGTCAACGGGTGCATTGCAAGACGTACTAAAAGTGTGAGTGCGATAATTGCAAGTCCCCACGCGAAATTTGTGCCTATTCCGATGCTCGTTATAGCGTTGTGAATAATCTGGAGCAGACCGAGTAATAATGCTTTTGCCTGTGCCCACATGTTAAAATTTTCACCTCTCGTATTTTTTCGGCGGAGGATCATAACCTCCGGGATTCCACGCCCCGCACTTTAATAACCGCTTAATCGTCAATAACGTTCCGTGAAAGAAGCCCCATTCGCGGTAAACAGCAATCGCATAGTTTGAACACGTCGGGTAAAACCTGCAATGTTTGCCGAGATACGGGGAAATTAAAACTTGATACGCGCGGATTAAGATTATTGCGAGACGGGAAAGCATATTTTTACGTTATCAATAATTTTTTTCGCCTGAGTAATTTCTCAAGCTCCCTAAAAATTTCTGGTGTCTTAGCCTCTAAGCCTTTTTCTTTCAGGCCGAGCACGATTTTTACGCCAGGAATAATTTTCACTGACAGCTGACGGAATGCCTCACGCAAAATCCTCTTGCCCCTGTTGCGAACGTGAGCTTTACCGAGTTTTTTGCCGACAGCACAGCCGAACTTGATAATGTCAGCGTTATCATCCTTCAAATATAATAACCGCACCAGCTCCCCATTTACACGAATACCGGTGCGGAAAATTACGTCAAATTCCCAGCCTTTTTTGATTTTCTCGAGACTAGGCACGTGTTAAGAATTTGCGGCCCTTGCGTCTTCTGTTGCGTAAAATCTTGCGTCCCGACGGTGAAGCCGAACGCGCTAAAAAGCCGATTTTTCGTTTTCTGGGTATGACATGAGGCTGAAATGTTCCTTTTTTCATAGTAAATTGAAGTTACTCCTCTCTGAAATGATAGGCGAAATTATAACACAGCAAAAATCAGGTGTACAATACAAGCACTAAAGGGGGTATAAAATTCTGAAACAGTTTATCATTGTTACGGGAATGAGCGGAGCCGGAAAGACTATGACATTAAAAGTTCTTGAGGATTTCGGCTTTATCACGATTGATAATCTTCCGCCTGAGTTACTGCCGCAGTTGTTCACGTTAATTTCTGAGAGACCGGAAGCATCGCAAAGTCGTGGAGTTGTGGCGACTGTTGATGTTCGGAACGTGAGCAAAAATTTTGTGAAGGTCATTGATGATATTTCGCTCGCGTGGGGAGGCGACGTTAAAGTAGTTTTCTTGACGGCTTCGGACGAGGAATTGTTGCGGCGTTACGAGAGAACTCGGCGTGTTCACCCTCTTAATCGCGGAATGTCGACTCGTGAGGGAATTAGACGAGAGCGTGAAATTTTATCGCCTGTGCTTGACCGAGCGGACATTGTGATTGATACGTCGATGATGGACTTGCACCAGCACCGTGAAAGATTGCTCAAGGAATTTTTCGGGAATGACGGCGGCATATCAATTTTAATCAGCTCATTCGGCTATAAATACGGAGTTCCTCAAGACAGCAGCTTTGTAATGGACGTTCGGTGTCTGCCTAATCCTTATTACGTCGACGAACTCAAAACTTTAACCGGCGAAGATGAGCCTGTGAAAAAGTTTTTATTGCAATTCCCGGAGACGCATAAATTCATTGACCTCACGAAAAACTTTTTAGACTTCGCAATCCCCCAGTTCTTAAGCAATGTACGAGGCCAATTACATATTTCCGTCGGCTGTACAGGAGGCCGTCATCGTTCGGTTGCAATGGCAAAATGGCTCTATGAGATTTACTCGAAAGTTTACAGCGGGGTTTGCGTAATTCACAGGGACAAAGGACACGGCCATCAATGAGAGTTAATTGCGGCATTATTAATCACGTGAAGTTTTGTTTGCGACAAGAAGCAAAATAATCAATGAGCATTACTCACGACTTTATCGAGTTTTAGGCAGGTAAGAAATTTATGATGTTAATTCATATTGTCAAGGAGAAAAATAATTCATGAGCTTTATACTCGGAGTTCTCACTACTTTATTAATATTATTCATGTTCGGAAGGTTAAGGCTTAAATCCGGTAGGCCAATTATCGAGCGGGCAATCAACAAGAGATTATCAAGCGGGCCTTACATTGTCGCTGTCGGCGGAGGAACGGGATTATCGACGCTTTTACGGGGGATTAAGGCTTTCACGAGAAATATTACGGCTGTTGTTGCTGTTACTGATGAGGGCGGGAGCTCAGGACGTTTGCGCAACGAATGGGGAATGCTTCCGCCCGGAGATGTCCGCAACTGTATAGTCGCGCTTGCTGAGAATGATAATGAATTGCGTAAAATTCTTGACTTCAGATTTGACAGGGGAGAATTGGCCGGTCATAGTCTGGGGAATTTATTATTGCTCGCTGTTACGGAGATGTGCGGAGATTTCAGCCTTGCCGTCGAACAAATGAACCATCTGCTTTCAATTCGCGGGCGTGTCCTTCCTGTAACGACTGAGGGAATTACTTTAGTCGGGAAAACTCGCGAAGGCCTGAACGTCAAAGGGGAATTAAATATCTCCGAACACGGTCATGAACTCGCTGAAATTTGGCTTGAACCCGTCAACGCTAAGCCTCTTCCGGAAGTCTTAAGCGCGGTTGATGAAGCTGACGTAATTTTGCTCGGTCCCGGAAGTTTATTCACGAGCGTAATTCCGAACTTGCTTTTACCTGATTTTGCCGACAAGTTAAGGGATTCACAAGTTCCGAAAATTTACATCTGCAACTTGATGACACAGCCAGACGAGACAGCCGGAATGAACATCGTACAGCATATTGACTGGGTAACGGCGGCTTTAGGGTGTGCGCCTGACTTTGTGATTGCCAACAGTGAGGAAATTCCGCCGGACATCGTTGAAGCGTATAAACGAGACGGAGCAAGCCCGCTTTATCTTGACCATCATCAACGCGACTTAATCAGCAAGATGGGATGTATTTACGTTGAAGCCCCGATTATGTCAGTGTTTGAGAGCGAAAAAGAAGGCCGAGTTCTGAGACATGATTCCCAAAAATTGGCCTCCGTGATATTCAGGTTAATTCGCAAGATTGACGAGTGAAGCTATAAATTTCTGACGTATTCAGCAAACGCATTTTTATTCTCAATCGCTGTAGTTGTCGGTCGGCCTAAATTATCACGCGCTCCGATTTTCGCTTTAGCCTCGATGAAAGTTAAGCATTCACCTTCACACGCTGATTTTAACGCTTCATCAAGAGCTTCATAATTATCGACGCTGAAAGTTTTTGCATATCCACAGGCCTTTGCGATTTCCGGGAGGTTTATATTTTTCGCGACTGTTGGAAGTCCTCCGACGCTTTCATGAGCTGAATTGTTGATTACGACGTGAACAAGATTTTTCGGCGCTATGCTTCCGATTACGGCCAATGCTCCAAGATGCATTAAAGCTGCTCCGTCCCCGTCAATGCACCAAACTTTTTGATTGGGCTTGTTCAGAGCAACACCGAGCGCAATTGATGAAGCATGTCCCATTGAGCCGACCGTGAGAAAATCGCGTTGATGAGTTGTGCGAAGCTCGAATAGTTCACGTGATGTTTTGCCGGTTGTGCTGATAATTGGAGCGTCGCCGGAAAAATTGATGATATGCCTGATAATTTCCTCACGAAGCATAGAGTTTTCATTCTGATACGCAACTTTCTCACTGTAACTTAATGCTCCCTTACGAATTACGAAGCTGACATCTTGTCCATCACGTAAAATCTCGCGAAAATCTTTCATGACGGCTTCAAGTTCCTGTTCTGTTGTGTCTTTGCTGATGACGAAATATTTTATCCCTAACAAGTCAAGCATCTCTAAAGTTTTTTCTCCTTGATAAATATGCTGTGGCTCATCATGAACTCCAGGTTCTCCTCGCCAGCCGACAACGAAGATTACGGGAATGTTATAAACTTTTGGATTTGTTAAGCTCGTTGAAGGATTTACGATGTTGCCTAAGCCGGAGTTTTGCATATACATGACCGGAATTTTCCCTGTTGCTAAGTGATAACCAGAAGCAAGAGCTAAAGCGTTTCCCTCGTTTGCGGCGATAATATGATGAGCGGGATTAATCCCGTAAGTTTTCATGAGATAATCACAAAGTGCGCGTAATTGGCTGTCTGGAACTCCAGTGAAGAAATCAGAGTTGAGAGTTTCAGCGAAAAATTTTACGTCCATAATTTTTACTCCCTCTTATCATAAAAATATAACATGTTCTATTTTTGCGTCAAAATTTTTTCATTGTCATTGTGTCGAGCTTGGCCGGAACATTCAGGATTTCGCAATATAAACTTTTTATCGTGTTCGTGTCTAAGATTGCCGGAAAATTTTTCAGCCTCTCAGGATTTACCGAACTCGCCAGCTCTTCTATTTCCTGTTCTGACGCTTCGGGAATGTTTAAGCCGAGACGTGAGAATATCGCGTTGAACTTATCGGCGGCTTCAATTGGAGAATTACAGCACATAGCTTCAGCAATCTCATTCAGCACATTAAGTTTCGTATTCTCAATCAGCCATCGAAACAATACGCGATTACACAAAGCCGCTGAATGTCCGTGTGCTGTCCCGAAAATTCCCGTAATCCTGTAGCACATTGCGTGTCCTGCCGTCGTCTGCGAGATATTTATTGCTTTGCCGGCGGTGTAAGAACTCATCAACATTTTTTCTGGATTATACGAAGCCGGATAATCCTCAAGCATTCGTGTAATATTGCGTAATGCCTCACGTGAAAAATTTTTGCTTGTCTCGTCAGCGTTGACCGACCAGAAGGATTCGAGCGCGTGAGAGAAAGCATCGAGGGCTGAAGATTTGCGATGATATTCGGGCAGATATTTTAACAGTTCCGGGTCAAACATGACGTAATCAGGAATAATATTCTCGTCAGTGATTGATAATTTTTTACCGTCCTTATAGAGCACCGCAAACCTTGTAGCCTCGCTTCCTGAGCCTGCCGTCGTTGGAATGACAGCTAACTTCGCTTCAGGATTATTCAGCTTAACATATTTAGCAACATCAATTGCTGTGCCCCCCCCCCCAGTAAGTAGAAATACGCAATTTTGAGCTTTGAAAAATTCACATGCTCTTCTTGCTTCTTCTAATTTCGGGTTAGGAGTGAAATCGGTAAAATGAATTACTTCTGCACTGAGCGAGCTTAAACATTCGGAGAGAGCTGAAAATTTCTCGGCAGATTTCCCATGAACAAATAAGATTCTGCCTGCTTTGTTCAGAATTTCCCGTAACTCCTCGTAACTGTTTAATACTCTCTGCATATTTGACACCTTCCGTAAAAATTTTCTGTTAACGCATCTGCCCGCGTATCATGCTGGAAGAAACGCCCTTTGTGTAATCCGGTTCAATAACCTGGCCGCCCCATTCCGCCATCGTAGCAATCGCTTTTGCCCTGACATCTGCTAACGGGCCTTCTCGCCAGTCCTTGCCGTGAACCATGAAATCCGGCTTGAGCCTTCGTATATTCTCGTCGTAATCCTTCGTCGCCTGAGGAACAATCTCATCAACATATTTTATGCTCTCAAGTACGGTTTTGCGCTGGTCGTAAGTCATGTAAGGCTTCGGCTTGTAAGATGAAATTGCTTCGTCCGAGAATAACCCGACAATGACTTTTCCATAACGTGCCGCAGTCTTGAGAATGTTGATATGGCCCGGATGAATTATATCTGCCGACATCGGAACGTAAACTGTAAGGCCCGAATTTTTGAGCCTCTCGCGAACGATTGAGTCATCAAAAACGTATTCACCTTCGACGCTTGAACACTCCGGCATAATCGGCTTTGCTGGTTTCTTCGTGTGATGAACGCATCCGTCGCATAAAGTTCCGGCTAAATCGTCCTCAATGAAACGTCTGCGGATTTCCTTCATCTTTTCGCCGTACCAGCCTTCTTTTAACGATACCTTGTTCAAATCTGCTACAATCAGCATGTCCTCATAGTCGGCGTTTTCGATTGATAAATAGCCCTCCTGAGTTACTGAGATTGCATCAAACGGGAGATTGCATCGTCTTCTTACTTCGTCGTCGCAATCACACCGCAATAACTCGTCGATCTCCGGCATATAGCCTCCCTGATTGTAGACGTACTTAAACACAACCTGATCCGCTAAGTCCTTGAAGACCTCGTAATATTTCTCCTTCAAGTTCTCGGTGAAACGCGTCAATATTCCAGTTACGTAAATCTTGTAAGTTTTTCCCGTTTCGCGCCGGTAATCGTTCAAGTATTTCAAGTGTTCCATGACGGTATCAAAATCATCATGCCCGTGAATAAACTTGTACAACTTTCTCTGCGGGGCGTTAATCGAAAACTTTATGCTGTCAAGCCCTGCATCGATAACCGCGCGTATTCTCTCAGGTGTCGCTAATGAGCCGTTCGACGTGAGATAAACATACGTATAGCCGATCTCTTTTGCCTTCGCGATGTATTCAGGAAGCTCCGGGACAAGAAACGGTTCACCAGTCGCGTAAAATCCAACCTCGCGAGTTCCTAAATCATAAGCCTGCTGAAGAATATCAAATCCCTTCTCTTTGTTCATCTTGGAAACTTTGCGCTTCATTTTTTGATGGGCACAAAAGATACACGCATGATTACACGCACTCGAAAGTTCCATCAAAAAATTCGTCTTCGGAAAAGGAGGTTCAAGACAATATAACTCGTCCCGGTCCGCCTTTTTCAGCCTGACCCTCTCTTGAAGGTCTACGTCTTTTCCCATGTTGTTACTCATAGGGAAAAATCACCCCTCGTTGAATTTATTTATGCTTATCAGGGATATAACCCCCCGAATGGCATCAAGAATTTGTTGTGTATGAAAAGTTTATGTGTCATCATGTTTTCTCCTTATTAGGCTTCCTCCGGAATTAGTCTGATTATCTCCTTGAAGGGCATCAAAAATTTATCGCATTCAAGAGACCTGTGATTAGCAAGAATTGTTTGTGCTGTATTCTGGAATGCCGGGACAGCTGCGCGCATTAAGTGATTGGCATAAATTATTATGTTCGCTCCACGCGATTTGAACTCCTCTTCGGTGATTGAGTTGTAGCTAGTCGGGACTAAAACGATGGGAGTAATTTTGTCCTGCTCCCGGAATTTCTCAAGGAACGCGAAGATTTCATCAGGTTCTTTCTTTCGTGAATGCATCATGACCGCGTCAGCTCCAGCCTTCACAAAAGCAAATGCCCGTGTCAAAGCGTCGTCAAGTCCCTGTTCGAGTATTAAGCTCTCAATTCGTGCACAGATCATAAACTCTTTCGTCTTCTGGGCTTTCTTGCCGGCTCGTATTTTCTCTGAGAAGTTCTCTATTGTGTCTTGAGTTTGCTTAACTTCCGTTCCAAATAAGCTGTTCTTCTTAAGGCCCGTTTTGTCCTCAATTATTATCATCGAAACTCCGAGACGCTCAAGAGTTCTCACGGTATAAACGAAATGTTCAGGAATTCCGCCCGTGTCGCCGTCAAAAATTATCGGCTTCGTCGTAACTTCAACAATATCTTCAATCGTCCTAAATCTGCTTGTCATGTCAACAAGTTCAATATCAGGCTTTCCCTTCGCCGTGCTGTCGCAAAGTGAGCTTACCCACATTGCATCGAACTGTTTAGCTCCGCCGTCCTGATAAGAAACCGTATTTTCCACGATTAAGCCGGTTAATCCGTCGTGAGCTTCCATCGCCGTAACAAGTTTATTCATGCCGAGTAACTTTCGCAGTCTTCCACGCCGAACGTCAGGCATCGCCAAATCAGAACGTGCGAGAGCTTCAAGTTTTTCATAGCGTTCATCTTTAGAGTATGGGAACTCAACAAGTCTTCCGCCGTATGAAGCCAGAATACTCACAACCTCATCACGTACGGGCTTCTGAAATCCTGTAAGCCAATCATCGCCGTGAACGACAATATCAGGTTTGTAATGCTCTAAATTTTCACGGAATGATAAAGTTTTTTGCTCGACAACTTTATACACGCCCGTAATATTCTCGAACATCGCTTTACGGTCAACATATGAGACTAACGGAAAACGTTTGAAGCTCGCTACTGCCTCGTCTGACAATACGCCTATGATTAACTTTCCAAGTCTGCGGGCTTTCTTGATGAGTGATAAATGGCCGCTGTGTAAAATTCCGGTTGCGAAGGCAATATAAACTGTTCGTGATTCAATTTCTTTGAGGCGTGATGAAACTATCGCTAAATCTTCGGGGGTGTCAATTTCTGAGCATAATAAATTTCTTACGTCAAGGGGATAAATATTACATTTGCCGTCAAGATCGTTCAATGCTCGTTCCGCGTAAAAAGTTAGTGCCCCCCCCCCCCTGTAAGTAATTCACGCAATATTCTTCTATTTTCGACAGCCATAAATTCCAGTCGTCTTTGTTGAGCTTATAAAGGGGCTGAGCTGTAAGGGCATTCGTGAAAAATTCAACGCCGACTTTTGAGATTTTCCCGTCATCATCAATTACTGCTTTGAAGTCCTTTTCTGGAAGCGGCAGAGTTGACGAGACAGTCATAACCGAACTTGAAGACTTAATCACGGCATCAATGACTTCATTCTCGAAGACTAAATCACCGTGCATCAGGATTAAATCATCGTTGAGAAATTCACGCGCTAAATAAATGCTGTAAATATAGTTCGTCGTCTTATAATCCGGATTGTTCACAAATTTTATATTCACGTCATAGTCAAGGCTTCGGCAGTAATTCATCAGGACATTTTCAGCATATCCCGTTGTTATGATAATCTCGTCAATTCCCGCTTCTGTTAATTGCTTAAGTTGTCTTGATAAAATCGTCTCGCCAGGAAAAATTTCCGTCATACATTTAGGATGCTCCGAAGTAAGCACGCCCATTCTCGTGCCTAATCCGGAGTTTAATATTAATGCTTTCATAATTTAATTGCTTTGTGAAGATTTCAACGCTATTTGCATCTCTATATTCTGTAACTGGACGCGCAATTGTGCTTTCACTTTTTCGTCGGTCTCTCGGTTTAATTGCTGTTTAATCTGGTCGCGTTGTTTCTTGAGCTTTTCGAGTTCCTCGTCGTCATCGTCGTCTGTGCTCGTTGTCGCTTGAGTTCCTCCGGCTTGACCTGCTCCCTGAGATTTTGCGCCTGAACCTTGAGAATTTCCCGTGTCGTCTGACTTTGATGCGGGCTGTTTGTAATCCACTTTCAAATTTCCGTCTTCGTCGTGTGAAACGCTATAAATCCCCTCGACTTCTTCACCGACCGGATTAGCTTTGTCGTATTCATCAGCTTGTACTTGTTCGGTTGATAAGGCGGCTTGCTGTGCTTGCTCGGCTTTTTGCTCGTCTGTACGTTTGCGAATTACGTATAGCTCGCTGTTCTGTACTCCGCTTGAAATATTCTGAATGCTCATCGTGAAAATCGCCCCTTGATGCAAAAGTTTAATGCTTAAAGAATTATAATACTCGTTAGACTAATAAAAGGAGAAAATTTTTATGCTCTCAATAATTTTATCGGCTCTAAGATTATCATTTGTTAAATCATGCCGTTTTATGCTCACGATATTTTTATCATTCGCGAAGTCATTATCACTTGCGAAAATACATCATCAAATTTTCATGACGTTAATAATATTTTTCTCACGCGCGAAGTTCTTATTATCCTTTGCAAAATTACATCGCTTCAATCTCACAACGTTAATAATGTCTTCGTCATCATTATTTTTTGGGAAAATATATCGCCTAATTCTCACGACTTTATTAATATTCTCGTTATTAGCAAGTTTATCATATTCAGCAGAAATTCCCCGTGCAAATCTTGATGAGGCCGAGCGGTATTTCAACAATGCTTATCTTCACTTCATGCGCAGGAATTACCGGGACGCACAAGTTTTTCTTGACCAGTCTATACGTGAAAATACATACATGGTCGATTATTATTTATTGAGCGCGCTTAACTTGAACAGGCTCGGAGACTCTGAAAATTCACTTTCTGCCCTGAGAAGTTATCTTGAAGTTCGGCCAATGGACACGTCAGCACCGAGAATTTTGCGGAGTTTCGAGGAACAGAATATGATTATGCGTGCGATTATCGGAACCGGGCCAATTCCAATGAGCTGGAGAAAAGCTGAGACGACCGTCCAAACCGAATGGAACACGGGCTATACTCGTCCTTTCAGTATTCGCGGGCTTGGTAAAATTCGTGCGCTCGGTGAAGTCGTGTGTATTCCTGACACTTTCGGCGATAATGTTTATATTCGCGGTAGTTCAAGAGTTCCTGTTGCCGGGACATTCTTTAACTCCGGAGGCCTGAGAAAAATTAACGTTCCTTCGCCTGTGATTGCTATTCCGATGGGCGACGGGACTTTTACTATATTCAACGCTGACGGAGAAATTTATTCCCTGCGAAACCTAAGCGACAGAAATATCACCAGCGCTGATTATCTTACGACAATTCCCTCACTCGTTGTGTCTGACGCAGAATTAATTTCTCAGAACATGTTCGCAGTTGCGGATCCGGCCGACAGGAATATTGCGTTTTATCGGGCTTCAGCGACGGGATTAAACGTTCGATTTTGGACACCTCCATTGAGAGAGGGAGAGTTTTTGTTTGAGCCTGTTGCTATTGAGAGTTTTGCGGACTGGCTTGCTGTTGCTGACCGGGCCAATGAACGAGTTTACATCCTGAACATTACGAGCCAGGAATATTTTGACATCCGGGAAGTTCCAAAGCCGAGAGATTTAATTTGGTCGCCGCTGGGAGAATTATTTATTTTGTCGGAAGAAGGCCAGGTTTACGAGTTTGAAGTTGACTTCGGCGCGAGATTATATTTCAACAAGAACGCCTCGACAATGTATGAAGGTCTCGAAAATATCTGGTCATTCTTCCATTCACCTGAAGGCGATATAAATTTTATGGATATTGGAGCTTCGCGGATTTACAAAGCAATAATGATGCCCTCACGTGAGGATATGCCCGGTTTCATGAGCATATATAACCCTGTAACAGCAACAAACGTAGAGAACAACGAGAGCTTCATTATCGACGCTACTTTGATGTCTCCTTACATAAAATATTCTCACAACACGAGGATTATTGCTCAAGCCATATGGAACGAACGAAACATGCGCTGTAATGTCCTGTGGCAGAGGCCGAAAAGATTTGACGGAGTTTTAATTCACTTAGCAGTTCCGAGAAGTCAGGCATTCCCGCTTAACGTCAGACCTGCTCAGGTGAACAGGGGAAGCGATATTAATTCAGTTCTGGCTTCGTTGTGGCTGCTTCATAATGAGACGCTTACGAATGTTATTGTCGACGCTTCAATTCCGATGACGAGGCAGGATTTACAGATGCTGTTGCAATTTTGCCTGAATAATGGGCTTGAGCTTGATATTTGGGCACGTGATGTTCCTTCGTTAGGGCTTACACGAGCGAGCGGCTTTACCGGAGGACGTACGATTTACTCAATCGAGAATGCAATTGAGCTTCCTGTTCAGCGTACTCATATGCAAATTCAAATTCCGTTACCCGTTGAACTTTCTTCGTCAGGTTATCCCGGCCGTTCAATGTTGGCAATATATTTTGACGCGGGATTGATACAAACAAGAGCTTGGATGCCGCTTTATCCTGATATGTTCGAGCGTTAATAATGTCGACGACGCTGGAATTTCTCAAACACGAGCGGATGCCTATGTTCGAACGTTAAGAAAAAGGGGGAAGCAATTTATCCCCCTGAAATTTTTATTGCAATCTCAAAATCTGATAAATTTTCCCGTTAGTCTCGATATCCAAAAATCCCGGCTCAATCGCTTTCATGTCCAAGTTTTGGAGATCGAAGCTACCCTTGATTATTCCTGAAGGAGTTATCTTGCTACCGTCAAGCCTGTAAATCGTCCCGGCATCTTCCGTCAGCAATATCAAGTTGCGTGAATTTTTCTCAACATCAAGGAAAACAAAAGCAGCGTCCTTCGCCGTCTTCGTGTCGAATAAAATCGAGTTCGACCACTCAAGAATAAAATACCTCACTAAATCGTCGCTCAGCTTCTCACCTTTGGGATAAACTTTTGCGCGTGAGATTATCTCAGTTCTTCGTGAGACGGGAGGAACGTTATTAACCGTGTAATTCAGATATTCAAGAGGATCTACGGACATTGCCGCTTCAATTCCGCGTTTGACAGCCGATGAACCTTCCTGTTTGAGCGTCATCAAAACTTTATTTCCGTAACGTCCGAGATTAAACCGCATGTAAATATAATCAAAGTCCTCAGCTGAAATTTTCCCGGATTGCAACCTCTCAAGCTGATTAAATGCCGCCAATTTATACGGATCAAGCAAAGGTGAGTTCATAGCCGCAACAATTACAATCATGAACGCGACCGAGACAATATTAACTCCTCCGATTGACGACGGCCATTTACGGAACAGGACAGCTCCGGCATAGCCTAAGCCCCAAATTCCCGTTACGACGACAAGGAACATCGCCTGCACTCGGTCAGTTGATAAACCGTATTGTTCAATTCTTAAGCCGACCGAATAAACACACAGGACGAAATAAACCGGAAGGCATAACAACGAAATTTGAGCGAGGATGTTCACAGCTTTATTCTTGAAAGCCGGTTTGTTCCCGTCAAGCCACGCCGCATTTACGAGAATTATTGTTCCGAACTGAAGCAGAAGCATTAACGTTGAGGCTTGGCCTGTGCTCCATAAAGTTCTTAAGCCGGAGAACGGAAGACACACGATAAATCCAATTGACAATAACGAGAATAACGGCAATAACCACGCAAGGACTGACAAAATCCAGCGTCCTAAACTGTCAATGCCAGGATGCTTTATCGCTACGAAAATTGAGATCGCTATTGTCAAGCTCGAAAGAGGCAAGGCAATTATCGGATTGAATATTATGTACGGGACATTATCAAGCCCGACAATATCGAACAACAAGCCCGCTGTAACAAGAAGTCCCCAGAATACGGCGATTACGATTGAAGCCTGAAAGAGTAAGAATAAATTTCGGCAGAACTGAAAAAATATCTCAGAATATGGAAATTTCCAGCTCCATGCGGCAATTCGACACTGGAAGAACGGAATTAACAGGAATACCGTCATTGAGACGCGAATTAAATCGGCCTTCTGTGATGGAACAATGTAAAAGCTCCCGTTCGGCGAGTAAAGCGACCATAACCGATAAAGCCAGAACACTAACAACACTCCGGTTAACGAGACAATAAAATTCATCAACCTTCGTCCCCAATGTTCCTGTGAGAGCCAGAAGACGAACGGAACGAGAAAAATTATCGTCAACGGCATGCATAACAGAGGCCCTGACTGAACGACGGCGTAAATTCCCAACAGTAACCCTTGAATTACCGCCGAGATTACGACCCAGAAAAAACGTTTATTATCGATGCTGTTCATGATGAATTATTTTTTCTTGTATGAATATTTCAGTCCGTCTTTCAGCGCATCAGGAAGAGTTTTTGTAGAGAGAATTGCGCTCCCCTTCTTAGTCTCGACCTTATGAAGCGTCAACGGAAGCGGGAATTTCCGAAGGTCAACAAGCGGCTGAATTTGCGATAATGCCTTCTTCGTTACATAATCAGGAAGATCCATTCTGTTCACCTTAACAAGGGGTTTATCAAGCCATAACTCTTTGCCCTTCAAGATTTTAAGTTTGCTGTCAATTTCGATTAAAATATCAAGATTAATTAATGCCGTCTTAGCAAGATAATAGCCTTTTCCGTGCAAGCCCTGAGGATTAATCGACATTGATAAATCGTGCCACCGATCCTCGCCGTGTCCGAATGTCTTATCAGCAATTGCCTTGTTAATATCGCTCTCAAGAAGTGTAGCAACAGCCAAAACTGTAGCGGCATTTTTGCATTCAACATTTCCTTTTTTCCATTCTGAAGGGGCGTTGAACTGAACAAATTTCATTCGGACGATTAAAGAGTTCATGCGTAAGTTTTCGATTAATACCCCCTTCAAGTCCATATAGACATCCTGAAATAATCCCGTTGAATCAGGCTTCTCGGAGATTACGAGCGTCGCTGTCTCGGGCTTGAACTTTCGCACGTAAAAATTCAGAAGGTCGTCAACTTCATCGGCGTAACTTTGGGACGAGAATAATACGACTATAATAATTGCAAGAATAAATTTTAATTTGCGTGTCATGAAAATTATTATCTCCTGTGAAAAAATTTATGTAATATTATAAACGTGATAAAAAGTTTTGCGTGAAGTGATTTATGCTAATTTTGACTGAGAGTTTATATGATTGATATAGTAATATTGTGTAGATTTATAGGGAAGTGAATAAAATTTGCCTTCAGAACTTTACGAGCAAGTTAAATCCTCAATTGACATCGTAGACTTAATCAGCGAGCGAGTACAATTAAAAAAATCCGGGCGCGGTTATTTGGGATTATGTCCGTTTCATGATGAGAAGACGGCTTCATTTTTCGTATATCCTGACACTCAGAGCTATTATTGCTTCGGCTGTCATGAGTCAGGAAATATTTTCACGTACACGATGAAGACTGAGGGTTTAGAGTTTCGCGAGGCACTTGAAGTATTGGCCGAACGTGCAGGGATTAAGATTGAGAAATACAGACGCAGAAAGAGTGAACTAAGCCTTTATGAAATTCTTGAACTCAGCGCAAAATTCTTCACAAATAATCTTTACGGCCCTCAAGGGACAGCCGCCAGAGCTTATATTGAACGCCGCAACTTGGGAAAATCTGACATAGAAAATTTCACTCTGGGCTATAGTTTAAGCTCATGGGATTCACTCACGAATTATTTACGCAAACAAGGAATTTCTGACCAGCAAATTTTAGCTTCGGGGTTATGCGCACAAAATCAGCACGGAATTTTTGACCGTTTCAGAGGCCGTTTAATCTTTCCAATTCGAAGTGTTACGGGAAAAATTATAGCTTTCGGCGGCAGAATTATTGACGGAGACGGGGCAAAATATA
Source organism: Synergistaceae bacterium (assembly GCA_017454625.1). Lineage (GTDB taxonomy): Bacteria > Synergistota > Synergistia > Synergistales > Aminobacteriaceae > JAFUXM01. The sequence goes on from JAFTCP010000102.1 coordinate 28,958, forward strand.
TTAACAGTCCTGAAAACGAGGTTTACAGCAAACGGAAAAATTTATACTTGTTCAATGAGGCCAGAAAATTCATACGTGAAAAGCGTCGTTCAATTTTAGTAGAGGGATATATGGACGCTGTGAGGCTTCACAAGTGCGGATTTCGTGAGGCTGTTGCGTCGCTTGGGACTTCATTAACTTCTGAACAAGCCGAATTGCTCTCACATTTTGCTGATAGATGCTATATCTGCTACGACTCTGACACTGCCGGGAAAAACGCGGCACTCAAAGGAATGTATATTTTGCAGGAACACGGGCTTGATGTCTACGTTGTGAACATTCCAGAGGGAAAAGACCCAGATGAATTTTTGTGTGTAGGTACCCAAGAAAAATTTGAGTACCTTTTAACACAAGCAAAGCCGTTAATTCTTGCGCATATTGATTTTCTCCGGCCTGCTTTGAGCGACAACGCGACGAAAAAATCAGCGGTTCAGGAATTAATCGACAGCCTGAAAAAATTAAACTCCGAAGAAGTCCTGCAATATCGAAATCAAATCAGTGAGGCAACTTTAATCTCACCTGGTGAACTTGAACAGCGAATTTTCGGAGAAGACCGGCCAATTTCAACTGCTCCGAAAGTTTTTGAACCGCCCAAAATTGAACATGATGATTTTCTTGAAGCGGGATTTTGTGCTATGTTAATGACAGAGCAGGATTGCAGATTAATAGTTGAACCTTTGGAGGCTTATGAAATTTTGCAGAATAATTTTGCTCAGGATGCCGCCTACGCAATTCTCACGGAGAACCCTGAAAGTCTCGCTGAGTTATGGTTGTCGAACAGTGATACTGACAAACTCGGACTGATTGAACGAGGGAAAAACTTTTGCGCTCAGATGGGAGATATTGGGATTCAGGAAAAATGGAAGAAAATTTATAACGAGCTTAAACTCAGAGGGATAAATCAGAGAATAAACGATATTAACGTGAAGATGCGGACAAACTCAGCAACGATTGACGAGCTTCAAGAGTTAGCGAACTTGCAGAAACAAAGGGAAATCTACGCGCGATAATGTATAATTTACGCATGAACGAGAATATTAATCCCATAAAAAGATTAGGGCTTTACGCGGCAGATCGTCTCACAGCAAAAATGGCGGGTTTGCTTTTTCGTGCGCAGCGTGAGGGAACAACGGGGCTGAATGCTCATCTTGAAGTTCTTTCGGAGAATAATAATAATTCAGGTCGAGTTGTAGGCTTGAAGATTTGTATACCTGAAGAGTGCGAAAAATCAGCGCGCGGCTATGTCTGTATCGGCGATATGAATACGGCGGCATATTGGCTTCAACATTCACTGCCTGTTGTCGTGATGGTTTACGAGCATGAAAACGACAGAATTTTATGGGAAGAAATTACGACTGAGACGCTCGAAGTTTCAGGAAAACGCTGGGAAGTCGTCGTTCCCTATGACAATGAATACGGAACAATCGAAGCCGCCGAGAAAATCTCGAATTTAGCTTGCACAAGCCCGCATTTGGCGAAATTAGCACTTGATAAAGCGTGGATTGAGTTAATTTACGAGGGCCGGGAAGTTTTTCTTGAGCTTGACGAGTGGATAAATCAGCCAAATTCTAGGGGAAGTCTGAGATTATGTGTGAACGGTTCAGACGGAGGAATTTATCAATGGCCGTTTCAAACTAGCCCGGACATGCCTCATGTTTTGCGACTTCCTTCGTTATTCCCTTGGGCCTCAATGAGGATTGACGAGGAATTTTACCGTGAAAAAAGTTTGCATGAACCTGCACCCGAAGAGTTAGCTCCGTATGTAATCGAAGCTGGGGAGATTGCACGCTTCAGGTTCAGGCTCTCGCTTAATGAACTTGGCCGGGCGTTTTTGCTTACTGAGCCGTATATCTGCAGGGGACATTTCCCGGACACTGGACACAGCGCGGGTTATGGAGCGGAATACGAATCAGGCTTGAAATTTTTGCTCTATAACAACCATAAGTAAGGCTTTATGCACAATATTACGTTCTCAATATTCGGCAATCAAAATTTCGTTGACCTGAGCTTATATCAATTCGGGAAAGAAGCCTGTGAACCCGGACACTCTTTCGGGCCGGCACGTCGCAATCATTATCTCTTCCATTACATAATCTCCGGACGA
>JAFTCP010000103.1 GCA_017454625.1 Synergistaceae bacterium
ACTAACTCTCCGGATTTCACATCGACATTCACAATGCTTTTATCGCGAATTCCTCCGGCAATCATAGCCCGTGCTAACTTTGTCTCGACCGTGTGAGTTATGTAACGCTTAAGCGGCCTCGCTCCGTAAACAGGATCATAGCCAGCCTCAGCAATAAACTTTATCGCCTCATCGGAAAATTTCAGCTCAATTTGTCTGTCAGCAAGTCTCTCCGATAAATGACCAAGCAGAATTTTCACAATCTCTTTCACTTCGTCTTCACTGAGCGGCTTAAACAGTACAACGTCATCAACACGGTTCAAGAACTCAGGCCGGAAATGTTCACGCAGCAACTGCATAACTTCCTCACGCGCGCTAAGAGTTATCATTCCTCCGACTATGCCGTCAAGAAGATTTTGTGAGCCGATATTGCTGGTCATGATGATAACCGTATTTTTGAAGTCAACAACTCGCCCGTGCGAATCCGTAACTCTTCCGTCGTCTAAAACTTGCAACAAAATGTTAAACACGTCAGGATGAGCTTTCTCGATTTCGTCGAACAAAATTACGCTGTAAGGTCTTCTCCTCACTGCTTCCGTCAATTGGCCGCCCTCATCATAGCCGACATATCCGGGAGGTGCTCCGACTAAACGCGATACTGAGTGCTTCTCCATGTATTCGCTCATGTCAATTCGTATCATGTTGTCCTCGCTGTCGAACAACGCTTCGGCTAATGTCCTTGCAAGCTCAGTTTTTCCCACTCCGGTAGGCCCTAAGAAAATAAATGAGCCAATCGGACGCTTCGGGTCTCTAATTCCGCTTCGTGCACGCAACACAGCATCAGCAACGAGTTTTACGGCTTCGTCCTGACCGATTACGCGCTTATGTAAAATTTCGTCGAGCTTCAATAACTTTTCGCGTTCACCTTCAAGCAAGCGTGTAACAGGTATTCCAGTCCATTTGCTTACGATGTCGGCGATTTCGTCCTCCGTAACTTCCTCGCGCAATAATTTCTTGTCGTCAGCATCTTTCAGAATGTCAGATCTCTTCGCTTCCTGACCCGCTAAAACCCTTTGCAATCTTGGGAGTTCGCTGTTCTGAAGTTCTGCCGCAAGTTCCCAGTTTCCGGCAAGCTGGGCTTTCTCAATCTTCGCTTTCGTCTCCTCAATCTGTCTCCTGAAACTCTGAACGTCAGCAATTGCCTTCTTCTCGTTCTCATATTGCGCGCGTAAAGTCTCGGCTTCGGCTTCAGCTTCCTGTAACTCCTTCTGCAAGACTTTCAAACGTTCTTTGCTGGCTTCGTCGTCCTCATGTTTAAGCGAGATTTCCTCAATCTTCAACTGCATAACTTTTCGTGAGGCAGCGTCAAGTTCCGAAGGCTGAGAGTCAATTTCTGTCCTTATCATTGCGCAGGCTTCATCAACTAAATCAATTGCCTTGTCGGGAAGAAAACGATTTGTGATATATCGATTTGACAAGACAGCGGCGGCTACGAGAGCATTATCACGGATTACAACGCCATGATGAACCTGTAACTTTTCGCGTATTCCCCTCAAAATTGAGATTGTATCCTCAACTGTCGGCTGTTCAACGTCGACGGGCTGAAATCTTCGTGCTAATGCCGCGTCCTTCTCGATATACTTTCTGTATTCATCAACCGTCGTAGCTCCGATGCAATGAAGTTCTCCGCGCGCTAACATTGGCTTTAACATGTTACCGGCATCAACAGCACCTTCTGCCGCTCCAGCTCCTACGATAGTGTGAAGCTCATCAATGAATAAAATTATTCTTCCGTCGCTGTTCTTGACCTCGTTCAAGACGGCCTTCAATCGTTCCTCAAACTCGCCGCGATATTTAGCTCCTGCAACGAGTGAGCCCATATCAAGCGCAAATACCGTTCTCTCCTTCAAGCCCTCTGGAACGTCGCCCCTGACAATTCGCTGAGCTAACCCTTCAACAATTGCTGTCTTGCCAACTCCGGGATCTCCAATCAAAACAGGATTATTCTTAGTCTTACGAGATAAAATTCTCACAACTCGCCTGATTTCCTCGTCCCGGCCAATTACGGGGTCAAGTTTATTATTTCTGGCGGCATCGACTAAATCACGTCCGTATTTTTCGAGAGCCTCATATGTCGCTTCGGGATCCGCACTTTGAACTCGCTGTGAGCCTCTGACCTCATTTAGAGTTTTCAAGAATTTTTCTTCGGTTATTCCGGCCTTCTCAAGAAGTTTTACGTCGCTGATCATCGCTAAGAATAAATGCTCAACTGAGATATATTCATCCTTGAGAGATTTTGCGCGTTCTTCGGCACGGGTAAAAATATTCTGGAGCCTGTTAGTGATGTAAATTTTCCCCTGCTCAACTCCGCCTCCTGTAACTCTGGGAAGTTTTGAGAGTTCAGCTTCAACGTCTCGTGCCAAAGCCGGAACGTTAATATCCATTCGCTTTAATAATTGTGTGATTAATCCCTCTGAATCCTTCAATAATGCTAATAACAAATGCAAAGCATCAACTTGCTGATGATGATATTCACTCGCGATTGCCTGTGCTTGGGCTAATGCTTCCTGGCTTTTATTCGTTAATTTATTTGCTGGCATAATTAATTTCACCTTCTCTAACCAAAATTGACTAATAATTTTATGAATAACCGAAAATTTTGCAATACGTAATTTCCCCTAGATAAGCGCGAGTATAAATTGACATGAAAAGTTTCGGGCGAAATATCAAGTTACAATTACAGCATCGAATTCACAAAGGAGCAGACACGAGGACATTTGAGCTTGAAATTAATGACGTAGAAAGTTCCAACGGTGGAGGTTCAGGCGGCGGCTGTACAACGAGTTCTTATTTCGTGGGAATTGCTTTAGTGATGTTAATGATGAAACGAAGACAGCAATAATACTTTGAAATCCTCCGGCTCATGACGGGTCGGAGGAATTTTTTACGATTACGCTAATTTTTCATAATCCTCTTTCGAGACAGCTTCACACCATTCATTAGAGGCATTTTCACCGGCAACTTCAACGGCTAAATGCTGGAACCAAGAATTTTTTGCGGCTCCGTGCCAGTGCTTAACGTTCGCAGGAATATTCACAACATCACCGGGCTTAAGCTCTCTTGCGGGTTTTCCCCATTCCTGATAATATCCTCGTCCAGCTATGACGATTAAGATTTGTCCGCCGCCGCTTGAAGCGTGATGAATGTGCCAGTGATTACGACAGCCGGGCTCAAAAGTTACATTTGCGATAATGACCTGTTCACGTGAGAGCATAGCAAGGTAGCTCTGGCCGTCGAAATATTGTGCATAGGCTTCGTTTTTGTCGCCGATTGGGAATGCACTTAAATTTTCCATGAAAGATTTTCTCCCCTCTGAAAATAATTGTTTTATTATTATACAGGGTGATGAAAAACTTGAGACGCTATGAACTTGACATGACACGCGGTAAAATCTGGCCGGTTTTGTTGACCTTCACGATGCCGCTTTTACTTGAAAATTTATTGCAATTATTATATTACACGACAGACAGCGTAATTGTGGGCCAATACGTAGGAATTTCAGCTCTTGCCGCCGTCAGTGCCACAACTCACATATGCGGAATGCTCGTACGCTTCTTCAACGGGACAGCCGCAGGAGCCGGAGTTGTGATAAGCCGGAGTTTTGGAGCCGGAGACCGTGAGAGATTACGTGAGGCCGTAAAGACTACAATAATTCTCACGTCAATAGCCTGTTTGATTTTAACGTTTATCGGAGTGAGTTTATCGCGCTGGCTGTTAGTGAAGATCTCAACTCCTCCTGATGTTCTCAACGATGCGAGCATATATCTCAAAATTTATTTCGGCGGAATTTCTGGCTTGTTATTCTACAACGTCGGCGGAGCAATTCTCCGAGCAATGGGAGACACAAAACGGCCTCTAATCTTCCTGATTATTTGCAGTGTCATGAATATTGTGCTTGATTTAGTCTTCGTGCGAGTTTTTCATTGGGGGATTGCCGGAGTTGCTATTGCTACGATACTTGCTCAGGGAATTTCTGCTGTCCTCGTGATGCTTGCTGTGTCTTCATCAACCGGAGCTTTTAAGAACTTGCGAATGAATAATGAACTTGCCGGAGAAATTTTGAGAATTGGCCTGCCGTTTGGGCTTCAGATGGCAATTGTAGCGTTCTCAAATGTATTTGTTCAGGGATATATTAACGTTTTCGGAACGGCTTGCATTGCCGGCTGGGGAGTTTATGTGAGGCTGGATCAATATATGATGCTTCCAATTCAGAGCATGGGCCAGGCTGTTACAACTTTTGTAGGGCAGAACTTAGGAGCAGGGAAACTTGAACGTGCGAAATCCGGGACATGGACGGCGTTATTCATGATGTTAATAATTTCTTCGGGTGTTGCGTCGATGCTGTGTGTCTTTGCTCCGAACTTGTCTAGTTTATTCAGTCCTGATGAGAAAGTCATAGAGTACGGGAAATTATTTATCCGAATGTGTACACCGATTGCCGTAATATGCTGCTTCAATCAAATTTTATCGGGATATTTGCGCGGAGATGGGAATTCCAGAATGCCGATGATTATAACTTTATGTACTCACGTAATTTTCAGGCAGATATATTTATTCTTCATCACTAAGATTATTCCTGAGAATGTTTACGTCGTCGGCTTCGGTTATCCTGCGGGATGGATATTGTGCGCGCTGACTATGACAATATACTATTTTTATTGGCAGAAAAGGAAATGTTTTTAGCGTTC
>JAFTCP010000104.1 GCA_017454625.1 Synergistaceae bacterium
AACAAAATTTTAGTGAGGTGGATATTCTCATGAAAAAACGTTTTATTTCCGTCCTTGCAGTATTAGCTTTATTACTCACGTTTTCGGCCTCAAGTTACGCAGAAGGCTTGAAAGTCGCAATCGTAACTTCCCCGAATGATGTTCATGACGGCGGCTTTAACGAGAATAATTACAACGGTGCGTTTTCGTTCGTTAATAATCATCCTGAGTGTTCATTGACGACAATTCAGGAGAAGACCGGAGACCCTGCGTCGTGCGTAAAAGTTGTTGAGGACATCGTCGCTGATTATGACGTAATTATCTGTGTCGGCTTCCAGTTCTCAGGAATTCCCGAAGTCGCAGAGGATAATCCTGACGTGAAATTTTTGCTCGTTGACACTTGGCCCGCTGACGAAAACGGCAAAGAAGTCGAAGTTGAGAATATCAACGCCATGAAGTATAAAGAAGAAGAAGGCGGATTTCTCGCGGGAATTGCGGCGGCTCTCACAACAAAAACTAACAAAGTCGCTGTCGTCAACGGAATTGCTTTCCCGACAAACGTAAACTATCAATACGGCTTCATGTCCGGAGTGAATTACGCGAACAAGAATTACGGGACGAAGGCAGAAATTGTTGAATTGGCCTCATATTCCGGGACTGACGTAACGGGTCAGAACGTCGGAGGAAATTACATCGGCTCATTCATCGACCAGGCTAACGGAAAAATCGTAGGTCAGGCGTTAATCCGTGAGGGCTGTGATGTAATCTTCGTTGCGGCCGGCGGTGCAGGAATGGGAGTTTTCACGGCGGCAAAAGAAGCTGAGAACGTCTTCATAATCGGCTGTGATGCTGACCAGTTCGCTGATGGAATTAACGGCGACAAGAATATTATTCTCACCAGCGGCCTAAAAGTCATGAGCATGAACGATGAACGCGTCTTGAATGAAATTCTCGCCGGAAACTTCAAAGGAGGAAATTATTTACTCGGAGCTGATACGAACTCGACCGGTTATGTCAAAACTACAGGAAGAAACCAGCTCACGGAAGATGCGATTGCTAAGATTGATGCGGCGTTTGACCTGATGAAAGCCGGAAAGATTTTACCTGCCTCATTCACGAGCGGAACAAAGCCGGATAATTTCGTTGGACTGGACGCAAAATAGATGGCCGAATCCGAATTCATCGTCGAGATGCGCCACATAACGAAGCGTTTTCCCGGAATTGTCGCGAATGATGACGTTTCGATCGCGATTAAGAAGGGTGAAATCTTCGCTGTCTTAGGGGAGAACGGCGCAGGAAAATCGACGTTAGTCAGCATGTTGTTCGGAATGTATGAGCCTGACGAGGGAGAAATTTATATCAGAGGAAAATTCGAGCGTATAAATTCCCCTCGTTACGCTACAAGCCTCAGCATCGGAATGGTTCATCAACACTTCAGGCTTGTATCGAATTACACGATTGCTGAGAATATTATTCTTGGGCTTGAGCCTGAGAAAAAGTTTTTAGGAATTTTTCCTTATATTGACATCAAGAAAGCGAATAGAGATATTGCGGAGTTGTCCGAACGTTACGGCTTGAAGGTCAACCCTGAGGACATAATCGAGAACGTTAATGTCGCAACATGCCAGCGCGTGGAAATTTTGAAGATGCTTTACCGTGAAGCCGAGATATTAATTTTCGACGAGCCCACCGCAGTATTAACGCCGCAGGAGATTGAAGCGTTCTTGAAGATTTTGCAGAATTTACGTGAACACGGCAAAACAATAATTCTCATCACTCACAAACTCAAGGAGATTAAGGCTGTTGCTGACCGATGCGCAATCTTGAACAGGGGAAAATTAATCTCAATCCTCGACGTAAAGACGAGTTCAACCGATGACATGGCTAAAATGATGGTGGGGCGTGAAATTTCCTTTACAACTCCCAAAGTCCCGGCCAATTTCGGAAAAGTTATCTTGAGCGTCGAGAATATGAGCGTGAAGAATATTACGGGGCTTGATGCTGTGAAAGATGTCTCATTTGAAATTCGCTCAGGTGAAGTTTTTGCTGTTGCTGGAGTTTCAGGGAACGGGCAGAATGAGCTTGCTGATGCCATAGCCGGACTGTTAAAACCTTCAGGAGGGAAAATTATTCTCAACGGTCAGGACATCACGAACTCTTCAGTGAGAAAACGAATTGAAGCCGGAGTTGCGTATATTCCGGAGGACAGGCATAACGTCGGGTTAGTTCTTGACTTCCCATTGCGCGACAATTTTCCGTTAAGACGATATTACAGCTCTAAATTCTCGCACAGAGGCGTAATCAACGAGGCAGAATTTGACGATTACGGAAAACGTTTAGAGAGCGAATACGACATCCGAAGCAGTCAAGGAGGAGCAACAATTACGCGTTCAATGTCAGGCGGCAACCAGCAGAAGGCGATAATTGCGAGAGAGATTGACATGCAGACACCGTTAATAATTTTCATGCAGCCAACACGTGGACTTGATGCCGGAGCTGTTATGAATGTTCACCGTCAAATTGTTGCTGAACGAGACAGAGGAGCGGCGGTGTTATTAATCTCGCTTGACCTGGATGAAATTTATGATTGCGCTGACACGATAGCCGTAATCTTCAACGGGAGAATTAACAAAATTTCGCCTGCTTCGGAGCTTAGTGTTGAGGACGCGGGCTTGTACATGATGGGAGTGGGAAAATCGGCATGAGAAAATTTACGCTCTCTTGTTTAGCAATAATAATCAGCCTTATATTCGGCGCGTTAATCCTGTGGCTGATGGGAAAAGATCCTGTTGCGGCGTATATGAATTTGCTTCAAGGTTCGGGCTTAATGGAGAAGGCGAGATATGCGGGCCGACAGAGTATGTTTACGGACTTCATGAGCTTTATTGACGCAATGACCCCGATGATATTTGCTTCGTTGTCGGTAGCTTTAGCGTTGAAGGGCGGCTTCTTCAATATTGGAGTGTCGGGCCAGATGTTATTTGCGGGTTTCGCTGCTCACATGCTTTCACTCTTTATCCCATCAAGAATACTTGTTGTAATAGTCGGCTTTATCGCGGGGGCGTTGATTGGCGCATTAATCGGCTGGCTGAGATACAAATTCAACGTCAGCGAGGTTGTGAGCTCAATCATGCTGAACTCAATTTTAATGTACCTAATCACGTTTTACATCAACACATTTTATATTAATCCCGTCTCGCGTCAGAGCAAATCCATAGTGGACAGCGCACGTTTAACTTTGAGCGGCTTTCGCTGGGAAGGCTTAAAGGTTGATATTGCGCTTGCGTTTCCAGTGGCGATAATCACGGCGTTAATTCTTCAATGGTTCATTGAGCGGACGACTTACGGCTACGAGATTAAGGCTTCCGGACTTTCACCGAACGCGGCATATTACGCTGGAATGAACGTACACAGGACGGCTTTAATGACTATGACACTTTCAGGAGCATTGGCCGGGCTTGCGGGAGTTTCATATTTCTGCGGTTATCTTGCGTCAATTCAGCCCGGAGTTGTGCCGTCAATGGGATTTGATGCAATCGCGGTTTCACTTTTAGGCGGCAATAATCCTCTCGGATGCGTCCTTGCTTCATTCTTAATCACGATAATATCAAAGGGTTCAATCTACATGAGCTCCAGACAACATATTGAGCCGGAAATTGCGAGCTTGATAACAGCGTTTATTCTGACGTTTGCGGCGTGTTCAGCGTTCTTGAGCAGAAAGGGGAAGAAATAATTATGACATTCCCAAACAGAGAGCTTAAGATTACGAGACTCGCGGCTGATGTCGAGCTTCAAGATAAGATGGGAAGCGGCATGATTTTTTCACCCATCCACAACATATTTATGATTACGAGTTTTGCTTTTTCGCGACAGGAACGGAGGAAGAAAATAAATGCTTGACATGATAATAATTGACGGTCTGAGTTTTTCACTTCCCTTGTTCATAATGGCGATTGGCGGAATTTACAGCGAGAAGAGCGGAGTTACCAATCTTGCATTAGAAGGCTTTCAAGGGTTCGGAGCGTTCACGGGATCATTTGCGGCGGTGTATCTTGCAGGGATTTTCGGGGCGACTTCGCAGGTTCCGTATTATGCGAGCTTTATTTTTGCGGTAATTGGCGGAGGAGTTTTCGCTCTGCTTCACGCGCTGCTATGCATAAAGTTCAAAGCCGACCAAGTTATAAGCGGAGTTGTCATGAATATTTTAGCAATGGCAATGACAAGTTTCATGACGAAGAGCATAAACGCTTCAATTTTCGGTAACACGGCGAACAAGTTCATGTTAGGAGCCAGCACCCGAATAACAATCCCGTATTTCTGTGAAATTCCATATGTCGGAGCAATCTTCAGGGACATTTACCCGTTCGAGATAATAATTCTCATAGTTGCGCTCGTAATGTGGTACGTTCTTTACGAGACGGTTTACGGGATGAGATTACGGGCTTGCGGAGATAATCCCCATTCTGCTGATGCCGCAGGAATTAATGTTTATGGCGTGAGAACTCTTGCAGTATTTATTTCCGGCTGTCTTTCAGGAATTGCGGGAATGAGTTTTGCGTATTCAATCTCGGCCAATTTCTCGCCTGATATTTATCTCGGTTACGGCTATCTCTCAATTGCGGCGTTAATCTTCGGGAACTGGACGATCCTGCCGACTTTTGGAGCATGCTTAATCTTTGGCTTTGCTCGGAGTGGAGGAAGCGCGATAATCAATGAACTCGGTCTTCCTTCAAGCTATAATGACCTTGTGCGAATTTTGCCGTATGTGCTGACTTTATTATTGCTCGTGTTCTTCAGCAAGCATAATCACAGTCCGCGAGCATTAGGCCAGATTTACGATAAGGGCCAGAGATAAACAAATCCCCTTGAAACTTCTTCAGGGGGATAAATTTTTGTATACAGCACCAATATTTTTCGCAATTTTATATGCTATAATTTACTCATGAAAAATACACTTGACAGAATAATTTATCGCGGTAAAATCGATTGTCGATTGTCGATTGTCGATTGTCGCATATTCTTGTCTCGTAAGTTCTTATCGTAAGTATTCACATCATAACAATCAATTCATAAACGCAAAAAATAACGGCCCTGCTGGGAGAAATTCTTGGCGGGGTAATTTTATATGGTCAGGTGATAATCATGATGAAATACCCTGAGGCCAATATTCCCGAATGCATGGGACACGGTTCATTGAGGAGCAAAATTATTCGTGCTTACAGAGTTATGCATGCAGGTCTGAGTACTCCGCTTGAGTTTGCTTCAATTTTTATTGACAGAGGACTTAAGAAAATGTTTAGTTGTAATCCACGTTTCACTTCCCGACTTGAAGCGCGGCGAGTTTTTAATGAGTTCAAAGTTGCAGGGAATGTTACAAATGAATTTTACAGGCTGAAGGATGCGAAATTTCCGCTGCTTGAGAGTGATAATAAAGTCGGATTTTTTTCTGGCATTCTTCAGGATACTTTTTACGTTTATCTAAACTTAGATGATGACTATCATGAAGAAAAGATAAATGATTTATTTTATCTTCTTGGTGAGGGGCCTTACGGTCTTATTAATGATAAAGTGAATGTTACTGTCGAAATCGGAGACGTTGTAATTGATGCTGGAAGCTGGCTCGGAGATTTTGCGGCTTATGCTTCAGCTAAAGGTGCAATAACTTACGCTTTCGAGCCTTCAGAAGACAATTTTGCTATGCTCCTCAAAACGGCAGAACTCAATAAAAATATTATTCCTGTGAAAAAAGGCCTGTCAGACGAGACTGCAAGCATGGATTTGTTCCTTGATACTCACGGAGTTACCGGCGGCGGAACATTACGCGATATGAGCAGTAATACTAATTATGAAACTCAAAGCTCACAGATTGAGACAATAACCCTTGATGATTTCGTCCATGAAAATAATCTTGAGCGAGTTGACTTCATTAAAAGCGATATTGAAGGCTTTGAACGTAAATTATTGGCCGGAGCTCAGGAGACTTTGAGGCGTTTTGCTCCAAAACTCGCACTTTGCACATATCATCTCCCTGATGATCCGGAAGTCATGGAAGCATTAATCAAGCAAGCTAACCCGAAATATAATGTCGTCCAGAAACGCAAGAAATTATTTGCCTCAGTTCCAAAATAGCAAAACCTTAGGGCGCGTGAATATCTTTGATGTTTACGCGTCTTGTTTAAGATTTCCAGCTGTCATTTTCTGATAAAGTTTCGAGCGAATGAATAACTTTTGCGTATAAATCCGGCGTGTCTCGTCTCAAATCCGCAATAAATTCACGCGTCTTCTGTCTCTGAGTATGTCCGGCGAACGGGCACGCACTCGGAATTATGGGGAGTTCAAGGCGTTTTGCTTCGTCGATAATCGCTGCTTCACTCGCAAGCACAAGAGGACGTATCACAGTAACATTCGTTCTTGACATGTGAGCGACAGGCTGAAAACTTTTTGCACGTCCGGCATGAAGCAAGTTCATGAAAAATGTCTCGACAGCATCATCAAGAGAATGGCCCAGAGCTAATTTGTTGAAGCCGTTCCGTGAGGCCCAAGAGCTTATAATTCCTCGTCTCATGTTAGCGCAGAATGAACACGGGGACTTTTCGTTTCTTGCGTTAATAATCTCGATTATAGGCTGTTCAAGAACTTCATAGCGTATATTTTTCCCTAAGCAATATTCTTCAAGAGGAGACGTGTCCATTCCGGAAAGTTTTACACTGAAAGCCGCGAGCGAAAATTTCACCGGACTTCTCCGCGCGAACTCGTAAAGTGAATGAAGCAGAATTAAACTGTCCTTGCCTCCTGAAAGTCCAACAAGAACATTATCGCCCTCGTTAATCATGTGCCATTTCGCGAGAGCCTGGCCAACTTTGCGCCGAAGTGAATTGCATAATGAATTATTCCAAGTTTGATTAAACATGTTGATATTATAGCGTGATATTTTATCTCTCATGATAGAATTTCTCTGTGTAAAAAATTTCTCGAGGTGAAAATTTTGGTTACGCTGGGTAGGCTTGATGAGATTGAAGATGTTCACACAGTCTGGCATGATGAAAAAAAGGATTTCACGGAATGGCTCGCTAAGAATGAAAACATGCAAATTCTTTCTGATGCAGTCGGAATTAATATTGCCGTAGAAGAAGTTAATAATTACATTTTGGCTTCTGAGATCGGCACGAACCGGAAAATTTTTATTGGCAGTCAGCTCACAGAGACAAGCAGTGAATATCTCGGAAATCTCATAACTCATGCCGCCGCTAAAAACGCAGGTATAATAATCTATATCGTCAAGCGCGCACTTACAGAACACAAAGCCGCTGTCAGTTGGCTAAACTCTCACTCGGACGACGAGACGGAATTTTACCTTTGCGATGTAAAATTATACGCGGTCGGAGGTTCTGCCTCTGCAATCAGAATTAACACACTCGTGAAGCCCGGAACTAAGATTAAAGATGACAAAGCTAATCACGAAAGCATAATTAATCTTGAGGATTTACGCTTTGAATACTGGGAAAAGTTTCAGGATTACGCTTTCAGTGATGACGTGAGCAACAAAAAGTTTGCCGGAAGTTATAAACGCTGGAAGAGTTCATCACATTACGGCGTTGTCTTCGGAATTGGCCGGCCCGGATGCAGTATTCAGGTTACGAGAATGCCCGACGAAATCGAGACGGGATTATACATTGCTGACGACAAGAGTTTATTCATGTATCTTCTTGGGCGTAAAGACGAAATCGAAGCTGAGACGGGATTAAATTTTTCGTGGCTTGAACTCTCTGACGGAAAGGCATGCAGAATAAGCGTGAAGAAAAGTCCTGCTAGGCTCACCGACAAAGAGGATTGGCCGGAACAATTTGACTGGATAATTGATACAGTTCTTAGGGAAAAAGAAACTTTCACTAAATTCATAAGGGAATACATTAATGATTAATTAATTCATAACTTACAAAAATTCACAGGGGAAATCAACCATGATTAATTTACGTTTAGAGAAATTACGCGCTTTAATGTCCGAACAAAAACTTGATGCATTTATCTTAATCGTTGATGAGCGGGCCAATTCAGAGAGCTGTCATTATATTTCGGGATTTCGGGGAAGTTCAGCGGGATTAATTATCTCCATGAACGAAGCAATCTTAATCACTGATGGCCGCTACACGACACAGGCAAAAATGCAGTCTCCCTTCAAGATAATAATTCAGTCAGAAAAATCAATGCCCGAATATCTCGCTGATGCCGTAAACAGTTCTGATTATTCACGAGTGGGCTTTGAGGCAGAAAAAATTTCACACGCGACATTCACGAAATATTTTGCTCCGGTTAAAGCTGAATGGCTCGACGCATCAGGATTAATCCCAAAATTACGCCGGACTAAAGACGCTTACGAAGTCGAACAGATTAAACATGCCGCGAAGATTGGCCGTGAAGCCTACGGGAATGTTCTCAAGAAAACTTTTGCGGGAATGTCCGAAGTCGAGTTCGATATTATGCTGATGCAGGAGATTAAATTACTCGGTGCTGAAAAGGGCTGGGCACATGATGACTTTATAGTCGCTTCGGGTGAACGCTCTGCGATGTGTCATGCTCCGGCCACGATGAAGAAATTTGCTCAGGGTGAAACTGTTACGGTTGATTACGGCGCGATGGTTGAAGGCTACATGAGCGATATTACCCGAAATTTCTCGCTTGGTCCTGTGAGCGATAAGGCAAAGGAGATTAATGATATTTTGTTGCGTGCTCATCACGAGGCGGCAAAAGCATTAAGGCCGGGAATTTCCGGAGTAGAAGTTGACGCAGTCGCACGAAAAATTATCGCTGATTCTGGTTACGGCGAAAACTTTTTGCATGGCTTAGGTCATGGATTGGGGCTTGAAGTCCATGAAGCTCCGAGATTGTCGCGAACGTCAAAGGACATTTTGCAGATTGGCGATGTCGTAACGATTGAGCCGGGAATTTACATTGAAGGCTGGGGAGGCTTGAGGATTGAGGACGATTATTTAATCACTCCGGACGGTTCGGAATGCCTTACGCTGAACGACAATCAAAGCATTCAAGATGTATTTTCAGAACGTAATTAGGATATGTTTATGTGAGAAGATTTTTATATGTCAGATAATTCACAAATAAATAAAATCACCAAAGTTCTACAAGAGTTCAAGAAGCCAATGTTGAAATATTTAGTGGGCTTATTTTGCTTTTAGTTGTCCTGACATATAATTGTTCCGACACTGAGAGTTGGTAACGAGATTAGAACTAATGAGACAAAATTTTTATCCTAAATGGTAAATCCTTCTGCTATGAATAAAAATATTTCCATCACTACGAATGAAATTTATCGTGTAAGAGGTGAAAATTTTTGAATTATACTTTTACTCCATACGAAGGCTCAGAGAAATATATTTTTGTCAGTTACAGCCATGATGATATTAAAATTGTCGTGCCTATCATTAACATGCTCGCACATAAAGGCTTCAGAATTTGGTACGACAAGGGCATACACGTAGGCAATGAACATCAGGAAGAAATTGCTGAACACGTGAAGGATTGCGAAGTTCTTGTAGCGTTTCTGAGTCAGAAATCAATACAATCTGAATACTGTAAAGATGAAATTCATTATGCTAAAACTTACGGAAAACGAATAATCTCAATCTTCCTCGAAAAAATAGACTTATCGCCCGGCCTTGAAATGAATTTACTCAGAATACAGGCAATCAATTATTATGACTATAAAGACGACCTCGAAAAATTTTATGCTGCTTTAATCGGCGAGAATAACATTAATATTTTATTGCTTTGCCGTGATGACGATACCAAGAGTGATAGTGAAGATAATTATGCTGTAAAATCACACGCTGCCTCTCATGAAGTTATTTCTCATGTTAAAAATTTTTTGCATGAACACAAGCTCTCTATCTCATGTCTTCTCACCGGAGCTGTGATAGTCTTTGCAATATGGACATGGCGTTATGGATTTGGTGAAAGTTATCTTGCACCTAAACCATTTAGCGGCTTTGAAGTTGCTTCACATGGAACAGAAGGACAAATACGAAGGGGGATTGTTCGCGGAGCTGATTTTAATTTTATGGACGATAAAGGAAACACAGCTTTATATTTCGCGGCAATGAATAACACTCATCCTGAAGCTGTGAAACTTTTAATAGAGCAAACAAATAAATTATCCTCAGATGTCAGACAAAAACGCCTTAACGAAGCATTAATCTACGCGGCAAAAAGCAATCCTAATCCGGAAGTTATCAAAACATTGCTCGAAGCTGGAGCTAACACGGCGTATTCTCACCAGGATTATGTAACGACATCTTTAACTTATGCGACCGCACTTTTTTATTCGGCAGCTAAAAATCCAAATCTTGAAGTAATGAAGCTCCTTCTTGATTCAGAAAATTCCATCAGGCGTGAACTGATAATGCAGGGATTTATATTAACAGGCAGGGGCGAATCTCTTCTTGAATGTGCCTTATGGAACTTAAATATTGAAATTCCGCGTTTTTTAATAAAATCAGGCGCTAATGTTCAACTTAGAGATACAGGCGGAAGAACTCTTTTAATGAAGGGGATAATTCCAGGCGGTATTGCTCCGATTAAATTACTTGCAGAAGCCGGCCTTGATGTTAATTCTCAAGACAACAACGGGAAAACTGCGCTTATGTATGCTGCTGAATACTCAGAGCCTTTCAAGAGAATACAGGAGCTTATTGCTTGCGGAGCTGATGTGAATATTCAGGACAATAACGGCAGAACAGCTTTAATGTATATCGCACAAAACAGCTGGGCACAATTTTACATGGACAAGAAACTAGATGATTCAATCGGTGGAACGAAACAAGCAGATAGTTCAATGCAATTTATTCTGAATGCCGGAGCTGATGTGAATATTCAGGATAACGAGGGCAAGACAGCTTTAATGTATGCGGCAAAAAAGAAATTACCGGGAAGAGTGAGAATTTTACTTGATGCCGGAGCAAAAGCAGACTTAACCGACAAACACGGACGTGAAGCAATTGACTTTATAGCCTGGACATTTGTAGACGACCATGAGAAGAACGAAATTATCAGAATGCTCCTAGAGGCTGGAGCTGATGACAAATCTGGGAGATATAAAGTTAATGTTTTCTCGAAGAAACCTCAAACGCAAAAAGTTTCAAAGGATTATGATCTCTCAGCTTTGGCTGAAAAAGGGACGGCCCGGCAAATTCAGGAGGCTATTAACGCTGGGTGCAAGTTTAACAAGAATTTATTACGAAACGCATCATTCAGAAATTCTAACCCTGAAAGTCTTTTATTATTAGTGCAGCATATGGGAATTCATGATAACTTTTTCACGGTTTTGCATAACGCCACATTGCACAATCCCAATTCAGAAGTTATCGAAGCTCTGATTGAAGCATATTTTTATTTAGGAGAAACAGCTGTTTCTCGCTTAAAAGAGAGGAGGATGGATACTTTGTTCAGCTCTGCGATGTTTAATCCCGCCCCTGAAGTCATCAAAACAATTCTTCGTCTCTTATTCACTGAACAAGAAGTCTCAATGCTCCTTAAAGGTACTATGCTCTACGATGGATTTACGCTTCTCGGACGTTCTGCAATTCGCAATAAAATTAATGTCATACAAGCTATAATCGATTTAGGTGCTGACGTTAACGCGCGATGTGAGGACGGCAGGACAGCACTTATGATTGCGGCATCTGGATATTATACTAACAAAGGACGGGTTGAACTTTTCATCAACGCTGGAGCAGATACGACGCTGAAAGATGACAAGGGAAAATTTGCTTTGGACTATGCGAAGGAGAATATTTCTATTGATTATGCCGACAGGGAAGAGATTATTAGTCTATTAACGAACGAAATAAAGAAGACGCTCACAGACCATTGCGCAGACGCTTGAGAAGAGGTTATTTTTGCGGACTAATCTTACGGTGTCGGTATAACGGCCGGCATTGACGATCGCAATATATCCGGGAATGTCAACGTGAACGGGGCATAACGTAACACACGGGACAGCTCTGAAGCCTTTTACTCCCTTTATGACCATGTTAGCGGCCTCGTAACCGATTGCACAGTCAGCGGAATTTGCGATTGTCTCGGCTGTTTTCTCGATTGTGGCGACGGTCTTCATGTCTCCTTTTCCGTCGATTAAGTCATCAATTAACCTCTCAAGCTGAGGAAGTCCAACTCGGCACGGAACACATTTTCCGCAGGTCTGAGCTGCACAAACTTTGAGATAGCTGCTTGCGACATCGAGCGGGCATAAGCCGGGAGGGGCTCCGGTAATTCGTCGTTCTAAATCCTTGTGAAGAGATTCAACGGCGGCCTGAGCTTTAGTTTCATTCATAATGCTAAGGCGACTCAAAAAAAATCACTCCCTCGTTTTTATTTGCGAAAAAAATTTTTACCCCTTGAACAATGATAATTATACTATGACAACAAGAAAAGCCCGTAAAAATTTATAAGTCATCGTGAAAATCGAACGTGTTCTATTTTGCTGGTATAAAAAAATCCCCCCGTTAGAGAGCGAGGGGAAAATGAATTAGCTTATTGCTTCTTGAAGAGTAAAGCTCGGCATAAAGTGATTAAAGCAAGTCCGGACAAACCGAGATTGCATTCACCTGATGAGTTTTCTTCGATTGAAGCGTCTTCATCTTGAGCTTGTGCCGAGATTTTCACTTCAGACGTTCTGAACTCGACATCTCCGGATTTTGCCGAGACATACACGGAAAATTCGCCGTTCACGAGTTCTGCCGGAAGCGTGAAAGTTCCTTCATCAGAGATTTTTACGCCTTGAAGCTCTTCATCGTTCACGAAAACTTTAACGTCAGAGACTTCGACATCATCGCCGTATTCGTCAGTCCAGTCGCCCAAGCCGAACGTCAAAGCTGAGCCTTCTGGGACTTCAACATCGCCGTAAATTTCTTCGTCTTCTGTTATGACGTAAAGGTCATTGAGCGAGTTATCATTATCGACCTCAACAGGGACAAATGACGCTGTGAACGAGTTATCATTTTCGGGCTGAGAGTTTTCATCGTTAATTATGATTTGGAACTCGGCTTCAGATTTTCCGGCTTTGTTCTTGACTTTCAGCTTGAAGTTGTATGTACCTGCCTTTTTGGGAGTGCCGTAAATTTCGCCGGTCTTCTTGTCGAGTTTGAGACCTTTCGGGAATTTTCCGGACTTACTGAACTTCAACGGGCCTGTTCCTAAAGCATCGAGAGTGTAAGAATATGGAACGCCTTTATCGCCGTCAGGAAGTCCTACGGTTATAATTGCGGGCTTAACTTGAATGACTTTGAGAGTAAATTTCTTCGTTGATTTTCCAAACTCGTTTTCGACCGTAACCTTCACTTTGTGTTTTCCGAGTTCAGTCGGCATAAATGAAATTGTGCCGTCAGCTGAAAGAGTTAAACCTTCGGGCAAATCCTTATCGTCGATTGTCCATGTTATAGATGGGGTTCCGGCAGCTTCAAGCGGGACTGTATACAGCAGGCCAATTGTAGCATCAGGAAGTTTTGTTGTCATGATTTCAGCGGGAGTTTCGCCGTCGTCTTCACCGTCTCCTGCCCACCATGGATTAGAAGAGGCTCTAGCAATATTGACCGTGAAGTCTTTTTCTGCAGATAGATTGTTCGCATCTGTACCCCTAAGCGAGAAATTGTACGTCCCGTATCTTTTGGGTCTGCCGAAAAGGTAAATAAAATAAGCTCCTGAACCATCACTTGCTGTTGAGTTTATACCAATAAGTTCACATCCCTGAGGAATTATCCCGCTTTGTTAAAAACTGTAAGGAGGAGTTCCGCCGTCCACACGCACATAATCATAATAATAATCTCCAACACGGCCAGGCCCAAAGATAAAATATATAATAATTCTCCTTATTACGTTTATTATGTTAATGATAAAGCCCTTATCAGCAAAACTTCCCTTACTTCTAACAGCATAACCGCCGAAAGAATTTACAGCTCTGGGAGTAAACTGATACGTTCCTGCTCTAGTCGGAGTTCAAGATATTTTGACACCATAAGCAGTTTTCTCAATCTTCAAACCCGGAGGCATTGAACCGCGAAAAATATACACCTTACCCCTAATCCATCTTG
>JAFTCP010000006.1 GCA_017454625.1 Synergistaceae bacterium
GAACAGTAACGAGAATTCCTACGAATATGCCGCGTAATGGTGTCTTCGTGAGGGTTCCGATGAGCTTACGCATTTTGTCTCCGGCTATGAACTGGAGAGCCTCACTCATTAACTTTATGCCGTAGAGAAAGAGAGCTACACCGCCCGCAATATTGAAGAATGATTGAATATCCACAAAAATTAGTCCTCCTGTGAAAATTTTATTAGAGTATATCAGATTAATTATGACCGCGAAAAAAATTCACTACTTGACGATTTATTAGGAAGGGGGGTAATATGTAATCTACGTAATTTTTTCTCCGTAACTTCTACTAGCTTTATAGTTTTACATTTTACATTAGGAGGTTTTAACATGCGCAAATTATTCGTATGGTTGATGCTTTTGGTGCTAGCTCTAACTTCCTGTGCTTTCGGAGCTGAAACAGTCTACTCAGACTTCGGAATATACAGGAGCGTTTGGCCTGACGAGAGCGTCATAATTCGTCCGGACGGCGTGCCGTATTACGGAAATATCCAAAAGTTTACGGCCGGAGATCCTTTCCTGGCTTTCAAGGTCAGTGGAGATGATTATTATTCTTCACAGGCACCTTCAGGAACTCTCATAGTTTCAAGTGGAGATGCGAGGTTTGAGGGCAATCATTACATGCTTACTCCGAACTGGACCATGACGCACGGCAGTGAGAGATTTTACCGTTATTATTTAGGCGGCAATAACTTAAGCAATTTGGAAGGCAGTAAAATTTTCTGGAACCTTTACACTTCGCCTGATATTACCGTCGGAAATGCGATCGTTCCCGGAGAGCCTCAGGAAAGGAACATCAGCACCAGTGAGATTATTCCTTACGTGATACTCAACAAGAGTGCGGATGTAATTCAAACTATTTCTGTGTCCTTCGTGAAATCCGGAGACTTGACCACAGCCGTAGACCCTGAAATTTCAAAAGTTCAGGTTGTTATGTACGGTTACGGCTGGAGCAACAGGCTTGTGAACGAAACATTTACGGACTTCAGCGGAACTAAAGTAATCAGCGTTGACAGGCTTGACAGCGATTGGCGTAATATGCAGGTTCTTTACGAGCAGGACGGCGAACTTTACACATGGGAATTTGTGCCTTATGGTGAAAGTGTTTCCGGCATCGAATGGGGAGAACTTGACCTCACAAAACAGCCTTTAACTCTCACATCCGGGACCTCGAAGGATATTACGGTTAAGCTGCCCGCAAGCCTTGTACTGGAGGATTACGATGGTTTATACGACGAAAGCGGAGATATTATCGAGGAAAGCATAATCGGCATAACAAATAATAATGTTCTCGCACTCGATGAAGGCTCATTGATTTTCACTCAGGGAACTGGCGGAGTATGGCAGGGATTAACTTACACCGGCGAGGAGAAAAGTACGCTTTCATTCACGCTTCTTGCTAATGATCCCGGACGTACGACGCTCGCAGTCAGACTGCCGATAGGATTTTATTATCGTGAAGTTAACGTAGTCAGCACAGACGGAAACATTGTAGAGCCTGCCGAAAACTCACAAGATGTTAATGTTGTCGTTAGAACTCATTCATCACAGGCGAGAATGCTTCAGGGTAAACCTTTTTATCCTTCGGCAGAATTTAAGGCGTTAGAGTTTGCAATTTCCGGAGATATTGTGTTTGAGGCTGAGGAAGAATCACACGACGTTTCAGAAGGATTTATAGGCTTCAAGCATGGCACAACGTCAGAGCTTTATCAATTCACCAGAGACGATGACGCTTCAAGCTACAGCATTACTCGCGGAGTTGCATTCGACACCGAAAATGTCAGCAAGGATAATGAATTTGCATTCCCTTCATTCTTGTCAGAGGACCTTTCGGGCTATAAATTCTGGTGGGAAACTCCCGAAGGCATATCTTCTCCGTTAAAGTCGTTAGCCGATGAAGTATCATTCAGGACGACAGCCGAACAGCTTGAAGATTTCGTGCCGTATTTCGAGATGGTTTATGACGAGGAATATAATGCTGTCTCTCTTGATTGGTCATTTGTGAACTCGAAAACTCTCGCAAAAGTCGAACCTTCAGGAGTAACCGGCATCAATATTAACGGCTATGATGTCGAAGGCACGAGCGGGACTATTACTCTGGATTATTACAATAGAAGTCAGGTAAACTTCAGCTACACTTATAATGGCGTAAGATACACATGGAATTTTGCCGACATGGATAACGTCTCGTATATTTACGGCAGCCAGTTATTTGGTGCGAAAGTTGATTTAGGCGCGTCAAGAGATATGAGGCTTATTCTTTACGATATTGACAGCCTCGAATCAATTGACCTCTTCGTATGGAGCACGGACATAATCAGCGTTGACCCCGTAAAGTTCCTGCCTGATGAGACAATCTCATTTAACGTTCAGGGCCTCAAAGAAGGATATTCTCCGTTGACAATCATGTTTACTCGCAAGGATATTAATTCCTACGATAAATACACAGCCACAGAGCCTAATATTCGTGTCGTGAGTGAAGATGAAGTTGTTGTGTCAATTGCCAGCAGTGATTTATCATTTGATGCCTGCCGTTACGACTCCAGAGCTTCAATCATTGAAGGAGTTCCGAATTATTACGACAAATCTAATGAGCTCAATACTCGTATATTCCTTGTCCGTAAAAATTGGCTGAAACAGGATGATTATTACGATTACTGGAGCAAACTTGTAGGCGTAGTTCATGTTTACAGCGGCGACGAAGAAGTAGACTCACAAACGCTGGAGCCTGAAACACGAGAATCCAAATACGATGAAGAAGACGGCTACATTGTTCAGATTGAATATATCATCGACACTAAGGCAGCAACTCGTCTTGTCTGGGAATTTAATGATGATATGAACATCAACAATGACGGAAGCTGTGATATTCCCGCAGTAGCAGCACGCTCAACAAAAACTCAGCTCGAGACATACAAGCCTTATATCAAGCTCAACAGGGACGGCCTGAACGTTTCAAGTCTGGAATATTATTTTGTCGATGCACAGAATAATAAAATTTCCACTCCTGAAGGCATCTCGAATATTCAGGTGAAACTTGAGGCTTACAGCTACAGCCACAGCTTTGAGAGCGAAGACCTGAGCGGAAGCGGCGTTATACCTTTGGGCTTTGCTGAAGTCATGATTGAGAATATTTCGTTCAAGTTCGAGGAGAACGGAATAAAATACCGCTGGATATTTGAACCTGTTGACGGTGCAAGTCCTTATCAATGGGGAAATAATTACGTCATCAGCTGGGATATAGCCTCAAAAGATCTCCCGTTGATAATGTACGTAGGCGACACGAAGGAAGTTACGCTTACGGCCAATTCCAGAGTTAAAGGCTTGAAGCCGTTCTTAGGGAATACCGGCATTGCAACAATGGAAGTGCTTTCAAGCTCGGATCATTCTGCGAAAGTGAAACTTACCGGATTAAGCGCAGGAATGACGACGATAACCCTCGCGGCTAATACGTTTGTGGGCTGGCCTCGTGAAATCTGGGTTGCGGCGAAAAATGAGACGACAGGAAAATACGAAGTCCCGAACCTCACGGATGACCTTGAAACTTTACTTGAAGAGTTAGCTGTTGAAGGTGAAAGAAGACTTTGGACCAATCACGAGGAAGAGAAGGAAATTTCTTCAGCGTATCTTGGAGTTCGAGTTTCCAAGAACCCGATATTAGTTTCAGACACAACCGAGATAACTTTAACTGTCAGCGGTGATACCAAAGGTACAACTCGCAGGGTTTATATCGTAGGTTACGAGGGCGACGAACCGAAAATTACGCTTTCAGCCTCATCAATAACCGGCAACGGCTCAGTCAATGGCACGTTTACGACTAATACTGCCGGTACTTATTCATACGTTGCTGTAGCTGGAGAATTGTACGAGTCCTTATGGATTGACGTAATTCAGCCGAGCATAATCGTTGACGAGAGCACATTCAAAGAAGAGCTT
This sequence comes from Synergistaceae bacterium, assembly GCA_017454625.1. Taxonomy (GTDB): domain Bacteria; phylum Synergistota; class Synergistia; order Synergistales; family Aminobacteriaceae; genus JAFUXM01. The sequence goes on from JAFTCP010000006.1 coordinate 3,959, forward strand.
AAAGAGGAGCATACGTACTACACAATTTTCACTATCGGCGGCAGCAGTTCCTCATCTAAGGAAGGTTCAGGCTCCGGCGGATGGCTCTTAGAGAATACCAGCGTTGATATTACATGGGAATTAATCGATCATACCAAGAGTGAACTTCACACGGCACACTCCGATGATTTATTCATTGTTGAGGGCATTGCTAAACTTGCCAGCATTGACGAGGAACAGAAATTTATCGTTACCGCAACCGTCGGAAGTTACACAGCGAGCTATGACATAGGATTTACGGTTCTGTCCGATGACGCGGAGTATACGACAAGCGGGCTTACAGTTACGGGCGCGCATAACGATGTCAAAGCCGGCTATAAAGTCATGTTCCCTGAGGGCGTAAGAATATTCAGTGAGTGGGTTGATGCTCCTTTATGGCTTGAACCTGTTTACGGTGAATACGATGACTATTACGGAGATACCTACGTTACAGGCGTTCAGTTTGTCAAGTCAATCGGAGATCTTCCCAACGGAACAAAAGCTACAGTTAGAGTTTACGCCGAAGATGACGAAAACGGAGAGACCGGCGATGCTCATTACGGCTGGGATGTAGTTTATAATGCTTTTGATCCTTCTAAGGACATTAAGCCAACCTCACCTGACGTGAAACCAACCTCACCTGATGTGAAGCCGACATCCCCTGACGTGAAACCAACCTCACCTGATGTGAAGCCGACATCCCCTGATGTGAAACCAACATCACCCGATATTAACCCGGATAATCCTGTTATTGAGCCTATATACAGACGGCCTCAAACTCCGACAATAGACGTTAGCGATACCAATATTATCACTACGATAATAAATACACTGCGCCGAATTGTAAGTTTCATCACAGGTGATACAGAAATTCTTGACCTTAGCAGTAATTCTTCAATCGGAACATCGCGCGAGCTTACCAGTTCAGAGACTTCGCAAATCCCTGAAGGCGAAACCACCGCTGCAGTTCTGCCTCCTGTCAGTGTCGATAAACCTGCAATTTACGTTTTCAGCGTAACGCTCGATAATCTCACTGTAGGTGATAGAATTTTCCTGCGTCTTTTAGTTGCGACTGTAGCTAATTCCCAGAATTTCCAGCTGGTTACGACAGCGGAAAATGATGAAGATGCGTATATGTTCCTTGACGACGAGGGCAACGAGATTACCGAAGTTCCTGAAGGTAAAACTGTAAACGTCGCGGCTTATATGGAACCCGGCAATGTTTATCTTCCTGTCATAACGACTGATGAATCAAATGAAACTACATCATCGTTAGGCGGCAGCGGAGGCGGATGCAATACCGGTTTATCTGTCATAGGACTTGCTTTAGTCGGCTTGTTAATTTCGAGGCGTAAAAAGTAAGTCAATCTGAAAAAAATTTTTTGCGGCTCTGCTCGTTTTTTTACGGGCGGAGCTGTTTTTTTGTGCTATTATTCTCATTGCTCAAAGTTTATATTTATATTGAAAGGTGTATAAATTTTTTCCCATGAACCAAAATCTCAAAATAGAACTGGAAGAACTGCATACTTCAATTCAGAGCATGCAGGACAGCCTTTGACCTCCCAAGCCTCAACGAACGCGCAAAAACTTTAACGCTCCAGACCTCAGCACCTGACTTCTGGACTTCCGAAGGCCGGGAAAATATCCTGAAGGAATTATCACAGGTCAATTCAAAGCTCGACTTCCTGAAGCATATTAATTCTGAGTATGACGAGTTAATCACGCTCGAAGAAATTTTGCACGACAACGAGGACTCAGAACTCGAAGCAGAGTTTTCACGACGAGCCGAAGAGTTAAAACGTGAGCTTGAACGTCATAATTTATTATTATTGCTGAACGAACCTTACGACCAGGCAAGCGCGATTTTAATGGTACACTCAGGCTCCGGCGGCTTGGACTCTCAGGATTGGGCAGGAATGCTTTTACGAATGTATTTACGTTATTGCGAGCGTGAGGGCTACAAAGCTAACTTAATCGAGGCGACGACTGACGAGGGCGAGGGCATCAAAAGCGCGACGGTCTTAGTTGAAGGCGAATATGCATACGGTTTTCTCAAGGCTGAAAGAGGAGTTCACAGGCTCGTACGAATTTCACCGTTTGACAGCGCTCACAGAAGGCACACGAGCTTTGCTTCGGTCTTAGTTTCTCCGGAGTTTAGCGATGACGTTGATGTTGATATTAAGCCGGAAGACTTGAAAATTGACACTTTCAGGGCATCAGGAGCAGGCGGTCAATACGTAAACCGGACGGATTCAGCCGTGAGAATTACACATCTTCCGACTGGAATAGTCGTAACTTGCCAAAACGAACGAAGCCAGCATATGAACAGACAGACAGCAATGCACGTTCTGAAGAGCAGACTTTATGAATTGGCCTTGCAGGAGAGACAGGAGGAGTTAGCTTCGGTTGTCGGCGATAAAAAAGAATCTACATGGGGAAGCCAGATACGAAGCTATGTGTTGCACCCGTATACACTCGTTAAGGATCACAGGACGAATTACGAAAAAGGAAATGTTCAAACAGTTCTCGATGGAGATATAAGCGATTTTATCATGGAATATTTACGACAGAAGGCTAAAGGCAATGTGTAAAAAATTTCTCGTTATAATAATTTTATTGTTGTCAATATCAAACTCTCAAGCTGAAACTTTTATACCTGCTCAGCCTGTTATGCCCATCAGCAAGCTCACGCCCGATATGTCAGGCTATATGCTCACGGTGGTTAGAGGCACTGAACCGATTAGAATACCCGTTAAAATCGTCAGCGTAATCCCTCAGAAGCCCAAAACTAATATTTCTGACATGATATTAATAAGAATTATGGGCAAATACAAAATAGCTCACGGAATGAGCGGCTCACCTGTTTATATCAACGGGAAATTAATCGGGGCCGTAGCAATCGGCTGGGAATTTGGAGATCATTCGCTTTGCTGTGTAACTCCTATTGAAGATATGTGCAAAATTTTTAGCGATAACTCTTCGGGAAAAATTACAGCTCAGAAAAATTTAGCCCTCAATAACATAATTTTTTCAGGCATCAGGATAAATCAATCACTTGAGAATATGGCCAAACGTCTCGGCGTAAATCTCGTTCAGGGAATTTCTGGCGGTTCAGCGGGAAATATTCAGGCTTCAAATTTAAGGCCCGGTGATGCTGTTACGGCCCTTCTTGTCTGGGGAGATGTTGAGGCTGGAGCTTCGGGAACTGTTACTGCGACTGACAAAAACGGCAGATTTTTAGCGTTCGGTCATGACTTTACGCAAAAAGGTAACGTAGCTTATCCTGCGGCGAAGGCTTATGTTCACCAGATTATTGACAGCTTAGCATTTCCGCAGAGATTATCAACTTCAATGGGCATCAACGGAATGTTTGTTCAAGATAGAGCTGCAGGACTAGGCGGAGTTTTAGGCCAATATCCCCAGTCAATAGCGGCAGAATTTAATTTTAAAGATTTGGACAACAACACCGAGAGAAATTATAAATTTCGTGTCGTAGCTGATGAGTTCTTGAGCCAGGAATTAATACAGGGACTTTATGCGGCCTTGCTCGAAGATGCTTGGGGGCGAAAAGGTCAGGGAAGTATCAGCGTAAATCTCAGGCTTGACGGGAAAAATTTACCCAAAGGCTGGGCACGCAAAGATATATATTACTCGACAGAAGACGTTGTAGTGAAAGAAGCCTTTGAAGATATCGGCAAAATAATCAACGCATATTTGACACAGCCTTTTTCTGAGACAATGCCGGCAGGCTTCACGCTCAATGTTGAAGCCTCACAAAGCCCGAAAATTTTATTTATCGAGGACGTAAAAACAGTTTCACGTGCAAGTCCAGGCCAGGAAATTGACGTTGAAGTTACTCTTAGAGCCTGGCGCAAAGAACCATCAAAACGAGTTTTCAAGTTGAAAATCCCCGAAGATGCCGCAGGAACAGCAGAACTCATTGTAAGAGGCGGAAGCATAAACTCAATGGGACAAATCGGACTTGAAGGAGGCTATAAATCCATCAACAGCCTCGAAAGAATGCTTCGTGAAATTAACGCCATCGATGGAAATAATCAGCTTTTCCTTGAGCTTAATGTTGACCAGGCAGGAAATGATTTAACCAGAGTTTTAAACAAGCGCGGAAGCTCCAAACACGAGGAAGAAGATTACACGAATGATTTTCTCACGGAGGAGCAGGAATTTTTAAGCGACACTAAAGAACGCCGAATTAACGAGGGGAGCTTGAAAATTTATAATTCTGAGTATTATATTGACGGTGCGCAGAAGAGATTAATTCACATAAGGAAATAGCATGTTTATAACAATTGAAGGTATTGACGGTTCAGGAAAATCAACTCAGGCCGACCATTTAGCGAATTGGCTTAGTGCTGTTTCTGATGAAAAAGTTATCAGGACGTTTGAGCCGGGCGGATGGAACGGCGGAAAAACTCTCAGGAAATTTATACTTGAGACGAAAAATTTATGCACGATGTCAGAGTTTTTATTATTCATGGCTGATAGGGCAGAACATCTTCACAGGGTCATAATTCCAGAGCTTTTAGCCGGTAATCACGTAGTCTGCGAACGCTGGAACGAATCAACCCTTGCTTATCAATGCGGAGGGCACGGAATGGATTATGATTTTGCCGAGAAGGTTATAGCCTCATGCAGTTTTCCTGAACCTGACGTGAAAATTTTTCTTGATATTCCGCCGGCGATTGCATTTTCCCGAATGAAGTCGCGTGAAAATCTTGATGATAAACACAAGCGTGATAGATTTGAGGCAGAAGGGCTTGTTTTCCTTGAAAAGGTCTCAAGTTTCTATCATCGACTTATAGCGAAAAATCCCGATAAATTTATCATGATTGACTGCGGAGAACGTCAGGAGCATGAAATTGCAGGAGAGATTATGCGTAAACTTGGAGTTGAGTTGAGCGATGAGCCCAATTCAGATTAAGCGCGGAGGAAGTGAGCCTTCTGCGTCGTCTCAGCCTCGAGTAGAATCCGGCGGGAGCAGTTCAGGCCACAATAACACAGCTCCTGCGGGTTCAGTCTCAGCGTCGGGGTTTTCGTTTGAGGCGGCAATGGAAGCTACGGAGCTTGAAGAGTTGCTTGACAGGCTCTATGACTTATCCGACAGGTTATCAGTTTTTCCGGGAGGACGCTTAATTGAGGAATATAGAAGCGTCTTGCATGAGTTGTTAAAGCGTGCGGCTCAGGGAATGCGAATTAAACGAGACATGCGCTGGCGAAAGAATGACCGGAAATTATACATCACGATTGAACGCGCCGAGCAGGCTATGGAGGAACTCGAAGAGGCGTTTTTATACGAGGGAAATCGCACAAAAGCACTTGCAATAATGGAGGAGATTAAAGGTTGTCTGATCTCGCTTCTAATGTAACATGGCAGGAAATTTTACGCGAGACTCAAGCCGGAGATATGCCCCATTGCCGGGCGATAGCTTCACCGTTGAAATGGCATGAGGAAATTTACACGTCCTTAGCAAAAATTATTCTCGGTGAGTTCAACACTTCCAATCCTGATTTATTCATTGCCGGCACACTTGACAAAGCCCCGAATATTGACGAATGCCGGGAATTAATCAACGATATGGCATTAAAGCCGCTCGGAAAAACTCAACGACGCTTCGGGATAATCAATCGTGCGGATAAATTGATGCTTCCTGCCGCTAACTCACTCTTAAAACTTGCCGAAGAGCCTCCGAAATATGCTTGTTTATTATTTTTGATGGAGGACGGAAGATTATTTTTGCCGACGTTAAGAAGCCGTTCACGTTTCAGCGTATTAGTCTCAGAGGAAAAATCAGAGAGTTACGGAATGCCCGAGAAAATTTCAGAGTGGATTGACTGGCTCGCGACGAAAAAGAAAGGCTCAACGAAACCTGAAGAGATAACGCAGGATTTAGAGGCTTGGGCCAATTTCGCGGTTAATAACGGGGATTTTGTAAAAGCTGAGAGAGTTTACAAAGTAAAATTAATTGCCGAGAAAAAAAATTTGAACGTGCCGATGCTGTGCGACATGATATTATTGACACTAAGAGAGGAAAATATAAATATTGATGACATATTTAACGATTTTTGGTAAGCCTCGTTACATTGGGTTTGTCGAAATTAACGATGAAAAATTTGCTAACGGCTGGACAGTCCTTAAGACGGCTAGAGGCTATGAGATGGGATTACCCGGCGGAAAATTGACTTACGAACAACAAGAACGCTTTAAATCCGAAAATTTGAGCTTTGATGAAGCGACAGAATCAGTTTTGCAAAATGTCGAGTTCATCCGTGAAGCTGACGCTGAGGACATCGAGAATTATTACGAATGCCGACGCGAAGAGGAAGACGCTTTATTGCGCGCGCGAGATATTCTCGTTGACCATGATTTGCCCCTGAAACTTGTTGACGTTGAATACATGCTTGACAGGAGAAAATTATTCTTTTACTTCACTGCGGATCAGCGCATAGATTTTCGGGCTTACGTCAGGGATTTAGCGCGAGAGTTCCGAACTAGAATAGAGATGCGCCAGATTGGAATACGCGACGAAGCTCGAATTGTCAGGGGGGTTGCGTCATGCGGGAGGCCCTGTTGCTGCGGATATTGGCTCAGGGGATTTGCTCCGATAAGCATAAAAATTGTGAAGGAGCAGCGTTCAGCGTTGAACCCGACGAAAATATCCGGACTTTGCGGGCGTTTAATGTGCTGTATGTCTTACGAGCAGGAATTATATTCTGAGTTATGGTCGAAACTTCCCGGACCAGGCGCGAAAATCAGGACTGAGCAGGGAGTTTATGTTCTTGAGAGCTTAGATTTGGGACGTGAGCATGTGAATGTAAGATTTCCGACGGGAAGGCTTGTTGCTGTGAGTATTTCGGAGTTTCCAGATTTCAGGGAAGCTGTGCTTAAAGGCGAGGAATGGGGAATTGATAAGGAGCAGGCCGAGAAGAAAAAGAAGGCTCAAGAACGAATTGCGGCCCTGAAAGAGCGTGCAGAACGCCGAAAATCTAACGTGAAAGTTAATGCGAAAGTCAATGCTCATCCAATGAGACCGAAGCCGGAGAAAAAATCTGAAGTCCCGCTTCCCAAGCCGAAGCCCAAACAGGCAAAACAGCCCGTGAACCGTGAAAATCCTCCGAAGAAGCGCAGGCCGCCCAGAAAGCCGAGCATATCCAAGAACGAAGAATAAACTTTGCTCCTGTCATGAATGCGGCAGGAGTTTTTATTTATCATCATAATGTCCTCCGCTTTGAATTATCGTTACTTGAACATCGTCAACTTGAAAAATGAGCCTGTTTTTCCCGTCAATCCTCACACTGGCATATCCCGCAAGGTCGCCTCTTAACATTTCAGGTTTCCCATATGAACATGTATATCCATTACGCTGAATATCCTTTATTAGATTGTTTAGCCTGTTAAGTAATTTTTGATTTGATTGTATTCTTATATATCCTTCCCAAGCATTAGACTGCCAGAAAACCCCGCGCATAAATCAAGCCTCAATCAATGAATGCATTTTTATTCTGCCTGCTTTCACATCATCTGCTCTTCGTTTTAGTTCAGCGGCTTCGGAAGGAGTAAAACCGTTTATGTCAAGCGTAGAAATTTTCAGCTCCTGTTTGCGCACGGCCTGTTTCATCATAGCAATAACAGCAGAAGACACAGGAATACCCAAATTTTCACATAATTCAGCAAAAGCATTCTTTATTTCTCTGTCAATCTTTATTGTGATCGTTGTTTTATCCGACGTAATACTCATGCTACAAACCTCCTGACAAAAAAACGGAGCTCCCACACTCAGGAACTCCGTCAATTAATTCATTTCTCTCAAAAGAAGTTCAGGCTTTCACACTTCCGGACTCTTCCCCCAAAGATCTAATCGAAACCCTTTACCGAAAATCTTTCAGCTCCGAACTTCTGCAGTCGTTATTTTTCTTACAGACTAGAAGGATATCGCTGTTCTGAATCTGATTACGTTATCCTTGTCGTCGTCCGTGCCTTCTTTGCTGTCAACGTGGATGTAGTTCAAGCCCATCGTTGTGTAGTCGTTAAGCTGATACGAAACACCTACACCATATTCAGCGGGTTTGATGTTTTCCCAGTTGCCTGTTGTTGCGTTCTGATGGTAATTATCAAGAACATATCCATAGTAGAACAGGTATGATTTCCACTTGCTACCCTCGAAAATCTTGCTCCAATCCTGGCCAAGTCCGATTCTGTAGTACTTCGTATCAACAGGAGCCTGTCTTCCGAACATTACATCGCTTCCGCTGTAGAAGATTGAAGAACCTGAACGGGTGATGAAGCCCTGATCATACTGGCCGTACTCGAGCCATAAGCTGGTGTACTTAAGAGCATCCTGCTTTACGTCAATGATTGCTGCCCAGTGGTTAGCGTCATCGGTATCAAGCAAAGCAAGAGTTGGATCGCCATGCTCATGTACGCCATAGCCGTAATCTTCCCATGCTGGGATTGCCGTATTAGCTCTCTCCGCATCAATCTTCTGATGATAGAACACGCCTCTAAGAGCTATATCGTCAGTGAAGTTGAAGCGAAGTCCCGCAAAAATCGTCCACAAGTTATTGAATGACAAATCACCATTTGCATGAGGCGCTATAGGTGTCTCTGCGTTATCACCGATGAATGCCTGCGCTCCGAGATCAAATCCGATCTTCTCATTGAACTGAAGGCTTGTACCGAGCATAATCATCCAATCGCTGGCATGGATTCCATTTGGTGCTGTGATTGCATTGTATACATCAAATCCTTCCATATTCTTATCAGGATGTGCAAATACTGCGCTCACTGATCCAAGTGCAAAGTTCTTCGTTAAGCCTAAGCCTGTCCATGCCCAGTCTGTAAGGATTGTATCACCATTCCAGCCGCCGGTCTCAGGAAGATCAATCTTATATGCACCTTCCCAGTTCCAGCTGAAACGTCCAACTGTCAATCTACTGTCAAAGAAGAACGGCATCTCAACATAGAAACGATCCATATATGCGCTTCCATCGCTGCCGCCGGCGTTACCGTTATGGTCGTTGCCCTCGTTTCTAAGTCTCGCTCTGAAGAAGTATTCATCCTCGTCGCCCCATGTGCGTTCGAAGAACAGTCTTGCTTCATCAAATTTGATTGAGCCATCGCCTTCTCTTTCAGTTGCATTCTTCGCACTCTGGTTCATAATATCAAGAACTAACGTTCCGTGAATGTGCCAGCCGCCAAGTCGCTCCTCCCATGCGCCAAATCTCTCATCAACGCTTACGCCGAGATTGTCAAGCTCTTTTTTGAACTCAAGAAGAAGCTCTTTGAGAACGTCAACTTCGTGCTTCGTTGCCTTTGACCAGTCAACAACCTGGAGCGCTCTTGCGATTGCATTTGCCATCTCGTAACGTGTTGCTGTCCTATTGCCCTTGAACAGTCCATCCTCATAACCGCGCATAATGTCATTTGCGTAAAGCTCACTGATTGCATCATAGGCCCAGTGTCCCATCGGTACGTCCATGAACGGGTTGGTTGCCGAAAGCGCTGGGGCTGCAAGTACTGCTACTGAAACAACAGCTAATAATACTGCTAATTTCTTCATTATAAATAAACCCCCTTATGAAATTGTCAATAAACTATCGTCCTTACGCACTCAGTCTTTACTCTAAGCCCTGAGCTGTGGGGGTTCGGAAAGTTACCTTGTTTCCTTTCTGCACCTTGTTACAGTTCACAGAGGCTTTCATATTCCGACCTCCTGCGTCCTTCGCCGTCGACTTTATCCGTAATGTCCGAACGGGGTTCTTGCACCTCATTTCTTTGACCTCTGGCTATTCTGTCGTGCGTCGGTTTGACGATCTTGTACTACGTATTTTCCGTAGCACGCGGATTATATTACAGCAAATCCGTAAAAATTAGTATACGTAATTTTACCTATAAATTCTGGCAGTAGTTATACATAAAGGACGCAATTCTCGTGATAATGCAATAAGTTATCGTCGTGAGTAAGAAAAATCATGTCCTCAGCTTTGGTCTGTGAGATTAAAATTCGGTCGAAAGGGTCATTGTGAGGCGGAGCGTTGTCGGGACGCGTGAGAGTTTCAAGGGCGTATGTATGTTCTTTCATCGAAAGGAAGCTCTCGAAAATCTGCATCATCACAAAAAGAGACGAACTCCTGAAGCGGCAAATTTGTAACTTTGTCGGGGTGCTTCAGGCGTTTGATTGCGACTTCCCAGATTGAGATGCTGCTGTAATAAATCTCATTGGCGAGATTGTTTATGATTTCGTCGGCTTTTGCGGGGAATTTTTTATCCTCAGTGATTGCCCACAACAAAATATGCGTATCGAGGAGAACTCTCATCGTTATTTCACTCCGAACATTTCCGCGATTTCTGCGTCTTTTACGTCCCAGTCGTCAGGAATTATAAATTTTCCGTCAGCAACGCCGAGTTTGTATTTTCGTGGAGAAGCGGGATACTCCGTCATTTTTGCAATAGGCATGCCGTGTTGAGTGATAATAATTTGATGTTCATCACCAAAATGTATTTTTCCTAATAACTCGGCCAAGTGTTCCTTGCACTGTTCAACATCTACTTGCATAATATTTACCTCCTTAATGATTGATGATTATAACATTCACTCAAACGCACACTTCAGAGCTTCGAGGCCTTCGAGTGCTTTAGTCTTGCTCACGATGCATATTGCACTTTTGGTTGTCGTATTCACTCAAACGCATGCTTCAGAGCTTCGAGGCCTTCGAGTGCTTTAGTCTTACTCACGATGCATATTGCGCTTTCGGTTGTCGAATTGATTATCTCGATGTTGACTTTAACGGAAGCCAGAGCCTTGAACATTTTCGCGAGGGTATGAGCGGAGTCGGCAGGCGAAGTCAAATCTACGGTTATTGCGGCAACTTCGGTAGCAAATGAAACTCCTTGACCGCCAACTCTTTCTGAAATTTCACGGCATAAAGGTATCATCTCATCAAGTTTGTCCTTGTGAATTAAGAATGATAAATCCGAACGTCCTCCGCGCATTGTGTTTTGAGTTACCATGTTTACGCCGACGGAATGATTTGAAATCTCACCAAAAATTTCTGCGGCTATGCCTGGAACGTTGGGAACTCCGAGAAAAACGACGTGAACGCATTCATCGTTGAAAGCTATTTTGCTCATAAAAAGTTATCTCCTTATTAATAATGATAGAGTAAATTTTATAACGGCCTGTGCTAAAATTAAAATCATCTTTCAATCCAAATTTTAATTCATTTTTTGCAGGGGAGGTAATTTATTGAGCCTCGTATATTTTGTGTTATGGGTTGTCTTCAACGGCAGAGTTACCCTTGAGATTGTCATTGCTGGAGCGTTAATAGCTTTCATGCTCGATTTATTCATCAAGAAAGTTTTGCGTCTGAATTTAACTCTCTCAGCTCTCGTGAAATTCCTGAAAATTTTCCCGGATATTCTCGTTTATGGTGTTGTCCTGCTTGTCGAGATACTCAAAGCTAATTTCTCGATAATAAAACTTGTTCTTGCTCCGGATATCGAAGTCGAACCGTGCCTAGTGAAGTTCAATACTCCGTTAAAGACCGAAGCGGCCCGTACAGCACTGGCAAATTCTATCACACTTACTCCGGGAACAATTACAGTCTCGCTTGACGGCAATGAGCTTGTTGTGCATGCATTGAACCGGGAAATTGCGGAGGGACTTCAAGGAAGCATATTTGAGAGGTTATTAGCGAGAATGGAGAGAAGAACGAATGCCTGATGTAAAAATTGCTGGTGAAGTTCAAGCAAAGAGACTTCTTGTAAAAATACGGAGAACGACGAATGCCTGAGAATATGACTTGTATAGAAGCATGCTCTGGAAATTGCAGGCTGAGACGAGGCAATTTTGACAGTTAAGGCTTTAAGGAGGGGAAAAATACATGCCTGATGTAAATACCGTGAAGAATTTTATGTTGACAGGAAGCGCGATATTTTTGTCGATAACGATATTCTTTTGCTTGATGCGTGCGGCGTTGGGGCCGAGATTTTCTGACAGGATAATTGCGGCTAATATTATTGGAACGAAGGTAATTTTGTTAATCGCCGTAATCTCAATGATAATCGGTGAAAGTTATCTTGCTGACATATGCCTGATTTACGCAGTGATTAGCTTCTTATCGGTCGTCGTGCTTGCACGTTCGGTGATTGAGAAGAAGGAAGGGGAGAACAAAGAATGATACGAGTAATTATTGCCGGATTGTTGATGTTGTCGGGCTTGTTCGTTCTGGGAATTGCGACGCTTGGAATATTCAGATTTTCGACGATGCTTAATCGTATTCATGTTGCGGCGAAATGCGATACGCTCGGAGCTTTGCTAATGCTATCGGGATTAATTGTTCTGTCTGGCTGGAACGTATTCTCATTGAAGCTACTGCTTGTGATAATTTTTCTCTGGCTCTGTAATCCGGCGGCAAGTCATTTAGTCGCTCGTGCTGAAGTTAAGACACATCCGAACATAAATTCAATCTGTGATTATATTGACCTCACGAATGAGAATAAAAATGATGACAATTAAACTCTATTATTCTCTTTCACTGGAAGACAGAATATCAATTTCGTAATTAAGCGTAAATTCAGAGAAAGAATAATGAATGTGATTATCTCTGAAAACTCTTGAACTTTGAGTGAGAATTTATTGCTTAGCGAAGGCGACAAAAACTTTGTGATTAAGGAGGGGAAAAATTATCGTGATAGTAATTGAGTGGCTGTTGTTGATATTTCTGATTGTGTGTGCGATTGCCGTATCAATCTCGAAAAATTTGCTAAATTCCGTGATTATCTTCATGAGTTACAGCCTCGTGATGGCGGTAATCTGGGTATTATTGCGTTCTCCGGATTTGGCGATTACGGAAGCGGCAGTAGGAGCGGGAGTTACGAGCGTTTTATTCTTCTTGGCTCTGCGTAAAATTGGCCAGATGGGACATAAAGAAGACGAAGAAAAATGAAAGGAGAAATATAAACTTGAACGAAGAATTAAAAGCAATATGGCGAAGTCTCTTCGATTGGGTAATGGGAAACGGCCCGCGCCCAGAGAATGAAGTAATCCCTCCTGAGCCTCCCCCTGATTTACCGTTCACTCTCAAGCCGAAGGATAAATACTCGCGCTTTCATGAAGCTACACTCAAGGAACGTTACAGCCAATGGGTAGAAATTCACGGGCTTCATATTTTCTCGATCGTTTATTCGGGCTTAAGCGTCTTAACCTGCGTCGTAGTCGTCTCGCTTTTGCTCGCAACAGTCGCTGAACTTCCGCCGTTCGGAGATGAGAAAAATCCGGCCAATAACGAAGTCATTCGGCGTTACGTTGAGCATGGAGGACATGAAACAGGAGCACAGAATATCGTCGCCGGCTTGATACTCGATTACAGAGCCTTTGACACTTTCGGGGAATCTGCGGTCTTATTCACTGCCGCCGTAAGCGTCTTAATGATACTCGGAGCTTCACGACGGAATAAGCAGGATAACGAACTCTCACCAAATGTTAATGAAGACGGGAAAAACTTTTTGCAACGAGGTCCTCCGATTAAGACTTTCAGGAAGGACGATGCAATTTTACGCGGAGTTGCAACACTCTCAATCCCCGTAATCCTCATGATGGGCTGTGTCGTCGTAATCAATGGCCATTTATCACCAGGAGGCGGCTTCTCAGGAGGAGCAATCCTCAGCACAGCTTTAATCCTCGCGGCAAACGCATATGGATTTGAACGTGTTCATGACTTCTTCAACGAACGAACATTCATAGTCTCAAGCTCAACGGCTCTGATGATTTATGCCCTGTCAAAAGGCTACTCATTCTTCACCGGAGCTAATCACCTTCATTCAATCATTCCCAAAGGCACAATCGGTAACATTCTCAGCGGCGGATTAATCTTACCGTTAAATATCTGCGTGGGCTTAATCGTTGCTGGAACACTTTACGGATTTTATGCCTTGTTCAGCGAGGGGGATATGTGAAATGTTGAATTTTTATGCGTTCAGTGAGGAGGGGAAAATATGCTCGAAAAATTATTGTTAAATCATTATGAGGCTGCCGCAGTAATTCTCTCCGGGATTGGCCTGACGAATTTACTTTTACAGCGCAACTTAATCAAGAAAATCATCGGTCTTAACATCATGGATACGGCGGTATATTTATTCTTAGCGGCTAAAGGTTATGTTGCTGGACGTGCCGCTCCGATTTTGCTTGAGAACGGTTCAGGCGGCTGGGTAACGTCGTCAAGCGTTTACGTTAATCCTGTTCCGGCTGGGCTTGTTCTGACGGGAATAGTCGTAAGCGTGAGTGTTACGGCGTTTGCTCTGGCTTTGACGTTGAAACTTTACGAGAGCTACGGGACACTCAACATCGACGAGGCTTTATTGAGGATGACCGAACAGCAGGAAGAACTCGAAGCAAAAGTTGATGAGGCTGAAGAGGGGATATTATCATGATAAACATGTTCGCTTACAATATCCCTTTCGTGAGTATTTTCATGCTGATGATTGCCGCGATAATCACGCCTCTTCTTCCGAAACGAAACCGATTACCCGAAAAGTTATCATGTTACGTGATTGGGATTATTGCAATCTTGTCGGCATATCTGCTTTACGTCCTCACTAGTTCCGGCCAATCCTTGAGCTTCAATTTTCCAATGGGACATTTCCCAGCCCCTTGGGGTAATGAATTACGCGCGGGCCCTCTTGAAGCTGTATTAGCTCTCGTGTTCTGTATAGCTATGCTGTTGTCCTTGACTGGTAATTTTTCATCGACGGCAGAAGATATTGCTCCAAATAGGCGGCAGATTTTCTGTGTGCTCGTGAACTTGCTGACGGCTTCATTGCTGGCTTTGACGTACACGAACGATTTATTCACGGCTTACGTCTTCATTGAGATTAACACGATAGCGGCTTGTGCAATCGTGGCTGTTAAAGAAGGGCCGGAGACTGTCAGAGCGGCTTTGAGATATTTAGTGATGAGCCTTGTAGGTTCGGGGCTTGTGATGATTGCTATTTGCTTGCTGTATGACTTGACCGGGCATTTACTCATGCAGAACATGCACGGAGCAATTCAAGTTCTCGTTACAACGAAAAGTTACATGATGCCCTTGACAGTTTCACTCGCTTTAATCACAGCCGGACTCGCGATAAAGAGCGCGTTATATCCATTCGCTTCATGGCTTCCGGATGCACACGGGAGCTCAACGAACGCTTCTAGCGCAATTTTATCCGGTTTAGTCTTGAAGGGACATATTTTCACGATTATAAAAATTTTTTACCGAGTATTCGGGCTTGAAGTCATTCACCTTTTGCGGATGGACACGGTAATTTTTATACTGGGATTGCTGGCTATGATTATGGGCTCGGTTCATGCACTGAAACAGACGAATGTAAAACGAATGATAGCGTGGTCGTCGGTCGCTCAGGTTGGCTATATTTTTCTCGGTGTCGGACTGAACACGACAGCTGGGGTTGCCGCCGCATGCCTTCATATTATCGTCCATGCTTGCATAAAGCCGATGTTGTTTACTGCCGCCGGAGGTCTCAGCAATGCCGCAGGACACAAGAAGGGACTTCATGCATTAATGGGAACGTTTTACGTCAATCGCTGGGCAGGAATGGGGTTAATCGTCGGAGCTTTCTCAATGATGGGAATTCCGGGATTTGCTGGTTTTGCGTCGAAGTTGAGCCTGATGATGGCTTCGTTCGATCATTCCGTTGTTGTCTGGTCATTGGCGGCTTTAGCGATAAGTTCCGTCTTGAACGCGCTGTATTACGTCCCGGCGGTTATCGTCGTTCTCACTCATAATAAAGACGCTCAGAAAAACTTTACCGCTCCTGCTCCGACACGTTCATATAAAATCTCAATGTTCATATTTCTTGCTCTGAATTTCTATCTTGGATTGTTCTGCATGCCGCTTCTTAGATTAATTACGAGAGGGGTGAACGTATTATGACGAGCAACGCTGTAATGACTTTACTGCCTGTGTTATTCCCGATTGTGGCGGGATTTGCTTTATTCTCACGGCCAATTTTCGAGGACAGACATATTTACGTTGGAGTTATGACGTTCGCGACCTCGATAATAACATTTTGTGCGGCGTTCATGACTTCTGGCGAATTAATAACTTTGTGGCGGATAACGAGTAATTTATCAATAGCGTTCAAGTTTGATTATCCTGCTAAAGCGTTTTCATGTCTGGTAGCTTTCGTGTGGCCTCTGGTTACTCTGTATGCGTTTGAATATTTACGAAGGCGGCCGCCGGTTGATAGATTTTACGCATTTTTCCTGTCGACTTTCGGAATATTAATCGGGGTTGCGTGTGCCGGGAATTTATTAACGCTTTACTTATTCTATGAGCTGATGACGTTTATGACGCTTCCGCTTGTTATGCATTCCCAGAAAAGAGAATCGATACGCGCGACGATTTCATACTTGCTATATTCGCTTACGGGAGCAGCTTTAGCATTAGGCGGGTTCTTCTTTTTTCAGGTTTACGGTGTCTCGATGGAGTTTACGCCGGGCGGAGTTCTTGACATGGCGAGGATTACGAACGAGAACAGCAAGGGAATGTTATTAATCGTAACGTTCTTAACGCTAATCGGCTTCGGTGCGAAAGCTGGACTTGTTCCGTTACATGCCTGGCTTCCTACGGCACATCCTCAGGCTCCAACTCCGGCGAGCGCGGTATTGTCCGGCTTAATCACGAAAGCAGGAGTTATCGCGATGTTCCGAGTGATTTATTACGTTGTCGGCGATGACTTTTTGCGTGGAACTTGGGTTCAGACGGCGTTAATCTGCATGGCTTTGCTCACAATTTTTACCGGCTCAATGATGGCGTATGTTGAACCTCATCTGAAGAAGCGTATTGCGTGGTCAAGTGTAAGTCAGGTTTCATATGTCGTGTTCGCTATGATGCTTTTGACTCCGGACGGAATAAGGGGAGCTGTTTTGCAGATTGCGGCTCATGCGATGTCTAAGAGTTGTTTGTTCCTAAGCGCCGGAGTTGTAATTTACTTCACACTTCAAGGAGCGAACTATCATTACGCTGACCAGTTGCGCGGAGTTGGAAAGGAATTACCAATAACGATGACATGTTTCGCGATTGCTTCGGTGTCGTTAATTGGCCTGCCCATCACGGGAGGATTTTCGGCGAAATGGTATATGGCTTCGGGAGCTTTGGGGCTTGGCAATCTGGGAATGTTCGGAATTGTAATCTTGATGATTAGCGCGTTGTTGACTGCGGGATATTTGCTGCCGATTGTTACGGATGCTTTCTTTCCCGGCGATGATTATGATTACTCAACAGTTGTCCCGTTTCATCTGCCGCTGAATATGAAAATCCCGCTTCTGATGCTGAGTGCGGGAGCTGTGCTGACGGGATTATTCGCAGGAACGATAATAGATTTTGTGAGTAATAAGATTATTCCGGCGTTGTTGTGAGTTATTGTGAATAAGAAAGTTTTCCCCCTGTTGAAGCTGATAGGGGGAATTAATATTATTTCGTTTCAGGTAACGGATGCCCTTCTTCGGTGTAATACTTGTATGAATGTTCTGCGTCATAATTATGGGAATGTTGATACGTAATTAAAAACTTATGCCAATCTCCATATTGTATTTGCAAAAGCTCCTCATAATGCGAAGGAGCTGGTAGCTTCATCATCTCGAACGGCAGTAATACAGTATCATCAAAAAAATAGCGTGGAAATACGAACTTTTTGATAAATTCCTCGTAAGGATACAAAAAATTACAATGGAAGACAAATTTACTGTCAGGATATATACATGCATCGATCTTGTCTGCAGACTTGTCCCAAATTTTTTTGTAAATATGTAATCTAAACAGTTTCAAAAAAGAATGCAAGCCGAATTTTATGAAACGTTTCCATAATTTGGGGGCAGGAGTATAAACTTCTTCTATATGATAAAAACTTCCCGCTATTTTTTCAAGAAAGCGTATATCCCCGAAAAATTTTCTGAATTCTTGTTCATCATCAGGAGCATCAAACAACTGAAAAATGTCTATGTATATGCCCTGACTATAATTAATTTTTTTGCCCGCTCTTAGTTGAGATGCTTCATTTGGCTCAAAGAATGTTGTATCTTCATTATGAAGTTTAGCATAATTTTGCATTCTTTCTTTATCATTGCGGCGAGTACGTAAATGATATGGATAATGAAATTCTTTATCGGCAACATCAAGAAAACGTTCGTAATCTTCGCGCATCATTGAAACATCCATGTCATCATCCCAAGGGATAAACCCCTTATGTCTCACAGCACCGAGCAAAGTTCCCCAATTAATAAACCAACGAAGATTATATTTTTCACAGACACGAGCAAACTCATTTAATAAGTCCAACTGAACGGCCCATACCTTCTTCATCTCCGGCGAAACGTAATACCCGCATTTTTCTTCGCCCTGATAAAAACTCTCCGGGATCTCAAGTTTAATATTCATTCTTGAGCCTCCCTTCGAGCACAAAAAAACCGTGAGAGCTTCACAGCCATTAAAGCCGCGAAACCTTCACAGCAAAATTTTTCTATATCATTGCACGAATTACTTACTGGGGGGGGGGGGTAGAAATACAGAGTTATAATACATCATTAATTACTCCTTTTAAGACGCACGCACTCTCGCGTAATTTTCTCTGTTCTTCGGCGTTAAGTCTCACAGGAATTAAATCTTCGATGCCGTCTTTCCCGACAATCGCGGGCATGCTCAACGCAACATCTTCAATCCCGTAAACATCAGCCATTAAACTCGAGACAGCCAAAACAGACTTTTCATCACGTATAATCGCTTCACAAATACGCTTCACTGCCATTGCGATGCCGTAATACGTCGCGTGTTTACGTTTGATAATCTCATATGCGCTGTTTCTGACTTCGGCTTCAATCCTTAACATTGCATCCTCGTGGTCGTGATGGCCTCTCATCTCGCAAAAGTCATGAAGCGGAACTCCTGAGACATTCGTACTGCTCCATGTCGCAAATTCGCTGTCGCCGTGTTCGCCGATTATGAACGTGTGAATGCTCCGGCTGTCGACGCATAAATGTTCGCTGAGTTGATATTTCAATCTCGCTGTGTCAAGAACAGTCCCCGAACCTATTACGCGTTTTGTCGGCATTCCGCTTAGTTTTGTTGCCGCGTACGTGAGAATATCGACGGGATTAGCAACGACTAACATTATCCCCTTGCAATCCCGCTTTGCGAACTCCGGCATGATTGACTTGAAGATTGCTACGTTCTTCTTCACGAGGTCAAGACGAGTTTCTCCGGGCTTCTGATTGGCTCCGGCCGTAACAACGATAATTGCCGCGTCTTGAGCATCGTCATAATCCCCCGCGTAAATCTGCATCGGCTTAGCTAAAGGCATTCCGTGCCCGATGTCGAGAGCTTCTCCTTCAGCGCGTTCATGGTCAACGTCAATTAAGACCATCTCGGAGAATAACCCGCTCTGCATCAACGCAAAGGCCGAAGCAGAACCGACGAAGCCGCAGCCTACTATAGCAACTTTTCGTAAATTCACTTCAGCCATAATTTACACTCTCAACAAATAATCAAGGCACGTTCTAACTCCGAAAGCAGTCGCGCCCTTCGGGTAAATTCCGTACTCTTTATCCGCAAAATCAGTTCCGGCAATGTCCATGTGAGCCCACGCGATTTTTTCACCGACAAATTCTTTCAGGAACAAAGCCGCGAATATCGCTCCTCCGTATCTAGGCCCGGAATTGATTAAATCTGCAAACGGGGATTTCAGACTTTCAGCGATATTTTCATCCTCAAGAGGCATTCTCCAATAAGGCTCACCGCGTTTTTCGGACGACGCTAAAATTTTCCCCGCAAGTTCATCATCATTCACGAATAATCCGGCTCGGCTTTTTCCGAGTGCGACAACACAAGCTCCGGTTAAAGTTGCCATGTCGATAATCGCGTCGGGCTTCTGCTCACTTGCGACACATAGAGCATCCGCAAGAACTAATCTTCCCTCAGCGTCGGTGTTGTTAATCTCAATAGTTTTGCCGTTACGCGCGCGGATAATGTCATCAGGACGGTATGAGCTTCCCGAAGGCATATTCTCAGCACACGCTAAAAATCCGTGAACTTCAATGTCAGGTTTCAACTCCGCAACGCCCTTCATAATTCCCAGAACGTTGCAAGCTCCGGTTTTATCGCCCTTCATCGTGAGCATGTAATTATCGGGCTTAATGTTAAGTCCGCCGCTGTCAAAAGTTATTCCCTTGCCGACGAAAGCAATTTTCTTTTTGGGATTGGCCGGAGTGTAAGCAAGATGAATTAATCTCGGTGGTTTTTTTGAGCCTGAACCTACCGCCAAAATTCCGCCCATTTTCTCAGCCTTGAGCTTCTCTTCGTCCCAAACTTCACAGGTCAAGTTGTATTCTTTCGCGAGTGCCTCTGCTTTCTCCGCCATGACCTGAGGCCAAACCGAACAGCCCGGCTCATTAGCGATTGAACGTGAGAAAATCTGAGCGTCCGCAAAAATTATTCCCTTGCCGAAATCTTCAGGCTCGTAAACGTCCGAATAAATCTCAGTCAGAGCAAACGGCTCATAATCCTTATCCTTCGTCTTGTAAACGTCGAAAGTGTATGAACATAATCCGGCGGCTTCACCGAGTGCAAAACTTAACTCGTCATAATTCAGGTGAGCAAGAATTACAGAGGCGTTTTTGTTACGAGATTTCCCGATGGTTCTTAATCCCCAAGCGAGAGAATTACGGATTAATTTAACGTCGCATTTCTCAGTTTTTCCGAGACCGAGCAAATACAAATTTCCCTCGATTAACGGAACACGCAATAAACTTCCCTTTTTGCCCTTGAAGTCTTTACGGGAAATTAAAGCTGAGAGAATATTTCTGAGTTCATCATTGAGATTGGGAATTGATGAAAGATTTTCGCAGTCCTCCTCGCGAAGAAGAAGCAATAACGCATCAGAGGACTGGAAATTTTCGAGACGCTTAATTTGCATTAACAGCCCTCTTGACGAAGCCAGACTTCAAACACTTTGTGCAGACTTTAACTTTGAGTAATTCTCCGTCGCCCGCGTCAATTCTTACGGTCTGAAGGTTGATGTTCCAACGTCTGCGAGTATGACGATTTGAGTGGCTTACAGCGTTTCCTGATACTGGGCCGCGTCCGCAGCATTCACAAAATTTAGCCATGATAAAAAATATTCCTCCATTACATAACGAAAAAATTTATGATTTGGTATTATAGCATTTAGTGAGAGTTTTACGGGCCTGCTCACGAAAATAGAACGTGTTATATTTTTATGCTGTGAAAATTTTGCGCTGAGTGAATGACATGGGGGAAAATTTTTAGCACTAAGCGTTGATGTGTTGACATTTTCAGCATTTGCGGTCATGCGTGAGTTGATAATATTAAAATTTTGTTGATGATTATGCGAATGTAGGAGTGTAAAATTTTCCTCAGTCCCAGCATTTGAGTGTTGACAATTTCAGAGTTTGAGATTATGCATAAATAACTTAGGAGTGATTATGATTGATGAAAATAGATTTACACGATGGCAATATTTTAGTTACCGGCGCGGCTGGCTTTATCGGGGCGGCATTATCTCAAAGATTGCTTGATGAAGGATGCCGGGTAATTGGGATTGACAACATGAATGATTACTACAGCGTTGATTTGAAGCGTTATAGATTGAAACAGTTAGAGGCAAATGAAAATTTTACGTTTATTCATGGCGACATAAGCAATGTTGAGGACGTGAGAAAAATTTTTGACGAGTTCCAGCCAATTGTCGTTGTTAATTTAGCGGCTCAAGCTGGCGTAAGATACTCAATCATTAATCCTGACGCTTACATTCAATCAAACATTATCGGCTTTTACAACATTCTGGAAGCATGCAGACACTCAGAAAATTTACGGCATCTCGTGTTTGCGTCGTCATCTTCGGTTTACGGCGGCAATACAAAAATTCCCTTCTCGACCGATGACAAAACTGATAATCCCGTCTCACTTTATGCGGCTACGAAGAAGAGCAATGAACTTTTAGCGCACGCGTATTCTCATCTCTATAATATTCCGGCTACAGGGTTGCGCTTCTTCACGGTTTACGGCCCGGCTGGACGGCCTGACATGGCATATTTCAAGTTCACTGACACTCTGAAAAACGGCGGCACGATAAAAATTTTCAACTTCGGGAAATGCGAGCGGGATTTTACGTACATTGATGATATTATCGAAGGCGTGTATAGAGTTATGCAGGGAGCTCCGGAGAAATTCAGCGTGTATAACATCGGCGGCGGAAAACCTGAAAATCTGCTTGAGTTTGTCGAGACTTTACAGAGCGAATTAGTGAGAGCCGGGATTTTGCCAAGTGATTATGACTTTGCGGCTCATCGTGAACTCGTCCCACTACAGCCCGGTGATGTTCCTGTTACGTTTGCGGACAGCTCAGGACTTGAACGAGATTTTAACTTTACGCCGAGAATAAATATTCACGAGGGCTTAAGGAAATTTGCGGAATGGTATGC
>JAFTCP010000105.1 GCA_017454625.1 Synergistaceae bacterium
AAGCCCCCGTAACTCCCAAAAGCTGCGGGGGAAATTTTTTATCGGCTTAATCCTAAAAGTTCAGCTGAGTTCTCATAAAGAATTAAATTTTTCTCACATTCACTTAACGCCGAAAGCTCACAAAATTTCTCGATATACTCACTCTGCGAGGCCCAAGGGGAATCCGTTCCGAATAAAACTCGTTCTGCTCCGAAAGCCTTAACTATTCTCACAAATTCCTCATCGTTAAGCATTATACACTCTTCATGACTTGAATAATAGCCGTCTCCGTTCGGCACAAACTCACCGAGTGAAAACGCCGTATCAATGTAAATATTATCTCGTCCAGCAAAAAGCTCCTGAGCTTCTCGCCAACATCGCCAGCCTCCCATATGAGCGAGAATGACTTTAACGTTCCCGGCTGATTTTAACGCCCGCAAAATTCTCTCAGGCATCGCGTAATCATTTCCGGGGAAGCCTATATCCCATCCGGCATGTAACATCACTACAAGACCAAGTTCACCGGCACACGCCAAAATTTTAACAAAGCGTTCATCATCGATATTAACTCCCTGATAAACCGGATGTAATTTTATTCCCTTAACGCCAGATTTAGAAATTCTCGCAAGCTCACAAGCATAATCCTCAAAGTCCGGATGAATTGCTCCAAACGAGATTATATTTGCATGTTGAGAATTAAGCCTGATTGCTCCGTTGTTAATGCTCGTAACTTGTTCAGGCTTCGTTGCAACCGGCTGAATGATTGAAAGCGTGATATTGGCCTCATTCATCGAGTTCGCGAGGCCGTCTATCGTCCCATCTGAAAATGCCCGCGTATGACTTGTAGCGCTGAGCTTCTCGATCGCAGAACGTGCAATCTTCTCCGGAAATGTATGCGTGTGAATGTCAATAATCTTCATTCTTCATTTGAGAAATTTCGTTATGAAAATATAACGTGTTATATTTTATCGTTGGCAAGAAATTTTCTCACTCAGCATCTCCAAGTGCTTTGGACTGTCTCACCGTTACCGTCTTCGTGTAGCATGAGAACGCATCATCAAGGAATTTCTTATCCGGCTTCGGGGTAATCAAGCTCACAACCGGAACGATAATAAATCCTGCGAGCATACAGAAAGCTCCGGCATTAATCGGCGAACGTAAAATTTCCGGAAATTCCGGCCTGATGAAAATATTCGCGACCATCACGACGCTTGAGAACAGGAAATTAACCCAGCAAGATAACTTTGTTACGCCCTTCCAGTAAAGACTATACATGAAAGGTGCTAAAAACGCTCCGGCCAATGCTCCCCATGATACTCCCATCAACTGAGCTATAAACGTAACGTTAGATTTATACTGAATTAACGCGAGAACTACGGAGATTGCTATAAATATAACGATTAAGATTTTCATGATTGATAACTGCTTTTTCTCGTCCATATCCTTGATAACATGCCCCTTGAGAAGGTCAAGTGTCAGCGTGGAACTTGAGGCAAGAACGAGTGAAGAGAGCGTTGACATTGAGGCTGAGAGAACGAGGATTACGACGACACCGATTAACAAGTCAGGCAAATTTGAGAGCATCACGGGAATTACAGAGTCGTAGCCCTCAACTGGAACGCCTAAACCTGACGGGTCAAGCTGAGACGTGAATAACCTTCCGAAACCTCCCAAGAAGTAACACCCTCCAGCTACAACAAGCGCAAATAATGTTGATATTACCGTTCCTTTCGTGATGTCGCTCTCGTTTTTAATCGCGTAAAATTTCTGCACCATCTGAGGAAGTCCCCAAGTTCCCAAGCTCGTTAAGATTACGACACCGAGAAGATTAACCGGATCCGGCCCGAAGAATGACGCGAAAATTCCAGGAGCTTTGGCAAGTTCACTTGTAGCATGAGCGTCCGAAATCTGAGCAATCCCGGCCAATGAAGCGAGTAATCCCCCTTTGCTTTGAAGGACAGCAATAATTACCGCGACAATTCCGATTAACATTATTATTCCCTGTATGAAGTCATTAATCGCCGTCGCCATGTATCCGCCAGCAACAACGTAAATTCCCGTCAATACCGCCATAAACACAACGCACACGGAATAATCAACGCTGAATGCCATTCCGAAAAGTCTGCTTAAGCCGTTATAGAGTGAGGCCGTGTAAGGAATAAGGAACACGAAACATATTATTGATGCCGCAATTTTGAGAGCATCGCTGTTAAATCTTTTTCCGAAGAAGTCGGGCATTGTTGCGCTCGATAAATACTGGCTCATAATTCGTGTACGTCTTCCGAGAACTGCCCAAGCCATTAACGAGCCTATAAACGCGTTCCCAAGTCCTGCCCAAGTTGCCGCAATACCGTAACGCCATCCGAATTGGCCAGCATATCCGACGAACACGACAGCCGAGAAATAACTTGTTCCATAAGCAAACGCCGTGAGCCAAGCACCTACAGCACGATTACCGAGAACAAATCCGTTTACGTCCGTCGAATGCTTGCGACAGTATAAGCCAATCCCTAACATTATTCCGAAAAATATTACGACCAACAAAATTTTGATGAGCATATTAATATCTCTCTTCCGTAAAAATTTCGCGAAAGAATTTAACCCTTTAAGCCCGCAAAATCAACCATCATAAATGTATAAATTCAGCAAAAAGTTTCTTGACGCATAATGAATAAAATTATATTCTTTCTTCGCAATCCAATAATTTTTTTCACTAAATTTCGTAACAGGAGGCTGTATCATCATGAAAAAGCTGCTTTGTATTCTTATGGTTTTAGCGTTTGCTTGTTCTGCTTATGCTTACACTCCGGGCACTTACACTTCCGAAGCAAAAGGGAATAATGCGAATGTCCCCGTGAAAGTTCAGGTTACGTTTGACGAGAATAGCATTACGAAAATTGATGTTATCGCTCACGAAGAGACTCCGGGACTTGGCGATAAGGCATTCGAGAAAGTTATTCCCGCGATAATCTCAGCTCAGAGCACAGAAGTTGACGGAATGACAGGCGCGACGATGTCATCAAACGCCGTGAAAGAAGCCGTTAATGCTTGTATAGCTCAGGCATCAGGAAAAGTTTCTGAAGTTGTCAGCACGTTCAAGCCAGGCGAATATTCAGCGACAGTAACAGGACATAACGGGCCTTTGACGGTCAAGATGAAATTTGCTGAGGACAAAATTTTGTCGATTGAGACTGAGAACGTCGAATCTCCGGGAATTGGAACGGCGGCAATCGAATTATTAACGGGTGAAATTCTCGATAACCAATCGTTAGCTTGTGATGCCGTCAGTGGTGCTACAGTAACGAGCGGCGCGTTTTTGTCGGCAGTTCGTGAATGCGTCAAACAGTCGGGAATAACATTATCGGTTCTTGAAGCACGCGAAATTTTCTATCCTGCAAAACTCGATAAAGTTCTCGAATATGAAGCTGACGTAATCATAATCGGAGCTGGTGGAGCTGGATTTGCGGCGGCAACTGAAGCATTAGAGGACGGAGCGAGCGTAATTATCCTCGAAAAGAACGAGATTATCGGCGGCAACACAGCACGAGCCGGAGGAACTCTTAATGCTCCTGACCCCGAAAGACAGAGCAAGATGACCCCTCCTGTTGAGGACAGTGTAGAACTCTTCATCAAGAATACTCTTGAAGCCGGCGACAATAAAGCTGACCCCGAACTCGTCAGAGTACTTTGCAGTAATGCGCTTGAAGCCCGCCATTGGTTAAGCGAACACGGCACGAAATGGACCGAGATGGTTTATCAGACGATCGGCGGAATGTGGCCTCGAAGCCTTGATGAAGTTGACAAGATTGCGTTCAACGGTTTCATTGCTCCGTTAGCGAAGAAAGTTGCGGAACTCGGCGGAAAAGTTATTCTGAACTGCAAGGCTGAGAGCTTAATTCCCAATGAAGCAGGAAAAGTTACGGGAGTTAAGGCGTTTGACGTTAAGAACGGGCAGGAGTTCAAGTTCACCGCTAAGAAGGCCGTAATTCTTGCAACAGGAGGTTACGCGGCGAGCAAAGAAATGGTGATGAAGTATAACTCTTTGAGCGGACTTCCGACATCGAACGCTCCTACATCGACGGGCGACGGCATCACAATGGGCTTAGGAGTTGGCGCGGCTCTCGAAGGAATGGAATACATTCAAATTCATCCACATGGAAACCCCGTAACCGGAGGACTTCAGAGCCATTTTGCCGGATTAATCAAGAACGCAATTTACGTGAATCGTGAGGGAAAACGTTTTGTCGAGGAGAGCGGACGACGTGATGTAATCTCCAACGCTACAATCAGACAGACGGATCAGATTATGTTCTCGATATTCGACAGTGAAGGCGGCTTTTACGCTGGAGTGAAGAAACCTGCTGACCTTGATAACTTGAAAGCTAAAGGCTGGGTTTATGAGGCTGATACTCTCGAAGACTTAGCAAAACAGGTTGGAATTGACCCGGAAGGCTTGAAAGCGACTGTTGCGAGATACAATGAGCTTGTTGCGGCTGGAAAAGATACGGACTTTGAGAAAGATGAAGTTGAACTCCCAATCAGCAAGCCTCCGTTCTATTGCACGCCGTTATCGCCAACATTACATCACACAATGGGCGGCTTGAAGATTAACACGAACGCGCAAGTTTTACGTGAAGACGGGAGCGTTATTCCGGGACTTTATGCGGCTGGAGAAGTTACTGGCGGTATTCACGGAACTAATAGGGTCGGCGGAAATGCATTAACTGACTGCGTAGTGTTCGGAAGAATTGCAGGAAGAAACGCCGCTAACGAGAAATAA
>JAFTCP010000106.1 GCA_017454625.1 Synergistaceae bacterium
ATGAATGAAGCTGTAAAAATCGGAGAAGTCTTCAAACTCGCGGAACTTGTGCCGTATCAGGAAGGCAGAATTATTAATATGGACGTTGCTCACAATGACAAGATGAAATTTGCTGTGATGGCTTTCAGTGAAGGAACAGGCTTATCCGAACATGCCGCGCCCGGTGATGCTTTAATCTTTGCTCTCGACGGTGAAGGAATTATCGGCTACGAGGGAAAAGAATATCGCATTAAAGCCGGAGAAAACTTCAGGTTCGCGAAAAACGGCAGACATTACGTCAAGGCTGAGGGAAATTTTAAGATGGCGTTATTATTAACACTTGAATGAAAGGAGAAAATTTATCATGCGAAGAAATATCAAGAATAATATCAGCTGGATTGGTTATATCGACTGGGAGCTTGAAAAATTTCACGGCGACGATTACTCAATCATGAACGGCTCAAGTCAGAACGCTTACTTAATCGAAGAGGGAAAAATCGTATTAATTGACACCGTCTGGGCACCTCACCGCTTCGAGTTCATCGACAACCTCAAAAAAGAACTCGGAGACTTACACAAAATCGATTACATCATCGCTAATCATGGTGAAGTTGACCACTCAGGAGCACTCGTTAATCTTCTTGATGAAATTCCCGGAACTCCGGTTTACTGCACAGCCAACGCCGTAAAATCTCTTGAAGGTCAATATGGCAAAAGAAACTGGAACTTTCACGTCGTCAAAACTGGAGACACTCTCGACATCGGCAACGGAAAAAGTTTAGTCTTCGTTGAGATGAGAATGTTACATTGGCCGGACTCAATGGCTACGTACATGACGGGCGACAATGTTTTATTCTCGAATGACGCGTTCGGTCAGCATTTCGCGGTTGAAGAGTTATTCAACGATAAGGCCGATAAATGTTTATTATGGAAGGAAGCAATGAAGTATTACGCGAACATTCTAAATCCATTCTCGCCGCTCGTCGCTAAGAAAGTTCAAGAGGTCGTAGGCATGAACATTCCCATTGAGATAATTGCTCCGTCTCATGGCGCAATCTGGCGTGAAAATCCCCTCCAAATCGTAACGAAATATGCTGAGTGGGCCAATGCTTACCAGGAAGATCAAATCACAATCGCTTACGACACAATGTGGGAAGGCACAGCGAAAATTGCTCACGAAATCGCCGCCGAAATCGCACGTCAAAGTCCGGATACAGTCGTGAAAGTCTTCAACGTCTCGAAGGCCGACAAGAACGAAATTATGACCGAAGTGTTTAAGTCTAAAGCTGTGTGTGCAGGTTCGCCGACCGTCGGAAACAGCATTTTATCAGGAATGGCGGGATGGCTTGAGTTTTTGAAGCAGTTGAAGTTCAAGAATAAGAGAGCTGGAGTTTTCGGATGCTACGGCTGGAGCGGAGAAAGCGTGAAGATTATGCGCGAAAGAATGAGTGATGCGGGTTTTGCTGTGATTGACGACGAAATTAAATCACTCTGGAACCCTGACGATGAAACTCTCGCAAAAGTTCCTGAGTTCGTCAAAAAGTTATTGGCGTAAAATTTATGAGGAGGGTAAATTATGTTTTGCTTTCAATGTGAACAGACTGCAAATTGTAAATCGTGTTCGGGCTCTGCCGGAGTTTGCGGGAAATCCGGAGTAACTGCTCAGGCTCAGGACGACTTAACGGGAGCTTTAATCTCGCTGGCTATGTCCGGAAGTGATGACTATGATTTATTCATCGATGGATTATTTACGACGGTAACAAACGTAAATTTTTCTTCAGAAACCGTAAAAGCTATCACGAAACGTGCGGGCTCAAAACCTTTTGACATGGCTGAAATCTGGAACGCTGACGAGGATATTCGCTCGCTGAAATCCTTAATTCTCTTCGGACTTCGAGGAATGGCAGCATATGCTTATCACGCGCGAGTTTTGGGCTATCGTGATGACGACGTGAATAAATTCTTCGTGAAGGCTCTTGCTGGAATTGGCCGGGAAGATTACGGAATGAATGAACTTTTGCCGCTTGTTATGGAAACCGGACAAGTGAACTATAAATGCATGGCTCTTCTCGACAAAGCTAACACGGAAACTTACGGCTCGCCTTCTCCTGTTCAAGTCAGCACGACAATCGAAAAAGGCCCGTTCATCGTTATAACCGGCCATGACCTGAAGGATTTAGAGTTATTGTTGCGTCAGACCGAAGGCAAGGGAATTAATGTTTACACACACGGCGAAATGTTACCAGCTCATGCTTACCCTGAACTCAGGAAATATTCGCACTTAAAAGGGAATTTCGGGACAGCCTGGCAAAATCAACAGAAGGAATTTGATGCTCCCGGCGCGTTCTTGTTCACGACTAACTGCTTAATGCCTCCGAAGAAAAGCTATATCGATAACGTTTTCACGACGGGATTAGTTCAGTTTGAGGGCGTGAAGCATATTGACGAGGGGAAAGATTTTTCGCCGGTGATTGCTCGTGCGTTGGAACTCGGCGGCTACAAAGAGGACGTGAAGGGCGGAACTCTCACGACTGGTTTCGGACATGATGCAGTTTTGGGAGTTGCTGATAAAGTCATCGAGGCTGTGAAATCCGGAGCAATTAAACACTTCTTCTTAGTCGGCGGCTGTGATGGAGCAAGAGCAGGAAGAAATTATTACACCGAGTTTGTCAAGAAAGCTCCGGCTGATACGATAATTCTTACTCTTGCTTGCGGCAAATTCAGGTTCAACAATTTGGACTTAGGCACAATTGGAGGACTTCCGAGACTTTTAGATATGGGCCAATGCAATGATGCTTACTCGGCTATTCAGGTTGCGTTAGCTTTGAGTAAAGCGTTCAAGTGCGGAGTTAATGACCTGCCGTTAAGTCTCGTTCTCTCATGGTACGAACAGAAGGCTGTGTGTATTTTGCTCACGTTGTTATCGCTTGGAATTAAGAATATCCGTTTAGGTCCGACGCTTCCGGCTTTTGTCTCACCGAATGTGTTGAAGTATCTTGTTGAGAATTTTAACATTGCTCCGATTACGACACCTGAGAAGGATTTAGCCGATATTTTAGGTTAATATCAAGCCCGTACGTGTGAGAGCGTGCGGGATTTTTTTTCGTCATAAAAATATAACATGTTCTATTATGCCGATGAAAAAATATAACGTGTTATATTTTGCTGCTTAATTTTTTCGCTCACTAATGAAATAACTTTTGCTATGATATTCTAAAACTCTCAGCAAGGAGGGAAAAATATCATGGCCAAAAACAAAGCACTTCAACAGGCGGCAAAAGCCCAGCAGGATGAATTTTACACGGACATTCACGACATCGAAAACGAGTTAATGTACTACAGGCATCACTTCAAGGATAAAATTGTTCTCTGCAACTGCGACGATCCATATGAAAGCGCATTCTTTGAGTATTTCGCGTCAAGTTTTAACTCATTGGGCCTCAAAAAGTTAATCGCAACATGTTACGCCGGAAGCCCCATCGCTCAACAGCAACTCTCTTTATTCGACGAGGACACGCCGGCTCCCAAACGTAAACCCTATTGCGCGGAAATTACCTCACTTGAAGACTTCAACGGAGACGGACGCAGAGATTTACTCGACATCGAATATATCCTGAAACACAACGTAGGAGGCAGATTGCGAATACTCAAAGGCGACGGCGATTTTAGAAGCCCGGAATGCATTGAACTCCTGAAAGAAGCTGACATTGTCGTAACTAATCCCCCTCATTCACTTTTGCGCGAGTTCATAGCTCTTCTCGTGAAATATAACAAGAAGTTTCTCGTTCTCGGCAACATAAACGCCATAACTTACAAGGAAGCTTTCCCGTTATTTATGCAAAATAAAATGTGGCTGGGCTTGACAATTCACAGCGGAGACCGAAAATTTTTTGTCCCTGATAATTACCCGCTCGAAGCCGCCGGATGCGGAGTTGACGACGAGACAGACAGAAAATTTATACGCGTTAAAGGAGTTCGCTGGTTCACGAACATGGATCACGGCTGGCACACTGAGACACTCGTACTCTTCAGAAGCTATTACGAAGACCCAAGCAAATATCCCAAGTATGACAATTACGACGCAATCGAAGTTAGCAAAGTTGTCGATATTCC
>JAFTCP010000107.1 GCA_017454625.1 Synergistaceae bacterium
GGACGAACCATCATTGAAACTCTTCGATTTGTTGACGTATCAACCGAACAGAATTTAACTTTACCTTCATACTTCGGATTATCAGCAAGCTCATGATATTTAGGCATTAACGCCATGCAAGAGCCGCATTTAGGCCCCCAAAAGTCAAGGACTGCGGGTATCGGGGAATTCTTGAACTCGTTATCAAAATTTTCTTTCGTAATTTCTATTACTGCCACTTTCATAATCTCCTCTCAAGTAAACTTTCACATAATATAATAGCAACAAGACAAAAATTTTATCATCAGGAGGAAATTTACACTCATGGAAAAACGCGAGCTAGTCATAATCGGAGCGGGCCCAGCAGGAATGTCCGCAGCAATTTACGGAAAACGTGCGGGGCTTGACGTTCTTGTTCTCGAAAAGGGAGCGGCAGGAGGTCAGATTAATAATACTGATGAAGTCGAAAATTATCCGGGAATTTCTCACGCGACAGGCTCGGAACTCGGCGACATGTTGAAATCTCACGCGCTGAAATTCGACACCGAGATACGAATGATTGAGAACAGCAAAGTTGAATTACGAGACGGCAAGAAAATTATCATCACCAAAAAGAGCGGCAATGTAAACGAGATCGAAG
The DNA here is from genome assembly GCA_017454625.1 of Synergistaceae bacterium. Taxonomy (GTDB): domain Bacteria; phylum Synergistota; class Synergistia; order Synergistales; family Aminobacteriaceae; genus JAFUXM01. Next base: position 620 of record JAFTCP010000107.1, read on the forward strand.
CCGAAGCGATAATCGTAGCGACAGGAGCACACTTCCGACGCTTAGGCTGTGAGGGAGAAGCTGAACACATCGGGCAGGGCGTAAGTTTCTGTGCTGTATGCGACGGCGCATTTTTTACGGATTACGAAATTGCTGTTGTCGGTGGAGGAAATACGGCGGTTGAAGAAGCTGTTTATCTCACAAAATTTGCATCGAAAGTTTACATCATTCATCGACGTGATGAGTTCAGGGCTGACCGTTCAGCAATCGCTCAAGCTCTGGCCAATCCCAAAATTGAACCCGTCTATAATTCCGTAGTCGAAAAAATCGAAGGCATCGGAATGGTCGAAAATATCGTGATTAAGAATGTCAAGACAGGCGAAAAATCTAATCTTCCTGTTGCTGGCGTATTCATGTTCGTAGGTCAGGAGCCGGATGATGAATGCGTGCGCGGCCTCGTTAAAGCTGAAAAGGGCGGCTGGATTATCACGAATGACAAGATGGAAACTTCTATCGAGGGAATTTTTGCGGCCGGAGATGTTCGGAGTAAGTTTTTGCGTCAGGTAATTACGGCGGCTTCGGACGGAGCTGTTGCGGCAATGGCGGCTTCTTCATACATCAACGAGCAGTTGCATTTACGTTCGACATTGCTTGAGCCTGAGGAGGTCAAGGCGTTTTTCTTCTCAAGTATCGACGAAGCTCAAGTGAAACTCTCAAGCTCCGTAGAGGAAATCGCGAAGGATAAGGGCGTGAATGTTCCTGTGATTGACGGCTACAAAAACGCACGAATGACTGAAAAATTATCTTTAACAGGAAAACTTCCGGCAATTGTCGAGCTTAAAACTGGAACTGTCGAGAAAACTTTTGCAGTCAATAATGAAGCCGACATCGAGAACGCCTTAGCATAAAAATTTTCAGCGGGGAAGTTGTGAAATATTTGCTTCCCCTTTTGTTAATGCTTCACGTATAAGATTTCTCGCAAATTTTGTATAATTAATTAAAGCTGTATTTATCCAAACGAGGTGTCGTAGTCCATGTATAAAACTGTTTTCGTATGTCCGCTTTACGATATGAGAAATCACTTTGATTTTGCTATTGATCTTTTGAGAAGCAAACGTGATTTAGAAATAACTGAGGAAATATATTTTATCTTTACGACAGAAGCTCACAGAAAAAAGTTTGCAGACAGAGCCGAGAATGAATTAGGCTTGAGCAACATAAATTATCTTATGCTCCCCGCTGAACTCGATAAATATTCGTCAAAAGCAGTAACTAAAAAGTTGTTTGGACTAAAACAGTTAATGAACTCTTATGATTATATTATTCTTATCGACAGTGAGAGCAAATTCGTGAAAAAATGTGATTTCGGAGAATTAGCTTCAGAGATTTGGAATAAGAGGTCAATGCTTGCATCAAATATTTCTCCTGACGGTTTCTTCGTTATGCGCTCGTGTTATCTTACAATGGGCCTATACAATAATGTTAAACTGAAAAAGGAAACTGAAAACTATAAATATAATTTTGGGTTCAATGAGCTTCAAGTTTATAACTGTTCATACTTGCCGGGATTTTTTGCGTGGCTTGACCTGTTCGACAAAAATAAAATTCTTAATGAGTGGTGCTGCTTCGAGTATTATCTATTTTTTGCTTATTTATGCCTCGAACATAACTATAGTATTCTTAAGTATAAATACGTATCTAGGGGGGGGTGAACGAATATCTCAGCTTATTCCCTGAAGCTCAGCAGCGAGATATTTTAGATAAAATGAACCTTCATTGGACATCTTCAGAAGAAGCCGTTACGGATAAAATATTTATGCTTTTCCACAGAGATAGGATTGCTGCTCAAAAAAGTTCAGGGTATGAAAATTTTGCGCAAACAATTAAGAAATTTGCGATTAGGCGTAAGCTGGTATTATTAACTGAGTTTTTACACTGCAGGGGGTTAATAAAAATCGCAAGAGCCTTGATGAAGAAATTCAGACATAAATCATGACTGAAAAGTAAAGTTTTCAGCTGTAGATAGTCCAGGCTACAGCAGGCAATGATGAAGTCTTAAAATTTTTTGAGATTACGAGGCGAGAAAAAAATATCCCGCCCCTAATATTAATGTTGAGATTTTCAGCCGCACAAATTATCATGATTCCAGATTAATAAACACGAACTTGAACCGGCATAAATCAAGTCCCTTTTCGTTCACAATGTCAGCGTCAATGTAAAATATTCTCCGGCCGGCCTTGCGAACTTTCGCCGTACAAATCAGCTTCACTCCGTCGCGTGAGCCTCGCAAGTAATCAACATGAGCATTAACAGTTACTCCATAGCCTCCAGCACTGATGAAAGCAACTCCCGCAGTGTCGTCGGCCATCGTGAAGAGAACTCCGCCGTATGGAACTCCGTAAGGGTTAAAATGTTCCTCTTGAAGTTCAAGCTCACTAACAGCAATTCCCTCTTCAACTTTCACGAAACGAAAGCCGGTCTTGCATTCAATGTCATACTTTAACTTTTCTAATGCCTCAGTGTTTATTTTTACTTCTTCTGACATGGGAAATTTACTCCTGACGAAAAATTTTGCAAAGATTTTAGCATAATATTATCTCGTGAAACATACTTTTAAAAATTGACCGGGAGTGAATATCATATCTTCGTTCCTTCTGAAACATTTTTAGCGAGACTTTCGGCATTTATTTTCATTATTGTGAACAAGTGTTATCAAGATTTGTAGCGTCGGCCTGAATGAAATTTAACCCGTCAACCCGCGAGCCAATATCAAAGTGTTCCGACGGCTTAACCTGAAAAATTTTCTTCGCGGCCCATAAATCCTGATAGAAATACACCCCCAATGAACCGGCTGGAGCGTCCCATTCATTAAGACAAGGCCACATATTACGTAATGATGCATGAAATTCCGGGCGTTTATTGTTCTTGTTGTAGGCTCTCATATCACGAAAAAAACGTTTCATCTTCAAAGGATGTTTCGTACTTTGCAGTAACTGACGGGGATTTATGAAAAATTTTTTGATGACCGACTTCAACGACATAGCGGCCACCTCATATTAATTATTGACGGAAATTTTTGACAGATTAAGCTACTGCGAACTGCGAACTGCGAACTGCGAACTGTTATAGGCACAATTTTGCAATTTTGTCAACCTCCTAAATTAATGAAATTTCCCCGCCCAAAACTTAAGACGGGGATAAAACTTTTTACGCTTTAATCGCAAGTCTTCCGGGATACGCTTCAATCGCGTGTTTGAGAATGTTTAACGCCTTCTCTAAGTCTTCTTTCTTCAAGACGTAAGCAATTCTCATCTCGTCAAGCCCCTTATTCGGGTCAGCGTAAAATCCGTTGCCTGGTGCCGCCATCGTAGTCTCGCCGTTAATGTCGAAGTTCTGAAGCATCCAGATTATGAATTTCTCCGAACTGTCAATCGGGAACTTCACCATCGTGTAAAACGCTCCCTTTGGTTCATGACAAACAGCTCCGTCAATAGCCTTCAAGCCCTTGTAAAGAACATCACGACGCATCTTGTATTCCTTGTTGACTTCCTGCAAATAACTCTTCGGCGTAGTCCTGTAAAGCTCCGTAACTCCGATTTGCTCGATTTCCGAGACGCTTAAACGCCCCTGACAAAGTTTCATGACTTGAGCGTTAAACTCCTTATTCTTAATCGCAATCCAGCCTATTCTCGCTCCGCAAACGCTGTAACGTTTCGACACCGAATCAATCATAATTACTCGGTCGTGAGCATCTTCAACCTGTCCAAAGCTCATGTATTCTCCGGCTTCATAAACGAACTCTCTATATGCTTCATCAGCAATCACGAATAAATCATGTTTCTTGGCCAATCTGCAAAGCATGTGAACTTCGTCGGGCGTGTAGAAAACTCCGGTCGGGTTGCACGGATGCGATACCCAGAATGCGCGAGTTCTCGGAGTAATTAAGCTCTCGACGACTTCCTCAGGAGGCAGATGAAATCCCGTTTCTGCTTTCGTCGGAATTGGAACGATTTTAGCCAGCGACAAACGCGTGAAAGTGTTGTAATTCGCGTAAAACGGTTCAGGAACTAAAAGCTCATCGCCGGGATCGCAAAGAATATTCACGGCAAACGATAACGCTTCACTTCCTCCGCAAGTTACGTAAATATCATCAGGCTCAAAAGGTACGCCAAATCCCTGATAATAATTCGCGATGGCCTCACGTAACGGCAAAATTCCCTGCGAAGGCTGATATGCTATCGTGTCAGTCGTGAATTTATGAATTGCGTCAAAATACCCCTGCGGTGTCTTAATGTCAGGCTGACCAATATTAAGATGATAAACTTTCTTGCCCTGAGCTTTTGCCGCGTCCGCATATGGAATAAGCCGGCGGATTGGTGAGATCTTCAAAGCCTGTATTCTGTCTGAAAAATGCATGATGATAATTCCTTCTTTCTGTTACTTTGCTTTTCCTTGTGATGCAACTGCCGCTTGAGCTTTCGCGATTGCCTCAGCGTCCCCAAGATAACGGTGTGATTTTGGCGTTAAGTCCTCGTTGAGTTCGTAAACCAGCGGGACTCCGGTCGGAATGTTAAGCTCAAGAATATCTTTCTCGGAGATGTTATCAAGATACTTCACGAGCGCCCTTAATGAATTTCCGTGAGCGGCGATGATAATTTTCTTCCCTGACTTAATCGCCGGAACAATGCTCTCTTTCCAGAACGGAACGACGCGAGCGACTGTATCAGCAAGGCATTCGGTTAATGGGAGTTCTGCTTCGGTTAAGCCCGTATATCTCGGATCATGGCCCGGATATCTCTCGTCTTCCTTCGTGAGGACTGGCGGCTGAATATCGTAGCTTCTTCGCCAAATCTTAACTTGAGCGTCTCCATATTTCGCGGCTGTGTCGGCTTTGTTGAGGCCCTGCAGAGCTCCGTAATGTCTCTCGTTGAGCTTCCATGAATGCTGAACAGGTATCCACATTCTGTCCATTTCTTCGAGAACGAGCCACAAAGTTTTGATTGCCCTTTTCAGAACCGACGTAAACGCATAATCGAACGCAAAACCTTCTGCCTTTAAGAGCTTGCCCGCTGAACGAGCCTCTTCAATTCCCTTCTCAGAAAGCGGAACATCAGTCCAGCCGGTAAATCTGTTCTCTTTGTTCCAAGCTGATTCGCCATGACGGATTAATACGATTTCATACATGATAAAGTTTTCCCTCCTGCGTAAAATTTTCCGTAAGATTATCAGAAAATTATAATTTCTTCAATTTTATATGTAGATTACTCCAAACTTCCGCAAAATTAATCGGTCAAAAACTTTATGTGCTATCATTTACACGAAAAAATAAATCTCAAAGAAAGGGCTTGACATCATCAATGAAAGTCAGTAAAATCGTCTGTCGTCTGTCGTCTGTCGTCTGTCGTCTGTCGTCTGTCGTCTGTCGTCTGTCGTCTGTCGTCTGTCCTAATGTTTTAACTTTTTTTCCCAACACTAACAACAAAATATATTCGTCGCTTTGGCGGGAGGAAATTGCGTAATGGTCTTCTCGTCCGGAGTATTTCTCTTTCTGTTTCTTCCTGCGTTATTAATCGTCTATTATCTCGTCAAGAGCCGTTCAGTCCGCAATTACCTTCTTTTGCTCGCGAGCCTGGCTTTTTACGCTTGGGGTGAGCCTGTCTTCGTGTTCATCATGCTGGCTTCAATCTTCGTGAACTGGTTCATAACTCTCATAATGTCGGGAGCGTCGCACAAAAAATTCTGGTTAGTCCTCGCGATAAGTCTTGACGTTCTTTTGCTGGGAGTGTTCAAGTATGCTTCGTTTGTGCTTGAAAATCTCGCGTTATTGGCCGGGCATGAGATTTACAGGGTTAATATTGCGCTGCCGATTGGGATTTCATTCTTCACGTTCCAGATGATGAGTTACGTCTTCGATGTCTATTACGGGAACGCTAAGCCTCAAAAAAACCCGCTTTATACGGCATTATACATTTCGTTCTTCCCTCAGTTGATAGCCGGGCCGATTGTGAGATATAACGAGGTTGCTGATGAGATTACGCAAAGACATGAGAACTTTGATGATTTTGCAGAAGGAACGCGGCGATTTATTTACGGTCTCGGCAAGAAAGTTTTGCTGGCTAATTTCGTAGGTCAAGTTGCTGATAACGTATTTGGCTACATCATCAATCCTTCTGTGTTAATGTCCTGGCTTGGAGCTTTGAGCTATACGCTTCAGATATATTTTGACTTCTCTGGTTATTCCGACATGGCAATTGGGCTTGGCTTAATGTTCGGGTTTCATTTCAGCGAAAATTTTAATTACCCGTATATTGCCTCGAGCGTCTCAGATTTTTGGCATAGATGGCATATCTCGCTTTCTACGTGGTTCAGGGATTACGTTTATATTCCATTAGGAGGAAGCCGAGTTAGTAAATCAAGATGGCTTGTGAATATCTTTACCGTCTGGCTATTAACTGGAATTTGGCACGGAGCGAACTGGACGTTTATTTTGTGGGGAATGATTTATTTCGTGCTGTTAGTTTTTGAGCGTGAGACTGGAATTAAGCTCGGTCATTTTTTCACGATGCTTGCTGTAATTCTCTGCTGGGTAATTTTCAGGTCTGAGAGTGTTACGTCAGGAATAAACTTTATCGCCTCGATGTTCGGGCTTAATGGGAATAAATTTATTGACACAGGATTTATTGAGTATATCAAGGGAACATGGACTGTGTTAATTTTCGCGTTAATTGGGATTTTTCCGGTTGTTGCGAGTTTTTTACGTCGGCATGAATGGCTTGAAAGTTTGTGGCTGTGCTTTGTGTTTGTACTGGGAGTTTTGGAAGTAATCGGCTCAAGCTATAACCCGTTTATATATTTTAATTTTTGAGCGAAGCTATTATCTATTAAATTCTTATGTTCAAGTCATTATGCATTTATACATAAAATTATGAGGTGAATTAACCATGAAGACAAAGAAATTTTACGTAATACTTTTTCTAAGCATTACAATAACATTCATGTTTTTTGCGCTTTGGCTGATATCAAACAGGGGAATGACTCGAGAATATAATAAATATTTCGGCTGGAGATTATTGTACCCCTTTGAAGAAGAAGTTGAAGAAAAAATTGCAGAAGAAATTTCAGAACCAGAAAAAAAATCTCAAATTCTTGCAAAATTTTCATTCTTTAAGAGTAAAATCAATCAATTTACTGAAGAAGGTATTCCTTATCGTTATAATTTTATAGAAGCGGCCAGGAGATACGAAGATTTAATACATTGGAATATGACACCGCTTTTAGAATATAATCCAGTCGAAAAACAAGATAACGGCTATTTATTAGGCTTTACTGGAAGCGTAGATGTTTCAGATAAAGTAAAATCCACAGTAGAATTTGCTAAATTTTGCAGCGAGAAAGAAATAAAATTTTTATACGTAGCCGCACCTTCAAAAACATGTATCTATGAGGACAAAAGTATCTCTGGCATCCTGGATTTCTCAAATCATAACGCCGACCGCTTTTTACGTGGACTTGAAGAAAAACATATAAACTATTATGATTTACGAAAAATTTTACATGATGAAGGCATGAACCATCATGAAGCGTTTTTTAAAACAGATCATCACTGGAAGCCAGAAACCGGATTATGGGCGGCTAAACATATTCTTGAGTTTTTGCGCGATAATTACGGATGGGATGTTAAGCCTGAAATCCTTAATCCTGAAAATTTTGAAAAAGTGATTTATCCTGAATGGTTCTTAGGCTCTCAAGGGAAAAAATTAACACTTGCTAGAAGTAAACCGGATGATATTAGTTTATTTTATCCCAAATATAAGACATCGCTAAATTTTACAGTTCCCAGCCTTGAAATGAATAAAACAGGGAGTTTTGACATCATATATTTTATGAAGGAAATTGAACACAAGGATTATTACAATTTAAGCCCTTATTATACTTACAGCGGCGGTGATTTTCCGATAATTAAGTTCACTAATATGCTCGAAACTAATAATAAACACATACTTGTAATAAAAGATTCTTTTGCAAAGGCCTTCACTCCATTTTTAGCACTCGGGATTAATAGAGTAGACGAAATTGATTTACGTTATTTCAATGGCAGTCTAAGAAGTTACATTAAATCGGAAGATTTCGACGCGATAATTATTCTTTATGGTATAGTAGATATAGCTGACTTTAGGTTTAAGCCTCATCAAGAACTTTACGATTTCCGTTAAGGTGTAAAATCTTCTCGTAAATTCACAAAAGGAGAAGGATATTTAATGAAATTCACGAAGATGCACGGCTGTGGCAATGATTATATTTACGTCAACTGTTTCACCGAAAATGTCTACGAGCCCGAAGAATTAGCCCGCAAAATCTCAGACCGTCATTTTGGCATCGGCTCCGACGGATTAATCTTGATTTTGCCAACCGAGAATGGCGACGCTTTCATGCAGTTATACAACGCCGACGGCTCCAAAGGCTCAATGTGCGGAAACGGCATCCGCTGTGTCGCTAAATACGTCTACGATAAGGGCTTAATCCCAGCAACAAGAGATTACGCCTTAATCGATACGCCCTCAGGTGTAAAGAGAATTTCGCTTGAAGTCGTAAACGGGAAAGTTGAAGCGGCCTGTGTCGATATGGGAATTGCGAAACTTGACGGAGAACTTCCGGAGAATATCAACGTTGACGGAATGAGCTTAAAATTTATCGGCGTTGACGTTGGCAATGATCACGCTGTGTATTTCCTCGACGATAACCCCGAACTTGAGGGCATAATGACTTGGCCGGAGAGTAAATTTGCGAATGAAGGCGTAAAGTTCGAGACGCATCCGAGATTTCCCAGACGAGTGAACACGGAATTTATCAGGGTAATCGCGCGTGATGAGATTGATATGCGTGTTTATGAACGAGGCTCAGGCGAAACCTTAGCTTGCGGAACCGGAGCGACGGCATCAGCTTTTGCCGGAGTTATTGCAGGGAAATTAGATCGTGAAGTCCTTGTGCATCTTCGAGGAGGAGACTTGCAAATTCGTGTTGATGATGACAATCGCTGTTTCATGACCGGCCCGGCTGTGGAAGTCTTCAACGGAGAAATTTAGCGAGCAAAAAAATTCCCCTGCCCTTGTGTGAGAGCGGGGGAAAATATATTATGCCAAGATTTACAGATAAACTCCGCGAAGTTCAACAATATCCGTAACTCTCTTAATCGCCGCGATGTATGCTGAACGTCTCATCGTCGTTTTCTTGGCCTGTGCGTAAGCCCAGACTTTGCCGAAGTTCTCGGTCATGAGTGAAACTAAACGCTTGTTGTAGTCTTCTTCGGTCCAGGTGAAGCCCTGTAAGTTCTGCGCCCACTCAAAATAGGATCCGACAACACCGCCAGCGTTCGCTAAGAAGTCAGGAACAACGATTACGCCTTTATCGTTGAGAATTTTCTCGGCTTCCGGAGTTGTGGGGCTGTTTGCACCTTCAAAGATGTATTTCGCTTTAACTTTTCCTGCTGTGTCCTCGTTCAAAACTCCCTGAGCCGCGCAAGGAACGAATAAATCGCAGTCAAGCCCTATAATATCTTCGCCCGGAATTTTCTCGCAATTCTCTTTCTCGAAGCCCGTTAACTTTCTTCCGCGCTGTCCCGGGTTCGTGTTCATATACTCAAACGCTTTATCAATGTTAATTCCGTTCGGGTTGTAATAAGCTCCGGTTGTGTCGCTGATTGCTACGATTTTCACTCCGGCTTCACCGAGAATTTTTGCCGCATAGCTTCCGACGTTACCAAAACCCTGAACTGCCGCTTTAAGTTTCGACGGGTCAATTCCCTTAAGCCTCAGCATCTCGAAGACGCAAGCCGCTAATCCTCGTCCTGTTGCTTCGGTTCGTCCCGGCGCTCCCCAGTAATCAATCGGCTTACCCGTTAACATAGCCGGTTCAAAGTGTCCGAGCATCTTGCAAATCGTATCCATGATCCAGACCATCTCTTGACCGCCCGTGTACATATCAGGAGCAGGAACGTCTGACCATCGGCCAATGATAGGAGCGATACGAGCGCCGAAAGTTCTTGACATTCTCTCTTTCTCTTTGCGCGACATGTGCGTAGGATCGCAGCAAATTCCGCCTTTGCCTCCGCCGTAAGGAATTCCAGCGAGTGAACATTTCCACGTCATTAACATTGCGAGACCTTCACACTCCTGACCAGTTACATCAAGCGCGTAACGAATACCGCCTTTTGACGGCCCTAACGCTGTAGAATGCTGAACTCTGAAGCCCTGAAATACTTTTACACTTCCATCGTCCATCTCAACAGGAACAGAAACGTCAACTCTTCGCTCAGGATAACTCAAAATCTGAATAAGCCCTTCGCTCAAATGCATATCATCTGCGGCATCGTAAAAATCTCTCAAAGCAGTGTCGAGAATTAAATTGTTGGATCTTCTTCTTCCAGTTTTCTCATCGATCATATTTAACACCTTCAAAATATTTAGTAAATTTCAAATTTTCTAAACGAGCGCAAATTTTACAGGCAACTTTTATTTTTGTCAAATATCTTTGCATGTTATATCATTACGTCATCTTGCAAAAAAGGGGTGTATTCTCTCATGCGTAATCATATTATATTTGGATTTGGATTAAGTTTAGTTACGAGCCTTCATAACTTTTACGCTTCGTATAAATTTCTGAATGAGGCTGTTTTCGTCGACAATGTGAAGAGTTTAGACGTGTATATTGCGGGATTAATTATCTTGAGCGCTTTGCTTGGATTGGCCGGAGCTTTCCTCGTGAACATGAACAAGAAATCAGGTGCTTATGTCTTAACGTCGGCGGCTTTGGTCTGCATAGTTCAAAAAGTTTTGGGCTATGACGGGACTTTTCCGTTCTGGTGGATTGCTGGATACTCGTTTTCTTCGGCGGCGGCCTTCAACAAAATTAACATGGGAATTGATATTAGCGGGATAAAAAATTATTATCGCGGAAGGACAATCCCAGCAGTGATTAACACGGCACGAGAAATTGCGGAGGACATTAATAGCGGCGAATTAACGAAAAATCAAGCTGACTGGGCAAAACAAGTTCATAATTACATTGATAAATACGGTTTTATCGCTTATTACGGATATATTTTCGCTGAAACTTTCTGCATAACAATCGCTCTGATGTGTGCTTATCTCGCCTATAATAAATACCCTCTTGATGATGTACTCTCGCGTTCGCTGAAATGGGGAGGGGCTTTATGCATCTTAATTCTTCTGTCAACCGAAGCACAAAGACGACACGTAAAACAGGATGATATTCTGAAACCTTAATAGATACAGTTGTAGTGTAATATATTTTGGCTAATACATAATCGAGCAAGCTAGTATGCCTAAATCTTGATGGGATTGCTGATAACTCGATAATCTCGCTGTCGTCTTTGTGTGCTCCTGAACATTTCGGGCTTGGACGTTACGGAGATCCTGTTGACCCTGAGGCCTGCTTTAAAGCGCTAAAGTCGATGCAGAGGGTTTTAGCGAAAGGCGGACATCTTTATATTGCCGTGCCTGTCGGAGAACAAAGCGGAGTTGCTTTCAATGCTCACAGAATTTTTAAGCCTGAACTCGTAATTGAGACACTGAACGAGTTAAAACTCGCCGAATTTTCACTGATAAGTTCTAAAGGATATTTTGAGCGCATAAGTCTTCAAGAGTTTCATGAAATGAACACTGGCATTAGTTACAGCGCTGGTTTTGACGGACTTTTTGAGTTCGTGAAGGAGTAAAAAATTTTCCCCCAACTTTCACGCTGGGGGATTATTATTTATCTTATTTGCCGGTAGCTTCGTCAATAGCCGCATTCATCGCACAAATCGCACATTTCTCCTTCGCGCTGTGAACGCTTCCGCATTTCGGACAAGTTACCATGTCGCTCTCGGCTCCGTAAAGCTCAACTTTCCCGCACTCCGGGCATTCGTAAATATCA
>JAFTCP010000108.1 GCA_017454625.1 Synergistaceae bacterium
CAGCAGAAGGAGCGTTTTATTTGTTCCCAAATATTTCAGGCACCGGCTTAACGAGTGAAGAGTTTACGTGGCAGCTTCTCAATAATTCTAAAGTTGCCGTAATTCCCGGAAGTGCATTCGGCCAAACCGGAGAGGGATATATCAGAATTGCATGTACTCAATCGATGGAGACATTAATGCAATCGATGGACAAAATGCAGGAGTTCTGCGAGAGTTTATCATGATAAATTCCGTAAAAGTATTCTATAATATGTTCATTCCCATAAAATTTTAGCAGGAGGTTTTATTCATGACAGGCTTCGACTATTCCAATGCTATGAAGTTCGTACGTGAGCATGAGATCGAGAGCATGAAAGCGATCACCCTCAACGCCGCCGAACGTCTTAAATCCCGGAAAGGTGAAGGCAATGACTTTCTCGGCTGGATTGATTTACCGGTGAACTATGACAAGGAAGAGTTCAATCGCATCAAAGTTGCCGCGAAAAAAATTCAGAGTGATTCAGATGTTTTACTCGTCGCTGGAATTGGCGGTTCATACTTAGGCGCAAGGGCAGCTGCTGAGTTCTTACGTCATGGCTTCTATAACGAGATGACTCCGGAAGTTCGCAAGACACCGAGAATTTATTACATCGGCAACTCGATGAACAGCACGTATATTCAGGATGTAATTGACTTGCTCGAAGGTAAAGATTTCTCGATTAACGTAATCTCCAAGTCAGGAACGACGACCGAGACAGCAATAGCCTTCAGAGTTTTCCGTGATTTGCTTATAAAGAAATACGGCCAGAAGGAAGCGGCTAAAAGAATTTACGCGACGACGGACAAAGCACGCGGAGCCTTAAAGACTTTAGCAGACACAGAAGGTTATGAATGTTTCGTAATTCCTGATGACATCGGCGGAAGATTTTCTGTGTTGACGGCGGTCGGACTTCTTCCTATTGCTGTGAGTGGTGCGGATATTGACGCTTTGATGGCAGGAGCGGCGGCAGGACGTGAAGTTGCGTTGAATAAGCCGTTTGAAGAGAACCCGGCGTTGCAGTATGCGGCATTAAGAAATATTTTACATCGTAAGGGAAAAATGATTGAGATTTTAGCGAACTATGAGCCTTCGATGCATTATATTTCGGAATGGTGGAAACAGCTTTACGGCGAGAGTGAAGGAAAAGACCAGCGCGGAATTTTCCCTGCAAGCGTTGATTTGACGACGGATTTGCACTCAATGGGCCAATTCATTCAGGACGGCTCAAGAATTATGTTTGAGACGGTCATGAACATTGAGAATGCACGCAAAGACTTCCAGCTTCAGGCTCAGGATAACGATCTCGACGGTTTGAATTACTTAGCCGGTAAAAATATGAGCTGGGTCAATCAATGCGCGATGAAAGGAACGATTGCGGCTCATGTTGACGGTGGAGTTCCGAACTTAATCGTGAATATTCCTGCTCAGGACGAAAAATCTTTAGGCGAACTGTTCTATTTCTTCGAGTTTGCATGCGGAGTAAGCGGATATATCAGCGGGATTAACCCGTTCAATCAGCCCGGAGTTGAGTTCTACAAAGCTAATATGTTCAAGCTGCTTGGAAAGCCCGGCAAGTAATCGATTGCGACTTTCCAGTTTCATATTGACCGTAATCGTTTCTGCGGGATCCCATCTGTGATTTTGCTGTTTGTGTATTGATTGCGATATTCCCAGCTTCACATTGAGCTTAATCAATCTCGTTGGACATCGACCGTGATTTTTCTGGTTAATGTATTGCCCGTAATTATTTTCGCTTGTGTCCCGACTACGTCGGGAAAGTCTTTCATATGCTCCCACCCGCCCAC
>JAFTCP010000109.1 GCA_017454625.1 Synergistaceae bacterium
GCCTCAATGTCTACCCCGTTATCTTGGACAGTTCAAGGACTTCCTGAAGGTCTCGCAATTTCCTATCAAGCATCACAGAAAACAGCAGAAATTATTGGCGTTCCTGAACAAGTCGGGACATTTAATGTGATTATTAAAGCCTCAAATTCTTACGGCTCATTCACGAAAAATTTTACACTTGCAATTAAGAATGTTAAACCTCAATTCACAACTAAGAAACTTCCGAATGCTTCGACAGGAGAAAAATATTCAGCGAAAATTAAAGCCTCAGGCGGTGAAGCAAACGATCCTTTAGTCTGGTCATTATCATGGAGTAATTCAAATACTATCAAGGGCCTGAAGTTTAAGAATAATTTGATACACGGCAATCCTTCAACAAAGAAAAAGGGAAATTATAAGGTTAAAACAAAAGTATCAAATTCAGCCGGGAGTGTCTCAAAAACTTTTACGATAAAACTTAACTCCGATAACGCGAAAATTTCTCAGCAATCCGAAAATATTTTTGCAAGCAACGAGATAAATCACTCCTTCAAGAATGAGAAAACTTCATCAGCAATTTATATCCCAGCGTTTGAACTCGGAATAGTCTCCGTTGATGAAAGCGGGCAGTATGACTTTGATATTATCCTAAGCGATGACATCCCGGCCAAGTCAAAATTAATCTGGCGTGCTAACTCGTCAAGTCCTTCAAGCGATGATGAGATTGCAGAATTTTATGATGAAGACGGCGAATTAATAGAACGAGTTCCTGATAATAAATCGATAATTGTATCGTCATGGCTGAACAAAGGAGTAATTTATGAACCTGTGATACTTATTGAAGTTGGCGATTAAATTTTTCTTGCAGCACTGGGCGGGTAATTGTTGTGTGATTTATTAATTGGTAAATATGATGACAAGTTACGTGATTGGTGAATTTTTCTTGCGCTCGGTAAGTAGTTAAGTTAGTGAGTAAAATTTTATGGCGAGTGAAGAAATTATTTATTCGTTCGTATTATCACATGATAGAAATTTTTAACCCCGCGAAATTATGAAATATGTATTATAATCTGAATTACCAACACAACGTTTTCTTGCAAATTATTATTAAACGCGAAAGGAAGTAGAAGGCACCATGAAAGAATTCAAGTATGTCATCACTGATCCAGTAGGTATTCACGCTCGTCCAGCCGGTTTACTCGTCAAAGAGGCCAAGAACTTCAAGAGCACAGCAACTTTCATCAAAGGCGACAAGTCCGCAAAAGCTACGGCGTTAATGAAGCTCATGGGAATGGGCATTAAGCAAGGCGACGAAGTTACAGTACGAATCGAAGGTGAAGACGAAGAAGCCTGCGCCGTTGCCCTCGAAAAATTCATGAAGGAGAACTTCTAATATTATGGAAGTCTTCAAGGGTACGAAAATCGTAAATGGAATAGCAATAGGCAAAATTAAAGTCTATAAAGCTCCCGTTTACACGATTAGCGAAGAACTTGTGAGCGACATTGCCGCCGAGATCGCACGCTTCGATGCCGCCCGTGAAAAAGTTCAAGCTGAACAGAACGCGCTCTACGATAAGGAAATGAAGGCCGGACACAAGGACACCGCCGGAATTTTTGAGGCTCACGCTATGATGCTCGACGACGAAGAGACTTTGATTGACCCTTGCAAGGAGCTCATGGCAGAAGGACATACAGCAGAGTACGCCGTTCGTGATGGGTTTGATGCCGCCGCCGCAATGTTCCTTAACATGGAGGACGAATACTTCAAGGCCAGAAGCGCGGACGTTATTGACCTGAAAAATGCGATGCTCGATGTCCTTTTCGGTGCTGACACGGCCAATTTACAGGGAACTGAACCGGCAATTCTCGTTGCTGAGGATTTAGCTCCGTCGGAAACTGTAAAGCTCGATAAGTCGTTATTGCTCGGTCTCGTAACTCGTCAGGGAAGCTCAAACAGCCATACAGCAATCTTAGCACGAAGCATGAATTGGCCGACGTTAATCCAGTGTCATGATGTCGCCGATGATTGGGACGGGAAATTTGCAATCCTTGACGGCTATAACTCCTGCATTTACATTGAGCCGGACCAAGATATTATTGACAAGCTCAGCGCAAAGCAGAAGGAAGACAAAGAGAAGGAAGCGAAGTTACAAGAGCTTAAAGGTCAGCCGAGTGTTACGAAAGACGGCCAGCATGTTAAACTTTACGCGAATATCGGAGGCCCGAAGGACATTAACGCCGTAATCGATAATGACGCTGAAGGTGTCGGATTGTTCCGTTCGGAGTTCGTTTATCTTAACAGCAAGACTGACCCGACCGAAGACGAACAGTTTGCGGCCTATAAGAAAGTTCTTGAAGGCTTAGCCCCCAGAATGGTAATCATCAGAACTTGCGACATCGGAGCCGATAAGACAATCGATTATATGAACCTTGAGAAGGAAGAAAACCCGGCGTTAGGCTTCAGAGCTGTACGAATTTGCTTGACTCGTCCGGCATTCTTCAAGAGACAGTTACGCGCATTGCTCAGGGCTTCAGCATACGGCAATCTTGGTATAATGTTCCCGATGATTATTAGCTTGTGGGAAGTCCAGAAGTGCAAAGGTATTCTCAACGAGTGCAAGGCTGAACTTGAGGCTGAAGGCGTAAAAGTCGGCAATTACCAGATTGGTATCATGATTGAGACACCGGCGGCGGCTTTGTGTGCTGATGAACTCGCTGAAGAGGTCGATTTCTTCTCGCTCGGAACAAACGACTTAACGCAATACACCTGCGCAATTGACCGTCAGAGCGCGAGCCTTGAGCCGTTCTCGAACACTCATCATCCCGCAGTCTTAAGGTTAATTCGTGAGACAATCGAAGCTGGCCACCGTCATAATACTTGGGTTGGAATTTGCGGAGAACTCGGAGCTGACCCGACATTGACGGAAGAATTCCTGAAAATGGGAGTTGATGAACTCTCCGTTAATCCCAAGAGCATTTTGCCGTTGCGCGGGAACGTCAGGAATGCAGATATGTCGAAATACAAAACTCAATCCCCGAAGCCTGAAGCAAAGCCTGAGCCTAAGCCTGAAGTTAAAGCTGAAGCGAAAGCTGAGAAGCCGAAGGGATTTTTTGGGAGGTTATTCGGATAATGTTATATGGAGCTTTAGAAGCGGGCGGCACGAAGATGATTTGTGCTGTCGGCAATGAAAACGGGCAAATCTTGGATCAGACTACGATCCCAACGACGACACCTGAAGAGACAATGCCCCAGATCATAGAATATTTCAAGACGAAGATTGACGAGAATTTGCCGGAAGAAGACAGGATTGTTGCGCTCGGTGTAGCTTGCTTCGGTCCTGTTGATGTTCGCGAAGGCTCAAAGACTTACGGAAATATTCTCAACACGCCCAAAATCGCATGGAGAAATTATCCCATCGTTAAGACGTTGAAAGACGCGCTCGGTGATATTCCCATCGGATTTGATACTGACGTTAACGGCTCACTTTTAGGCGAGGCAACATGGGGAACTGCAAAGGGCCTCACTGATGCCGTCTATATCACAATCGGAACGGGTATTGGAATGGGCGCAATCTCCGGAGGCAATCCTATTCACGGTCAATTACATCCGGAAGCAGGGCATATTATAATGTCAAAAATTCCCGGCGACGAGTACAAGGGACACTGCCCGACACACGGAGCTTGCTTTGAAGGAATGGCTTCGGGCCCGGCAATTCAGGAAAGATGGGGCAAACCCGCTCAGGAATTACGGGAAATGCCGGAAGTCTGGGAACTTGAAGCGAAGTATATTGCTCAGGCACTCACAGCGATTACGTTAATTCTCAGCCCTCAGAAAATTATTCTCGGCGGCGGAGTTATGGGACAGTCTCAGTTGTTCCCGCTCGTGAGAAAATATACGCTTGATTATCTCAATAATTACATTGACACGAAAGAACTTCGCAACGTCAACAGCTATATTACGCCTGCTGCTCTGAACGGAAATCAGGGAATTATGGGAGCTATTAAGCTCGCCGAGCTGGCTACAGAAGAGTAATTCATATCAGGAAATGTTTATTGTGCCTCCCGTGATGAAATATTTGCGGGGGGTAATTTTACAGCAAAAGAGGTAGAATTTTTTTGGCTGAAATCCAGAAATTAGATCCCAACAAGAAAGAAATCAATCAAGACTTCAGAGACTTAGACGTTGAAGCATTAGGCGAGGAACATATTAATCTCGTCTTCACTCTTGGACGTGAAAACTTCGGCGTTGATGTTAATCTCGTTCGTGAAATTGTCCGTGTTCCTTCGTTCATTACGAGAGTTCCGAATGCTCCGGCTTATATTCGAGGCGTAATCAACCTTCGGGGTACGATTGTTCCGGTTTTCGACATGCACATGAAAATTGGAATGCACGGTTACCCGCTGACTGACGAGGCAAGAATTGTTGTAATCGCGATTAATGAAGTTACGTTCGGAATGATTGTTAATTCAGTGCGTGAAGTTTTGACGATTTATGATGCACAGTTAGAGCCCGCGACGAAGTTATCATCATCGATTGACAGGCGTTATGTTTTGTGGGTTGCGAAGCCTTCGGATGACAGGTTGATATTGCTGCTTGACGTTCAGAACTTGTTTGAGCTTGACCAGATTTTAGAGGATAACGATTAATTTTTATGCGTAAGTTTTTTTTCACCGCGTTAATCTTCTCGTTATTGATTATATTGCTGTGTTCATGCGCTTACGCTGATGCTGTACTCTACAGAGGCTCCAAGAATATCGGCTCTGTCCAGACTTCGGATAAAGACGGAAATTATTGCGTTTCTGTGGAGGACGTAGGAAAACTATTAGGATTTTCGGCTTCTCGTTCGGGCGAAGAGTTGTTGCTTAAGAACGGGAAGTCAACACTCAGATTAATTGTCAATTCTGCGGCGGCCTGGCGTGGAATTTCGATTGTCGCGCTGTCGTCGGCTCCTTTTGAACAGAACGGTAAATTCTGGCTTGAGGCTTCGAGCGTGATTGCTTTATTCCAGAGTTCAGCAGGAACAGGCCAGAATAACAAGTTACGTTTCAACAAGATCTCCGGCGGAGCGAGCTTGACGGCTAAAAGTGATACTGACTTCGGGAAATTTGACACGCCTGAACCTAAAACGACGACGGCACAACGAACTGTTCAACAAACGCCGAGTGTCTCACAGGCTCCGACGATTACGGCGAAAACTCCGGAAGTCTCACAAGCTCCAAAGACAGCGCAAAGAACTCCGACAACTCCGCAAAATCCTGCTGTCATGTCGAAAACTCCGGATGCTTCACAAGTTCCAGCTGCTAGGTCAAGAACGCCCGAAGTTACACAGGCTCCAGCAATCGCATCAAAAACGCCTGAGGTCTCGCAGACTCCGGCAATAACTATGCAAACTCCCGAAGTCTCGCAACTCCCGGCAAAAAATCCTGACGTTTCACAAACTCCGGCAATCTCACGGCTTAGAGCTTCAAGCGTCAAAGTGTCGTCGAAAGTTCAGCCCAAGATTGAGACTTTCAAGCCTGGAATAAATCAAAAGGAGAAAGCAGAAAGTTACAGCGGAATAATTAAATCCGTGAGTTGGAGTTATCAAGACGGGACGCAGAAAAAAATCCGCGCAATCTTCGAGACAAATGAAAATGCTGATCCTCAAGTCTTCATGTCAAAGGGAGTTTTGCACGCATTGTTTGAGTCCGGGCCAGAAAATTTAGAAGTTCCGTATTCAAATGTTGGTGCTGAGATTATGCGCAGCTCTAAGGGGCTTGAAATCTTATTTACACCGAAGGATATTACGAAGGCAGAAAAGTTTGTGCTTGATAATCCTCACAGGATCGTATTTACTTTCACGTTCCCGAAAAATATTACGATTGCTGAGAACAAACCCGTGAATAACGCTCCGACTCCGGCTTATCACACGCGGCCTTCAACTCCTGCTGTAAATATTCCTGCTAAGACTGAACAGAACACGCGAGCTTCAACGCCAACCGTGCAAATTCCTACGACGAGACCAGAGCCGATAACTATAGATAATTCAAGAAGTCAATCACCGGCAGTAAATACGCTTCCGAACACGATAATAATTCCCACAAGTCCGGGAGCGGCACAGAGATTAGCTTTGCAAAATCGCAAGACTATAGTCATAGACCCTGGGCACGGCGGAAAAGATCCCGGGGCTTCGGCAAACGGCGTAACCGAGAAAAACGTAAACTTAGGGATTGGCCTTGAGCTTGAAAAAGTTTTGCTTGCTAGGGGCTATAATGTCATCATGACGCGAAATAATGACGTTTATCTAAAACTTCAGGAACGTACGGATATTGCTAACGATGCCAACGCTGATTTATTCGTGAGTATTCATGTAAACGCCCTGCCCAGCAAAAAGTCAATGACGGGCTTTGAGATTTACATTATGGCTCTTCCGACGGATAAAGACGCTATGAACCTGGCAAAAATTGAGAACAGGGAATACGTCGAAGGCAAGGGAATGGACACAGCTAACGTTGACAGGCGAACCGAGATGCTCTTGCATATTTTGGGGGACATGCAGCAAAATAATAAAATCAGCGAGAGTACAGATTTTGCGGCCTCTCTCTATAACGCAGGAGCAAGAAACGGTTTACCCATGAGAAGAGTTGCTCAAGCTCCGTTTTTCGTTTTAAGAGGTGCGGGAATGCCGGCAGTCTTAATCGAGACAGGTTTTGTTACGAACGCGACGGAAGCAAAAAAACTCACAACTTCAGCTTATCAACAGCAAATCGCTAACGCAATGGCTGAAGGCATCATAAATTACCTGAAGTGAGCAGGCAGAGAGAAGGAGTGAAGAAAAATTGCCGCCAGTAAGACGAACACGAAGTGCAGCATCAGGCGAAAGAGTTTCAGCCCGTCAGCCAGTTCAAGGACGAAGACAGGTTCAACAGGCTCAACAAAGATTACAGAGAAGGCCAATGCAACGACAACGGCCAATCCCAGCGGATTACGAGGATAACAAGCCCACGCCGTTATTGTTCAGAATACTCGTGATGATAGGCGTATTATTACTATGCTTTGTTCTTGGCTATGTCGGGACTTCTTGGGTTATGAACTTCCTGAACAGAAAATTATTCTTGAAGCCCGATAATCGCATAGAAAATCAGGAGGACTTGAATAATTACAATGAGGCCGAACAGGAAAAAATAACTCAGCAAAGATTAAACTCTTCAGAGGGAATACAGCAAATTACATTGAGCATTTATCACGTCCAGAATGATAATATTAACGAGACGCGCAAAAGTTTTCTCGCAAGAACTCCAGAAGAAAATATCAGGGATGCCGTCAATGAAATAATTGCGTTGAGCGGAATTTCAGGAGCTAACAATATCAAGCTGCTTCACGTGTTCAGAAATTCGGATACAGCGTTTCTTGACATGTCGGGGCAGTTTGCTTCGGCTCTGGAAAAAGCGGGTCAGCGAAAAAGTTTGTTATTGCTCACCAGCATAGTACGAACACTAAGCGATAATTTCTCGCCAATATCACAAGTGAGATTTCTCATTGATTCGAAAGCTCCAAAATCCGGCGGAGTTGTCGATTTAAGCTCTGTATGGAAATTGCCGAAACGAACGTAAAAATATAACACGTTCTATTTTTATGCTGGAAAAATTTTTAACATGTTAATCGCAAAAGAAAATTATGAAAAAATTAATCATAGCAACAGCGAACAAAGGCAAGTATGACGAGTTCGTAAATATCGTTAAAGGCTTTGCTGACGAGATAATTTTTGCTCCTGAAATTGCAAGGCTTATCGTTGACGAGACGGGAAAAACTTACGCCGAAAACTCAATGTTAAAAGCTCGTGCATGGGCTGAAAAGTCAGGGTTTCCGTGTTTAGCTGATGACAGCGGGCTTGAAGTTAATGCTCTAGACGGCGCTCCAGGCTTATACTCGGCGAGAATTATTCCGGGAAATGATAAAGATAAAGTTTCATGGTTATTATCTCAGCTTGAAGGGAAAACTGACAGGAAGGCTCGTTTTGTTGCGGCTCTGGCTTTGTGTGTGCCGGGAAAATTTACGCTGATTTGTGAAGGAGAATGCAAAGGGGAAATCGCACACTATCAATTTGGGAAAAATGGTTTCGGCTATGACCCTGTATTTATTCCGGACGGTTATAATCTCACGTTTGCAGAACTCAGCTCAGACGTAAAAAATAAAATCTCTCACAGGGCCGACGCGTTCAGGAAAATTTTAGAGTTCGTTAAATGATTACGTCGTTAAAGTTAAAGGGCTTCAAAAGTTTAGGGGCAGAATATAATTTTGAGTTCAGCCGGAATTTCACAGCAATTGTCGGTCCAAACGGAAGCGGAAAAAGTAATATTCTCGACGCTCTCAAATGGATTTTGGGTGAAGGTGCCGCTTCAGGACTGAGAATTACAAGGCAGAGTGATTTACTCTTTCAAGGCTCTAAAAGTGTCGATAAGGCCGAACTCACTGAAGTAATTTTGCGATTAAGCTCCGACGATGACAAAGGAACTCTCAAGCGGATTTACTCAGATGAAACAGGCTCAATCTTAACTTTTGACGGCAAAAAAATTACCCTTCAAGAGCTGGAAGCTGTCAAATCTCGCTTTAATCTCAACGGTGAAGGTTTTGCGCTCATAGGTCAGGGCGAAATCTCTGCGGCTATTCATCAAAGGCCCCGTGAACGAAGAAGACAGCTTGATGAACTCTTCAAAATCTCTCATTACAGGGAAAAACGCGAGGATACGCTTAAACGCTTAACGGAACATAAGGAAGAATCCCAGCGTATTCAAACTTTGATTGCTGAACTCGAACAAAGACGCTCAGAAATTTCTGATGACGTGAAAATTGCCGTGCAAGCTCAGGGAATTATTGACAATCTCGAAATTATCAGACGTGAATATTACCTTTTCAAGAGGTCCGAAAACGAGAGAAATGAAAGCGATTTGCAGGCTCAGAAGCATAATATAATCTCAGAGCTTGATAAATTGAGGAGATATTCAAGATTTTGGCGGCTCGCGTTGAAATATTATGAGGAAAAATTGACCTCAGGAGTTTCTCAGGAAAATTACAAATCACAGCTTGAGGAGATAAATTCTCGCAAAAATTCAATTCATCGCTTAGCCTTCCAGTCAGCAAGTCAAGTTCACAGCATACAGGAACGAAGAAAGTTTTTAGTTGACGAATTAGCTAAACTTCAAGCTCAGAAATTATTAATCGCAGAAGAACGCCGAACAGCGCAGGACGAAAAAAATAATTTATCTCAGGAAGTCAGGGTCAAGAAGGAAGAATTTTCCGAGCGCAAGAGAATTTTTCAGGAAGCTCAACTTCAAGCTCAACGGGACAGCTCAAAACGCACAAAACTTCTTGAGGACATCGCAAATTTCACGCTCAAACGTTCAAAGCTCGCGGCTGATATAAACGCTCTTGGGACTTCTGAAAAGAATAATCTGCAGGAAATCCAGAAATTGCAGGCTCAACAAAAGGAAAAACAGATAATTATTGACAAGCTGAGTGAACGAAAAAAAGCTCTGGATGAAAAATTTACGAGTTTAAGCATCTCATCACGTAAGCAAAATTCAGAGGTTAAGGCTATCAGGCAGGAATTAAACACGCTCGAAAACAGATATAACAGTTTGAGCAGCACGAATATTTACTCAACAGGAATTTTTCCCGAACCCGTCAGGTTAATTCTCGAAGCCTCAAAGAAAAATCTTTTGCAATCCAAGCCCCAAGCCGCCGCAGATGTTTTTTCATGTTTATCATCTGATGTTGCCGAAGCAATTGAGGCATATTTGGGAATACGTCAATATTATCTTCTTGTTCACACGATTGAAGAAGCTCAAGAGGGAATTAACATGCTCAAGCGTACGAAATCAGGCCGAGTTACTTATCTTGCGCTTGAAAGATGCAGACCACGAAATATTGACACGAGAATTAACGTAGGCGGAAAAGTTACGGGCTGGGCGATGGATTTAATCACAGTTAAAGATGAATGGATTAATGCAATTTCGCACCTAATGGGAGATTTATTAATTGTTGAAGATTATGATACAGCCGGGAAATTAATGCGCGAGGGAGTTCGTTTTCCGATTGCCACGCTTGAAGGTGAAGTTTTCGCGCCGTCTGGTGCAATCAGCGGAGGAGTTTCACGACAAAGAGCCGGAGCCGTCGTTGCTAAACAGAAATTCGACGAGGTTAATGCTCAGCTGGAAACTTTGAGAAATTCCATTAACGAAGTCAAAGAAACTCTTCAAGACGGTCTTGAACGCGAGAAAAATTTACGGCTCGAATTTGAGGAAGTCTCTAATCAGCTTGAAGCCGTCAGGGATGAAATTAATTCAGCACAAAGGGAATTGAAATCAACTACTCGTGAACTTGAACGGATAATCTCCGAACATATGAACTCAGAAGCTCACAGCCAGAAACTTTTAGAGGATTTTGACGAAACAGGCAGAATTTTACAGGAACTTGAAATTACGCTTGCAGAACTCCCGGATCCTCATGAAGTAAGCTATGAACACGTAATCTCGCCGCTTGAACGGGAATTGACGCTTTTGCAGGATAAATTGAACGTAACCGCCGCGCTTTATAAACGTGTAAATGATGAGTTTATTACTGTTACGGCCAATATCGAGAGAACTCAAGGCGAAATTTCTTCAGGTGAAAGTCTTGAAGACGAACACAGGAAAAAACTTTCTGAGCTTGGCCGGGAAAAAGTCAGGGCTTATCGTGAGGAGCTTGAATTGCGTAGACAGGCCGAGAAGCACAAAGATGAGTCCGCGAACGTAAAAAGCAAGCTAGAGTTTGTACGTGCAAAAGTTGACAAGTTAAATTCAAATATATCTTCGGTGAATAATCAAGTTTCGGAATTTGAGGCAAAAATTTTACAGATTGAGAATGAAATTAATCAGCTTATAGAACTTTGGGGCGAAAAATACCCTTATGATCCAGATGAAGCCCGGCAGATTGATAATTTCCGTGAGTTGAGTTCATCAATGAGAAGGCTCGAACGAGAATTAAAAGTTTTAGGCGATTACAACTTAGGGGCTTTGTCTGAGGATAAATCGTTGATTTCACGCGTAGAGTTTCTCACCGAACAGCTTGAAGACGTGAATAATGCCGCAGAAGAATTAAGCACATGGATTGAAAATATTGACGCAAAAGTTGAGAACGAGTTCACAGCATCAATGAGAAGGATAGACGCAAGATTTAATGAGTTGTTCCAGCGTTTATTTGGTGGAGGAGAAGCTCACTTAAAGTTACAGCCCGCTCAATCAATTTGGGACAGAGGAGTGGAAATTTTCGCACAGCCACCAGGAAAAAATTTACAGAATATGACTTCATTATCCGGCGGCGAACAATCCCTTACATCAACTGCTTTAATCTTCGCGACACTTGAGGAAGCAAAAACTCCTTTAGCCGTTCTTGATGAGATTGATGCGGCTCTCGATGAATATAATTTGCTAAGGCTCGCTGAACTTATCAAGGAATATTCACGAACTATTCAGATTATCGCGATGACACACCGGCGTATCACAATGGAGAGTGCGGATATTCTTTACGGGGTTACAATGTTTGAGTCTGAGCCTGGATTGACGCAGACAACGGCGATTGACCCGAAAAATTTTAATTAACTCAGAAATTATGATTGAGAATGTAACTTGTGATGAAATTCTTTACGGGAAATTAAAACTTTTACAGCCTCAGAACGGCCCGCGAGTAAATTTAGACACTATATTATTATCATCATGGGTAAAATTAAGGTCAGGGCATTCACGCTTTCTTGAAGTCGGCTGTGCATCTGGAGCAATTTCGCTTATTCTTGCCTTAAGGTTTCCGAGAAATTTTAACGTTACAGGTTTGGAAATTCAATCAGAACTCGTTGAACTTGCTAATGAGAACGCAAGGATTAATTCTCTCACTGAACGCGTGAATTTTATTGCTGGGGACTTACGCGATAAAAATATTTTTCCTCGTGAAAGTTTTGACGGCCTAGTAATTAATCCTCCGTATGAAGCATTAACAGCCGGACGAATGAGCGAAAATCCTTCACGTTCGACAGCTCGGCTTGAAGTCTCATGTACAATTGATGATGTCGGAGAATTGGCCTCAAGAGTGCTTAAGTCGAAAGGGAGATTGTTTGCGGTCTTCACGAGTGAGAGGCTTGATGTGTTCATGAGTGTGATGTTGAGGAATAAGATTATCCCGAAGAGATTAAGGCTCGTTTACCCGAATATAAATTCAGGCGCAGGAATATTTTTAATCGAATGCATCAAGGACGGAGGAGCAGGCTTAAACATTTTGCCGCCGTTGATTGTT
This sequence comes from Synergistaceae bacterium, assembly GCA_017454625.1. Taxonomy (GTDB): domain Bacteria; phylum Synergistota; class Synergistia; order Synergistales; family Aminobacteriaceae; genus JAFUXM01. The sequence goes on from JAFTCP010000109.1 coordinate 12,284, forward strand.
CGTGATGAGAACGGGGATTATACACAGGAATTATTGAGGATGTACGAGATTTAGGAGATGAAAAAATAATTGTGGGATATATTATAGGGTTGTTAATGCCCATAGGAATTAACTATTTGATTTACAGGAAGCTCAAGGAAGCCGGAGTAAGTTTATTCATGAGAAATATTTTTATTCTCTGGGCGTTATTCTGGTTCGTCGCTGGATATATCGCGAGTTATGACATTGGCAATGTTGAGTATGATATTTTGCCGGGACGCTGGGCTGAAATTCTGCGTGCGTTGTCTCTAACCTGGTCAATCATCACACTTTTAGCTTTCTTCGTATTCTTCGGAGTTGACTTATTGACGGGCTTTAAGGATTTTACGAAGGGGAAATTGTATTTTGCTCTGGCTCTCACTCTTGCAGGAAGTCTTTACTGTTTGTTTGAGGCTTATTATGTTACTCCTCGTTACGTCGAGATTAAGACGGATAAACTTGAAGCTGAGAAGTTGCGAATAGTTTTTCTCTCTGACGTTCACATTGGAGGATTATCGACGTATTATCATCTTGAACGCGTAATGAAGCTCGTCGACGAGGCCAAACCTGATATTTTATTGCTCGGCGGTGATATTCTTGACGGAGTTATGAGCTATCGATATCGTGAGCTTGAATTATTGACGAAAGCTGCGGAAAAAGCGAAATACGGAGCCTTCGCGGTGAACGGTAACCATGAATATTACTGGCTTTTAGATGTTGACGTTGAGGGAATAATACGAGAATGCGGCTATAACTTGTTGATATTCGATCGTGTCGAAGCTGGAGGAATTGTTATCATTGGACTTGACGACATTAAAAACGGATGGATTAAGCCCTATCTTAAGCCTGAGGACGAGAAAAAGTTTGTGTTAGTCTTAAAGCATCGTCCCGGACTTCTCCTTGATGCCGACGGAAAATTTGACCTGCAATTATCCGGACATACTCACGGCGGGCAGTTCTGGCCTCTGGGATATTTCAAGAATAGAGTAGCTGACAGCGTGCAAGGACTTTCACAGAAAGCCGGAGGATATGTTTATGTCAGCAACGGTTCAGGATTTAACGGGCCGCCTATGAGATTATTTGTGCCTCCTGAGATTACAGTGATTGATATTGTGAAAGAATAATCATGATGGGATTTCTGGCGATAACGAAAAATTTTTGTGTCAATCATAAATCTCGCAGATGAAATTTTTGCGGCAATGAAAGATTTTTTGCGAAAGAGAATAAATCATGTCATTAATTCTTGTGCCTACTCCAATTGGAAATTTAGAGGATATTACACTTCGAGCCTTGAAAGTTTTGCGTGAAGCTGACCTAATCGCCTGTGAGGACACTCGGACTTCATCAATTTTGCTTAAGCATTACGACATCAACAAGCCTTTAACGTCGTTTCATGTTCACAATGAGAATGAAAAGCTCCCGTTGTTGCTGGGAAAATTGCGTTCAGGTGAAAAAATCGCGGTAATCTCCGACGCTGGAACTCCCGGAATTTCGGATCCCGGATGGATTTTGCTTAAGCGTGCGATTGATGAAGGACTTGAAGTTGACGTATTGCCCGGAGCTTCTGCGGTAATTCCTGCTGTTTTGATGTCGGGATTAAGTCCTCAGCCGTTTATGTTTATGGGATTTCCGCCCGAAAAGTCAGGAGAACGAGTAAAATTATTCGAGAGCGTTAAAAATTTCCCGTTTACGTTGTGCTTCTACATTTCGCCACATAAAGCCGAGAAGGATATGTTAAATATGATAGAAGTTTTCGGGGACAGGCAGGCAAGTTTAGTTCGTGAGATAAGCAAAATTTTTCAGGAGGCAATACGCGGCAATTTATCACAAATTCTTGAAAGAGTTCATGATGGTGTGAAAGGTGAACTCGTTCTTGTCATCGAAGGGGGAAAATCGGAGGCTGACAACGATTTATGGAAGTCCGAAGCTGAGAGAATGTTTGAAACTGGAGCGAGTGTCAAGGATATTGTGAAGGCAGTTGCTGAAAAATATAATGTGCCTAAGAATGACATCAAGAAATTTCTTCTCACACTCTAACTCAGGAAATGTTAAGGGGGGAATAACAGCGTAAAAAATATTGTGAAAGTTATTGCGGGTGCCGAAAAATGAGATTAAGAAATTTATTCTCGTGTAAAAAGTAAAATACGTGATTTTTTAGGTGTATATGAGTAAAATATATTACGTGAAAATAAAAACGGTATAAAATTTCAGGAGGAAGTAAAGATTTTGAATCAGGAAAAAGTTTATTCTGTCATGATTGGTGATACGCCTCTCGTGTTCAGAACAGGGAGAATAGCAAAACAGGCTAACGGAGCAGTATTAGCATCACAAGGCGACACAGTAATTCTGAGCACGGCATGCATGACAGAGGAAGTTCGGACAGGAATAGATTTCTTCCCATTGGTTGTGGATTATGAAGAGAGATATTATGCTGCTGGAAAAATTCCCGGAGGTTTCATCAAGCGTGAGGGCAAGCCTTCAGACTCAGCAATTTTAGGTTCCCGCGTCGCTGACAGGTCAATACGTTCACTTTTCGACGACGACATGCGCAATGACGTTCATGTTGTTAATACTGTCTTAGCTGTGGATCAAGTTTTCCCGCCCAATGTACTTGGGATTAACGCCGCCAGTGCCGCACTCGCAATCTCCGGAATCCCTTGGAACGGTCCGGTTGGAGCTGTCAGAATTGGCCTACTTGGAGGAAATTTAATCGTCAATCCCACAGAAAAGCAAATGAATAACTCTATGCTTAATCTCGTTGTCGCCGGGCATGAGGACGGTATTACGATGGTTGAGTCAGGTTCGTATGAGGTCTCCGAAGAATTGTTAGTTGATGCGTTAGAGCTTGCACATTCAGAGATTAAGAAGATTATTGCTGTCTTGAAGCAGATGAAGGAGGAAATCGGCAAACCCTTAATTGAAATTCCACAGCCTGAGAAAATCCCTGACGTTGAGGACTGGATAACTGGAAATCTTGACGGTGAAGTTGATAAAGCAGTCAGAATACACGAGAAAAAGCCGCGCGAGAAGAGTATTGAAGCGATAAAAGCACAAGCAGTTGAACATTTCAGCGAACTCATCAAGGAAGACCCCGACAAAGAAGAATACATCAAAGCATTCATAGACAGCCGCGTGAAAAATATTATGCGCGGAATAATCATCAATGAGCATATCCGAGTTGACGGCCGGGCAATGGACGAGATAAGGCCGGTTTCATGTGAGACTGATATTTTGCCTCGTGTTCATGGTTCAGCATTATTCACTCGTGGCGAAACTCAATCACTCGCGATTACGACGCTGGGAATGATCGGCGAGGATGACCAAATTTTAGACGGGATAAAGTTAAACGAACCGGCGAAGAGATTTTTGCTTCATTATAATTTTCCCCCGTATTCAGTCGGTGAAGTTCGGCCAATGCGCGGACCTGGACGGCGTGAAATCGGTCATGGAGCTTTAGCCGAACGCGCTTTACTCCCTGTAATTCCCAGTGAGGACGAATTCCCTTACGTAATCCGTGTTGTCTCGGACATCATGGAATCGAACGGCTCAAGTTCTCAAGCGAGTATTTGCGGAGGAAGCCTCTCAATGATGAATGCGGGCGTTCCTATTCGCTGTCATGTTGCCGGGATTGCTATGGGATTAATCAAAGAGGGCGACAAGGTTCAAATTCTCACGGACATTCAGGGTTTAGAGGATCATTACGGGGATATGGACTTCAAAGTTGCCGGGACGCGAGCGGGAGTTACGGCTTTGCAGATGGACAATAAAGCAGGGGGCATTACCCGTGAAATTCTTGAACAGGCATTAAGTCAGGCACGAAAAGCGAGATTTGAGCTTCTCGAAAGAATGGAAGCTGCCGTACCTTGTCCGAACCCTGTATCACCGAACGCGCCGCGAATAATTTCGTTTGAGATTGACCCGGACAAAATCAGGGAAGTAATCGGCTCAGGGGGTAAAGTTGTCAGGAGCATTACACAGAGAACCGGCGTAAAGATGAACATTGAGGATAACGGCTTAATCTCAATTTCCGGCCCGACTCAAGCACAAGTTGAGGACGCACGCGCAATCGTTTTATCTTTAACACGGGAGCTTACAGTCGGAGAAGTTTATTATGGAACAGTAACGAGATTATTAAACTTCGGAGCATTCGTTGAGTGTCTGCCGGGAAAAGAAGGGTTATTGCACATCAGCGAGGTCAGCACGTCCAGAGTTCCGAGAATTGAGGACGTTTTCAAGCCTGGCGACCGTGTTTTAGTCATGGTGAAGGAAATTGACGATCAAGGCCGGGCCAATTTGACACGCCGGAGAATTATGGCCAACGAGGAGAAAATCAGAGCCGCCGGATTAGCTCATGCCCTCCCGGACGAAAGGGAACGTGATAATCTCATCGCGACGCTTTCATCACGAGAACGAGGCTATAACAGCTTCCCAATGAGAGACAGAATGAGCGGTTACGTTGATCGCGGATATTCTTCTCCGACACGTTCAGCGAGAAGCGAATTTGACTTCGGACGAGGAACTTACGAACGCGAGAGCCGACGACGTAATGACAGACGACGGGATTATTAGCGGCCCGGATATTCTCGTCATGTTCAGAACGTTTTGACAAGGACACTATGAATACGAGAGCCGACGACATGACACAGACGACGGGATTATTAGCGGCCCGGATATTCTCGTCATGTTCAGAACGTTTTGACTAGGAAGCTATGAATGCGAGAGCCGACGACAAAACGATAGAAGACGAGATTATTATTAGCTCATATATACATGAGATGCAACAACAGGAGGAGGGATTATAAAATTGGAGGAGATTAACGTAAAAATTTTTCGGGAGTCTCAATCTATCGAAATTCCCAAGTATGCAACATCAGGCTCATCCGGCGTAGATTTGTGTTCGACGATGTACTGCATAATCAAGCCCGGTGAACAAGCCTTAATCCCGACGGGAATAAAATTAGCGATACCCGAAGGCTACGAAGGACAAATCAGACCGAGAAGCGGCCTTGCCTTGAACCAGAAAATTACAATTCCGAACAGTCCGGGCACGATTGACTCGGATTATCGCGGAGAAATCAGAGTTTTATTGCGAAACGACGGCGAGGAACCTTTCACGTTGATATTCGGCGACAGAATTGCTCAGCTCGTTTTTGTCCCGGTTGTTCGTGCGAAGTTCGAGGACGTTAAAACTCTTGATGACACGAAGCGAGGCTCCGGAGGTTTCGGGAGTACAGGAAGACGATAAATAACTTTCCCTTTTGCTTGAGAGTGAGAGGGAAATTTTTTTGCCTTTTGAAAGTTGTATGTAGTTTGCAGATTAAGTAATTTCACAAATTTTTTTGAGGTTGAAGGTAAACTACAAAAAATTTTTCAAGGAGGTAATATCCATGACGAATAACGTGAAGAAATTCGGCGAACTGCTCTCGAAAGATGAGGGCGTAAAGAAGGAACTTGAAGCAGCACTTACAGGTCCCGGCACGAACGGCAAGAAGGCTTTCACTGATGCGGCAGTCAAAGTGGCTGCAAAACACGGGGTTACTCTAACTGAGGCGGACTTCGTTAAAGAGAAAGGGGAGCTTTCGGAGGACGAGCTGGCGGCGGGTGCGATTGGATAAGCGCGATAGGCTGTACTTTGGGAAGCAATGCATTCAACCTGATGGATTAGACTATATTTGCAAATAGCTAATTTTCCCCTTGAGCAGCGTCATGGGGAATTTCTTTATTTTACGAGGTGTTAAAACGTAATGACTAACTATTACAGGCTCAACGATAAATACATTCTCAGGGGCTGGGAAAAACTTCCTTATGCGATTATTGACACTAAGACTAACACGCCTGAATTTATCGACGCTGAACACATGGACGCTCTGAAATGGTGCGACGGAAATATAAATATCACAATCCCATTAGTCGCGGATAATGAGAGAAAAATTATTCATGAATATGCTGCGCGCGGAATTGTTGAGCCATGCGAACCCGGACAAGGCATAAGCAAAGAGCAGGAGTATAAATTTTATCCCGTTCGTTATATTAAATTAGTGCATTGGTCAATCGCAGGAAGATGCAACTTTAAGTGTAAGCATTGTTATTTATCAGCCTCAACAGCAAAATACGGAGAACTTTCACACAATGAAGTCATGAACATAATTACTCAGCTTGAAGAGTGCGGCATAAAAAGCATCGATATAACTGGCGGAGAGCCGTTAGTGCGAAGTGATTTCTGGGAAATTGTCGACAGCCTTATTGAGCATGGAATAAATATCAGGAATATATTTTCAAACGGAGCTTTAGTGAATGAGAAATTTATTGACGGTCTGACTTCACGCGGATTACAGCCGATTATTCTGATAAGCTATGACGGTAAAGGCTGGCACGGTCGCGAAGCGAGCCGTTAAGGCATTGGTTACGAGGAATTCCCGGAGCTGAAGCAATGACTGAACGTGCGATAAAATTATGTTCTGATAACGGCTTTAATGTCATCGCTGATATGTGCCTTCACAAGCATAACCAGCACACTTTGCGTGAAAGTGTTAATCATCTTGCCTCACTCGGAGCTTATTTCGTAAGAATTGGAGGAATCCATAATACCGAGAGCTGGAAAGAGAATAACGAAGCTGAAAACTCTCTCACCTTTGAAGAACTCTTTACGCTATATTATGATTACTTGCCGCATTTTTTCGAGGATAATTTGCCCGTAAGTTTACAGTTTGGATGCTTCTTCGTCTATAATCATCATAATCCGAATGAGTTTTATATACCCGGCTACATGGAACATCAAAAGCCTAATGACTGTATATGCGGATGCGCGAGGACAAATATTTACATCACACCAGAAGGCCGCGTACTTCCTTGTATGCCTATGGCCGGGACTATAGTACACGACAAAATGCCTTTGATTCAAGAAAAGGGGCTTGCTGAGTGCATAAATAATTCGTTCTGGTTAAATATCGTAAATCTCAGAGTGCGTGATTATTTAGCGGCTAATGACGAGTGCAGGAATTGTGAATATCAGGAAAAATGTTCTGTCGGATGCCGTGCCGATGCTCTTGAAACATATCCGGATAATTACATGGGAAAATCTCCTATTTTGTGTACGTTTATTAAAGGCGGCTGGCCTGAGAAAATAATATCCCTCATGAAGAAAATCAAGCCTGAAGCTGAATGCATAAACTTGAAGCTGAAAGGTTAAAGCTCCAGATAATTACATGGCAAAATCTCCTACAACATGTAAGCTGATTAAAAACGGTTGGCCTGAAAAAATTATCGCTCTCATGAAGTCAATCAAGCCCGAAGCTCAATGCGTAAACTTGAAGCGAGAAGCGTAGAGTGCTGAAAAAAATTGCGTTGACCTGAGAAGGTAAAACCTGAAGCATAGCGTTTAATTTATTACAACAAGTTTAATCGTGCTAGAATATCGACATAAAATTTTTACGAGGTGATTTATTAATCATGAAGAAACTTTTAGCGTTATCATTATTGCTTGTGCTGTTATGCGTTCCGTGTAATGCTCAAGCCGCCAAGCCCGACAAGGATATTGTAATTCTCTTCACTAACGATGTTCATTGTGCAGTTGACGAAAATCTCGGTTATGCTGGTCTCGTTTATTACAAGCACGAAATGGAGAAGCTCACTCCTTATGTTACGTTAGTTGATGCCGGAGACTGGGCACAGGGTGCAACAATCGGAGCCATTGCACAGGGCCGCTATATTTATGAGATCATGAACGCTTGCGGATATGACTTTGCTGTTCCTGGAAATCACGAGTTCGATTACGGCTGGAGCCAGTTTGAGAACTTCGCGAAAAACTTAAAGCCCGGCTTCCATTCCTGCAACTTGAGAGATTTACGAACCGGCCAATTATTATTTGCTCCGTACAAGATTTTCACGTATGGTGATGTAAAAGTCGCACTCGTCGGAGCTTGCACGCCCGAATCAATCGTAAAGTCAACTCCTTCAACCTTCATGGACGAGGACGGAAAATATATTTACGACTTTGACGGTGATAAAACCGGTGAAAAGTTAATCGCTTCAATCCAGAAAGCCGCTGACGACGCACGAGCTGAGGGCGCTGATTATGTTTTTGTTGTCGGACATTTGGGTGAATATGAGGACGTTACGGAAGTTTGGAGCACTCCTTACATTGTACCGAGAACTCGCAACATTGACGCTTTCATTGATGCTCATTCACACGAAGTTACTCCGGCTTTGAAGTTCAAGAATTTGGACGGAAAAGAAATCGCGATTACTCAGACCGGAACAAAATTAAAAAATATCGGGAAAGTTACGATTAACACGGACGGAGAAGTCAAGACCGAGTTAGTTAATTCTGTTGACAGCCGCGATGACGAGATTAACAAAGTTATTGCTGACATTAAGGCACGTTTTGAGGACACTTTGAACCAGCATTTGAGTTACACGAGCTTTGATTTACGCGCAATGGACGACAACGGCGACTGGATAATTAGGAATGCCGAGACTAATTTATGCAACTTAGCGACTGATGCGATGTTGGACTCAGCACGTTACACCAAAACCGGCAAGGCTGATATTGGACTTTACAACGCCGGAGGACTTCGTTCAAACATAATGACCGGAGAAATTAAGTTCAACGATGCTTTATCAGTTATGCCCTTCAACAACACCGTATGCATAATCGAAGTTTCGGGCCAGACAATTCTTGACGAGCTTGAACACGGAGCACGCCTTATGCCTCGTAACAGCGGCGGATTTCTTCATGTTGCCGGAATGACTTACACCGTCGATACGACGATTCCGACACCGATTAAAGTTGATGACAAGAATAACATGATCGGCATTGAGGGCGAACGGAGAATTAAGGACGCGAAAGTCAACGGAGAGCCTCTTGACCCTGAGAAAATTTACAAAGTTGCGTCAATAAGTTATGTTTTGCTTGCGGGAGGAGACGGGCACGTTTTCGCCGGAGCAAAGATGATTGAGCCGGATTACGCTTCAGCTTCAGATGTATTCGCGCGTTATATCAAGTCATTCGAGAGACTTCCGGAGAAATATCGTGAACCAGAAGGCAGAATGAGAGTTATTCAGTAAGAGTTAAGAGCAAAATACTTTGTCCCCCTTGCTTACGAGTGAGGGGGATTTTTTTGGCTTAATGTTACTCACGATTAACAAAATAAGTATTTTTACTTATTTTTTTTTTTTTGATGATGCAAGTAAAATGTAACACAATATTTAAGGAGGCCATATCCATGACTGAAAACGTAAAGAAGTTTTTGGAGTTCGTATCACAGAACGAGGCGGCGAAGAAAGAGCTTGAGGCCGGACGTGTAAATCTCAAAGGAGACGAAAACGCAAGCATAGAAGCATTCATCAAGTTTGCTGACAAGTACGGATTTACTCTCACGTATGAGGACTTAAAGCCTGAAGAGGGCGAACTCTCAGAGGACGAATTGAAGGCAGTAGCCGGTGGCGGAGGATGTGAGAATGATTCGTTTTGTGGGGATCCTTCGTTTATTGGTGATTTGAATTCTTGCTTTTTGAGTAACATCTTGTGTTAGTAACATTATTTGCGTCTAAGTAAGTATTTTTCAACAACGATATTCTCTCTTGCTAACGTGAGAGTGAAA
>JAFTCP010000110.1 GCA_017454625.1 Synergistaceae bacterium
TGAGATTTTTTCTGTGATTGCGTCAATAAGTTTTGCGGCTTATGGTTAATTGCCGATGATTTACGAGCTGAGATTTTATTATGATGAAACATGACATCGGACATTATAAGCTGAGATTTTTTGTGATGATATAACGTCATAGATTACGAGACGATATTTTTATCGCGCAGAAAAATTTTGCAGGTGCAGAATGAGAGTTTTTCTGTGATATTGTCTAGCTGGCATCGACGATGAGAGAATTTCGCAGCAATAGGAAGCTCAAAAAATTTTTAGGCAAAACAAGTTTTTATGCAATAACCATATTGCAATAAGAGTGAAAATACATGACTTTTGACGCGTTACAATAATATTGTTCATAAAAAACACAGTACAGCAAGTTATGTGCTTATTTTTCGCTAGCAGATTTATCTGGAAAATGATACAAAAATTACAATGGCGTACAGTAAGCCTAAGACAATAGCAAAGAGCGCGGAGAAATCATCGTTCGTCGCAGGATGCCCGGAAAAGGGTACGGGTGGAGGTGCCTGCAAGCGGTGTGAAAGAACAAAATAGTGTTTAGTCAGTCCCAGAGTGAGTTTGTCCTCCGGGATTTTTTATTCATGGGAGGATTAATATTGTTAGTTTGTCTCGCTAAAAATTCATTCGTTCGGATATTCGGCGATATTGGGTATATCATCAGTCAGCTCACGAAACAGGATAAAATTTACGACATCAACGGAAAAATTTTTCTTCAGCAAATTACACGCAAGCCGAAATCTATAGATGAAATTGTTAATGACCTCATGAAAATTTACACAGGAGCTGACCGCGAGGAATTGGCCGGAGACTTTGCAGACTTTGTGAATGAGCTTGAGACTGAAGGTTTCGTTGTCTCTGGAATGACGGAGGACGAAATTAACGCGAAAATGCCTTCATTCAGTTATTCCCAGCATAACAGAAAGACAGCTCCGCGAACAGAATTTGACACCTCGCCTGACGCTCAAGCCACAACTGAATTTCTCGCAAAATATTTCAGGAATAAGCCGCATCTTTTTTCGTTCCAGTTTGAATTAACCAGCAGATGCAACGAGAGATGTCGACATTGTTATTTGCCGGGCTCAAGAGATTTTCACGACTTAGAGACGGAATTAGTAATCAGCATTCTTGACCAGCTCGCAGAAATGGGAACTCTTAAGGTAACTTTTTCGGGCGGAGAGTGTCTCCTTCACAAGGATTTTATCCCAATTCTGAGACATGCGCGTGAAAAAGATTTCTCGATCTCTATACTCAGCAACGTAACTCTTCTTAACAACGAGATAATTTCAGCCGTCAAAGAAGCAAACATAGATTTACTTCAAGCGTCAGTTTACAGCATGAAACCAGAAGAACACGATTACATTACTCAGGTTGAAGGCTCTCACTCAAGGACAATTCAAAGCCTCGAACGTCTCATAGCCGCGAATATTCCCGTTCAGATAAGCTGCCCGACAATGCGAAAAACTTACTCGTCATATAAATCTGTGCTTGAGTGGGCATATTCTCACGGCATCAAAGGTTACACGGACTATATCATGATGGCCAGAATTGACAAATCAACTGACAATCTAGCAAATCGCTTAACGCTCGACGAGACTAAATCACTTTTGGAAGATATAATCAATTACGACATAGAATACAGGACAATTCTTGACGCAGGAGCCGAACCCGCCCCGCTTGATCCGGAAGAACACGTTTGCGGAGCTGGAATAGATACAATGTGTATTGCGGCTGACGGTAAATTTTATCCATGTTCGGGATTTCAGGGCTATCCTCTGGGGAATGCTCATAATCTCAGTGTCTCTGAAGTCTGGGACAATTCAGAGGCTCTGAAAAAGTTACGTGCTGTAAAGTGGCGAGATTTTCCAAAATGCATGAAGTGTGAGGCTAAGCCCTATTGCGCTATGTGCATGGTTAGGAACTTGAACGAAACAGGCTCAATCTTCACGGTCAGCAAGCATTTCTGTGATGTCGCGTTCATCAATAAACGGCTTGTTGAAGAATACAAGAGGGCACAAAGATAATTATGATTGACTTTCACGTCCACACAGGACATTTCAAGGACGGATTATATTTTTCTCCTGGAGAAGTCGCGGAAGGTATGAAGGCTCTCAACGTTGAGCGTTATTATTTCTCGTCAACTTCAACCGGCAGCGTTCCTTTTCGTTATGTCAGACGGCAAATTGAGGAGTTAATATCTCTTAGTGATGGCCGAGCTGTACCGTTCTTGTGGGTTTCACCCGGAATGTTGAGGCATTCGCGGGATTTGAGCATTTATTTCTTCCGTGAGTTCGCGGGAATAAAAATTCATGGCTATCATCAAGGCTGGAACCCTGACGGTAAAGAGTTGCGGCGAGTTTTTGAGATTGCAAGGGATAAAAATATTCCCGTCATGTTTCACACAGGCGGAAGAGAAGCCAGCAATGCCGGAGTTTACAGGAATATTTGCCTTGAGTTCCCAGACGTAAAAGTAATTCTCGCTCATGGCCGGCCAATTGATGAGTGTATAAACGTGATGAAGGAGTGCCCTAATGCTTGGGCTGATACCGCGTTTATGTCCGTGCAAAATATTTTGAAGCTGAGAGATGAAGGATTGATTAATCGCGTGTTATGGGGAACTGATTTTCCCGTGATGAGATATTTTTATGACACTCCAGCAGAAGAATATTACAGGCAGAAAGTCAATGAGACCAGAGAAAAATTAGGCACCGAAGATTTCAACGCGATTACTGAGAAGAATATAACTCATCTTTACAGGTAAACAAAATCCCCCTCATGATTAAAGGGGGACGAAAATTTTTTACTTACTGTTGAGAGCATAAACCGCAGCTAATATCACTAATCCTGCAATCGTCGTAGCCGGCCACACGCTTAAACATAAAACTCCGGACGCTAACAGCAAAATTCTCATCAGTAAGTTCATGGGCTTCTTCAAATATCCCATCCACATACCGGCAAAAGCAATCACCGCTCCAACTCCGCTGACTAAAGCCCAGCAAATTTGTACAGCGTTACCCTGCATCAACAATCCCGGATCATAGCAGAACGCGAACGGCACAACGTAAGCGAGAAATCCCAACTGCATAGCCTGAAAGCCCGTCTTGTTCGGGTTGGAGTCTGCTATCGAGCTCGCCGCATATGCCGCCAATGCAACAGGAGGCGTGATGTTCGAGATTATCGCGTAATAAAACACGAACATATGAGCCGCAATCGGAGGAAATCCCAGCTTAACAAGAATTGGAGCTCCTAAAGCCGCCGCTAAAATGTAAGCTCCCGTCGTCGGTAATCCCATTCCGAGCAAAGTCGCGATTAACATTACGAGCACGAGCGCGACAAACGGCATATCCCCTGCGAACGAGATTACGAAGCCTACAAGTTTTCCGCCGATGCCGGTCAACGAAACCGCACCTAAAACTATTCCCGCAGTCGCACACGCTACACACACTAAAGGAATTCCCTGCGCTCCCTGTTCGATAGCATCAATAAACTCGCGAGTGTTCATGCCAGGATTGAAGAACGAGGCCGCTAAAATGTAAGCTCCAATTATCACAAACTGCATGCCCGGCTTAATCCCCGCGAAAATTTCAGGCTTAAGCGTAATGAATATTCCAAGTCCTAACGAGATTAACGCGACGATACACGCTAAAGTCTTCTGGCTCTGCGTAGTCTCAGGCTTGAAGTTGAAGAATGACACCAGCCACGCTAAACCAATTCCCAGCAATGCCGCTCTCATCGGAGTATAGCCAATCAGCAGGAACGCGATTAATCCAACTATCGGCGCAATCATGTAAAACTTGCTCAAAACGTCTCGTTTCGTCGGCAAATCTTCAGGGTTTAAGCCCTTAAGTCCTGTCTTCAACGCACGAAGTCTTACCATCAAGAATAACGCGCCGTAATAAAGCAAGGCCGGGAAAATTGCGGCAATCATGACTTCCCTGTATTGAATGCCCAAGAATGAGGCCATCAAGAACGCTCCGGCTCCCATAATAGGCGGCATAATCTGACCTCCTGAGCTCGCAACTGCCTCAACAGCTCCGGCAAAAAACGGCTCATAGCCTATCTTCATCATTAATGGGATTGTGAATGTTCCTGTTCCGTAAACGTTCGCGACCGCTGAACCCGAAATTGAACCGAACAAGCACGAGCTTAATACGGCGATTTGAGCAGGGCCGCCCGGTGTCGTTCCAGTGAAAGCCTGAGCTACACTCATAAACCAATCGCCGGCTCCGGATTTTTCAAGAAACGCACCGAAAATCAGGAATATCATTACATAAGTTGCTGAAACTCCCAAAGGCGACGAGAAAATTCCTTCATCGGTCAAATATAACTGTTCGATTACTTCAGGGAACGAAAACGGGAAACCCTGAAGCAATCCCGGAAGTTTATAGCCGTAAAGCATGTAAGCCGCGAATAGTGCCGCAATCAACGACAATGGAAGCCCGACAATACGCCTCGTTCCTTCGAGCAAAAGCACGACAAGAAGAGTTCCGAGTATTAACTGCGCTTGTGTCAACGGATCAATCTGCTGTATTCTCTCGGTGATGGCCGTGTAATTCACCATTGAATAAACTCCGGGAGCCGCCGCCAAAATCGCAAGTATCCAGTCATAAAACGGAACTTTATCCTTCGGAGCTTTCTTAGTCATCGGAAAGAGAACAAACGCCAGCGGAAGCACGAACGCTAAATGAATGCTCCGCTGTAAATATGCCTCGTAATTTCCTGCTGAAGCTGTGAAGAGATGAAATATCCCCATCGCCAGCACATAAAGATATACGAGAGTTTTTGTGTAGCCTGAAAGTTTGCGCATTATTTGTTCAACTCACTCCAGAATTTTATTGAGCCCTCGTGTGCCGGAACTTTTGCAGGAAGCGCGATTGACGGTTCAAGTTCTCCCATGTCCTTAACAGCCGCAACAAGTCCTTCTTTGTGTTCCCAGATTGCTTTGTTGAGCTCATAAACGAGAGACTCCGGCAGGTCCTTACGAATTACTATGCACGTGTAATCTCCGACAACTTTCACAGGTTCTGCACCTTCGGGAACTGACTTATAGATGCCCGGATCAATCGTGAGCGTAACAGTTCCGTATGCGTCAGCGAGTTTATCAAGGGCCTCTTGACCAACCGGCAATAAGACAACGTCAACTTGACTTTCGATGTTCATAACTGTTGAAGCAATTTTGCCGATTGAGAAAGCAAAGCAGTCAAGGTGATTATCAGCGAGTAAGTCAGCTCCGCCGTCGTAAGAAGCATACTCAACGCTTCCGCCCCAATCCTGGAACGTCTTTTTGTAATCAAATCCGTAACCCTTATCGAATAACGCCTTAATCACGAACTCTGAGCTTGTGCCCGGCTTAAGCGTCGCAAATCTCATCGCAAGTTTCTTGTTGATAATGTCCTCGACCGATTTAATGTTGTTCTTCTCGGCAAAATCCTTGCGCATTATAAAGTATGTGTACTGAGTGTAAAGGTTGGCCATAATTACGGCGTTGTCAACCTTGCGGCCCTTGAAGTCAGCTTCTCCCTTGAGAGCCGCTCCGAGCAACGATGTAACGGAAAATCCCAAGTCCCCGCGTCTTGCGTGAGCGTTCAGAATGTTGGAAACTCCGCCGCCCGATGAACTCGTCGTCTGAGGAAGTCCCGCACCTGTCCACATTTCACTTAACGCCGTGCCGAGTGCGAACCAGTTTCCGCCGGGAGGACCCGCCATAAATCGAAGCTGTGAAGGCCAGCCGGATTTGTCGGGTTCGTCAGCAGAAGCGCATGAAACGAGCAGTGCCAAAACGAGTAATGCGATTAATAAACGATGAAATGACTTCATGAAAATCACTCCTGAATAATTAGAATTTTTCGTAAATGAGATTTTATCAGCATGAATAAAAATTGATAACGTAAAAAGCAGTGAAATCAATAACGGGAAAATTTTTTGTCAGAATTGGCCGGGAATACGGGAAAAAGTTTATGCTTGTGCAGGTAGCGAGAAAAAACTTCTGCAAGCAGTGCGGCGTAAAATTATCAGCAAAATATAACATGTTCTATTTTCGCGTTAAAAGTTTTTGTGTGTATAATTAATCTCATGAAAGAGAAAATTGCGGCAATCCTGAAAACTCTGCCTGAACGTCCGGGCGTTTACTTGATGCGAGACATTGACGGGAAAATTATTTACGTCGGCAAAGCTATAAAACTTAAGCGTCGTGTGTCGTCATATTTTCGGCATTCTCATTCTTCGCCGAGACTTAATAAACTTGTTGAGCTGATTGAAGATATTTCGATTATTCGCACGGAAACCGAAGCTGAAGCGTTAATCGTTGAGGCAAAATTAATTCGGCGATATTCCCCGTTCTTCAACATTGAGCTGAAAATGAGCGATAAATACCCGTTCTTGAAGATTACGAACGAGGATTACCCGCGACTTGAGATTACCAGACATAAGCGCGAGGACGGAGCATTATATTTAGGCCCGTTTGTTGATGCTGGGAATATCAGAAACTTAATGAGGCTTGCTGAACGTTATTTCCCGTTACGAGTTTGCAGGTCAAAGATTTCACCCGACAAAAATAAGCGTCCATGCGTCGAATATAATTTAGGGCATTCAATGGGAGCTTGCGCGGCTTTATGTTCACAGTCTGAGTATCGCGAGAGAGTTGCAGATTTAATCTTGCTGTTTGAAGGAAAATCGGCTGAACTCGTCGAAAGATTACGCGATAGGATGAATGAGGCCGCTAAAAATTTGGAGTTTGAGAAAGCCGCGACATGCCGCGACACGATACGGGCCGTATGGAGATTATCTCGTCAAAAAATTTCGTCGGCGCTTCAAGAGGACTTGGACAATGAGACATGGAAAGTCTTAAATCGAGTTCAGGAGATATTGGACCTGAAAGTTTTAGCATGGAGGATTGATGCCTTCGACATCTCGCATACTCACGGACACGACACTTACGGATGCTGTGTTGTGTTTGAACAGGGAAGACCAAGCCCGAACTTGTACAGGAGATTTAAGATTAGGAGTTTGAAGGACGGCGAGATTAACGATTTTGCGTCGATTTACGAGACTGTGAAGCGGCGTTATTCTCACGTTATGGATAATTCGGAACCTGCTCCCCAGTTAGCTTTAATTGACGGCGGCCCGGAACAGCTTGAATATGCACAGCGTGCGATTAAAGAGTTAGGCTATGAAATTCCGATGATTGCTCTTGCGAAACGTGAGGAGTTAATTTTTCTGCCGGATAATCCCGAACCTCTGAGGCTTGAGCGTGATGATATTGCGTTGCAATTATTTCAACGGTTGCGCGATGAAGTTCACCGTTACGCTATCACGACACACAAGAACGCGCGGGCAAAACACATGAGGCATTCGAGGCTTGATGATATTCCGGGAATTGGCCGGAAGAAAGCGGCTGAGTTGCTCGTGAAATTCGGAAGTGCTAAAAAAGTTTCGGAGTTGAGCGTTGAGGAGCTGCAAAAAGTTTCGGGGATTGGTCCTAAGCTGGCGAAAATAATTCTTGAAACCTTGAATAATGATGACAATGCTAAAAAAGTTTCTAGAATTAATTCGACGTTCACACAAAGAAAATCCTAAGGGATTACTAAAAGTTTCTGAGATTGGGCGAATCTGGCGAAGATAATTCTCGACAACTTGAATGAGGATAACGAAGCAAAAAACGCGCTATAATCTTCACGAAAATTCATACAAAGGAGCGTTGACAATGGCCGAAAAAGTTGCTGGCAGAAAGAGTCGCTAAAATGCAACATGCAACCTATCATATACATTGTAGCACCTGCCTACAACGAATCCGAAAATATCACACAATTTGTTGAAGAATGGTATCCCGTAATTGAACGTCATGACGGCGGCGGACTTTCACGTCTAGTTGTTATCGACGACGGAAGCAAGGACAACACTTATTCAATCCTTCAAGACTTATCACGCACAAGAAATTTACTCCTTCCCCTTACGAAAAAGAACTCAGGACACGGCCCAACATGTATTTACGGCTATCAATACGCGATTGAACACGGAGCAGATTTAATTTTTCAGACTGACACAGACGGCCAGACTTCAGCCGAAGAGTTCGAGGCATTCTGGGCAGAACGTGAGGATTATGATGCGATTTTGGGAAAACGTCCAGATCGTAAAGACGGAGCTTCAAGAAAATTTGTTGAACATGTTCTACGATTAATCCTGAGAATAATTTTCGGCGTGAAAATTCCTGATGCTAATGCTCCGTTTAGATTAATGCGTTCTGAACTCGTCAAGAAATATATAGCTATGATGCCCGAAGATTTTAACTTGCCCAATGTTATGCTGACAACATATTTTGTATATTTCCATGAAAATATTGCGTTCAAGAATATCAGCTTCCAGTCTAGACGAGCGGGAAAAAATTTTATCAATATCAGGAAAATCATCAATATAGGAATTAAGGCAGTGAAAGGTTTTTATCAACTAAGGAAAAATTTACAGGAGGCCTCACAATGAAAAATAAATTATTCTGGTCAGGAATTCTCTTAGGCATAATAATTAGGTTCGTATTAATGTATTGGGGACATAATTTCGACTTTGAGAGCTATTGCATTATCGGAGAACTCGCGGCATCAGGGAAAAATGTTTATGCTTTCACTTCACGCTATAACTATGGGCCTGTCTGGTTTATGATGCTGGGAATATTTTGGAAGGCAGCAGCTCATAATATTTTATTGTTCAGGATATTCATTGTCAGCACGTTAACCCTCTGTGATTTTCTCATTGCAAAATTAATCTCGCGAAAAGCCGGTAATCTCTGGGGAATAATATTCTTTCTCAATCCTATATCATTAATAATCACAGGCTATAACAATCAATTTGACAATATCGCCGTTCTCTTTGGAGCCTATGCTGTGTTATGTCTGGAAAATTCTGCAAGTCAACGAGAATTTAAGCCGGCCGACTTTTACGGGACAATTTTATTATCTTTGAGCCTCATCACAAAACACATTTTATTCGCTTTCCCTTTATGGATATTGCTCAACAAGAAGATTAATACGCGTAAAAAATTTCTATATGCTTTTATTCCGCCGTTGTTATTTCTCCTCAGCTTTGTTCCATATTGGCCGGAAGGTTCTCAGGGAATTATCAGCAATATTTTTCTTTATCGTTCGTTTAATAATTTCCCGTTGTTGGGACTTAGCATTCTTAGTTACTGGAGAATATTTCTGCCGTATCAAAATTATATATGCTTTCCGGTCTTTATATTTCTAATAATAGGATGTAGCTATTTCTTCAGGAGTGAGAAAATTTATGATTTATTTTTGCTGTATATCATTGCTCTTGTGTGTTTCTCATCAGCGATTGCCAATCAATATTTAGCAATTCCCTGTATGCGTTGTTTATTTTGCTTCGTGAAAAGTCAGTATTATATTTCTTCTGGGGCATGATGTTTTTATCATTAAATGTAAATGGTTTGCATATTTTACACTGGCCTGAAAATAATTACGGCCTTAACTTTCTCATAAAAATATTAAATAATCCAATAATGTATACACCCCTTACATGGTGCCTTTTGTACTACCTCATTTACTATTATAGACATAAAATTAATGTTAACTCTCACATGCTCCGTTGAATTTAGGGGGAGCGTTTTATTTTTTCAGGCCGTCAAGCTATAATCAATTCACACAAAATTTTTTCACAGGAGGAAATTATATGACTGACATTAAGGGCCTAACTGACTCCCAAGTCGAACAAAGCCGCCATCAATACGGCACTAACGCTCTAACTCAATTACCGCAGGAAAAACTCATCACCAAGTTTCTTAATAACTTAGCTGACCCCATGATAATAATTCTGCTTTGTGCGCTCGCAATCCAGCTCGTTTTATTCTTCATGGGCCGTGCAGAATGGTTTGAACCCGTCGGAATTCTCATCGCCGTAATCATTGCCGGAAGTGTCTCGTCCGTAACTGAGTATCAACAGGAACAGAAAGCCTCAACCCTCAAAGCTCAGCAGGAAGCCGGAGAGACGACAAAAGTTATTCGCAACGGAAGCATTCACGAAATTCATGTTAGCGAAGTTGTTACGGGCGACATAATTTATCTTCAGGCTGGCGACAAAATACCCGCTGACGGCGTAATCGTTGAAGGGGAAATTAAGGTTGACCAGTCAGCTTTGAACGGCGAGACTGAGGAAGCCCCGAAAGTTCCTAATCCCAATGATGAGGAATATAACATTAAAGACTTGCTGAATAAATATTATGCTTATCGCGGCACTGTCGTATGTTCGGGTGAAGCCTACATGAAAATCTCCGTCGTCGGCGACAAAACTTTATTCGGTGAACTCGCTCTTGAAGTTCAGGAAGCACAGCGAAAAACTCCTCTTCAGGTTAAACTTGGCAAGCTCGCTCATCAAATCTCAGTCTTCGGCTACACTGGAGCAAGCGCAATAGTCATAGGAATTTTATTACGCACATTAATATCCGGAAATCTTCCCGCAGACGGCTATGCTTGGGCACGCCTCATAATCGACGCAATCACCGTAGCTGTAACAATCGTAGTTTGCGCAGTTCCTGAAGGTTTGCCCATGTTAACGTCAATGTTGATGTCCTTCCAGTCAATGCAGATGGCCGGTGATAATGTTCTTGTCCGCAAGATTAACGGTTTGGAGACAGCCGGAAGCCTTAATTTATTATTCAGCGACAAAACCGGAACGATTACCGAAGGAAGATTGAGCATTGCCGAGATTGCTTTACCCGACGCGAAAGTTTTTAACACGCTCGCTGACTTGGACAAGATAAGCCGCGAGGATATATTAATCGGTGCAGGCGTAAACAACAGCGCTTCAGTCGGCGACGGTCAAGTTATCGGAGGAAACAGCACGGACCGTGCATTAATGGCGTTTTTCATGAGCGATGATGAATATTTGAAGAGGATTGACACGGCCAAGAAAGAAGTCAAGGAGTTCACAGCCTTTAACTCGGATAATAAGATGTCAAACGTCGCACTCAACAACGGAAGCATTTATTACAAGGGAGCGCCGGAGAAAATTATTGCTCAGTGTAAAAATATTCCCAACAAGAAGAAACTTGACGCTTATATCAACGCACAGGCTGAACGAGCAATGAGATTATTGGCCGTCGCAAAAGATACAGGCTCAGGCATGGAGTTAGTCTGCGTGCTGAGCATTCGTGATAACGTTCGCAAAGAAGCCGTTGATGCAATTCGTCAGGTTCGTAACGCAGGAATTCAAGTTGTCATGATAACAGGCGACAGGAAGGAGACAGCCGTAGCAATTGCGAAGGAAGCCGGATTAATCACGAAGCCCGAAGAAATCGCTATGACTTCCCAAGAAATGGCCGAGAAATCCGACGATGAACTCAAAGCTATTTTGCCGAACTTGCGCGTAATCTCTCGTGCTCTTCCGTCCGATAAAAGCCGTATGGTGAAAATTGCTCAGGAATTAAATCTCGTTGTCGGAATGACGGGCGACGGAGTTAATGATTCGCCGGCATTGAAGAAGGCTGATGTAGGCTTCGCGATGGGATCAGGAACGGAAGTTGCGAAGGAGGCCGGAGATATTACAATTCTTGATGACAACTTTAAATCCATAGCTAAAGCAATCCTTTACGGACGCACAATGTTCAAGAGCATTCGCAAGTTCTTAGTCTTCCAGCTCACTGTCAACGTCGCGGCTGTGTTAATATGCTTCTTGGGGCCTTTGTTCGGTCAAAATGTAATTCTCACGGTCATTCAGTTGTTGTTAATCAATCTCGCAATGGACACACTCGCGGCTATTGCGTTCGGCACGGAACCTCCGAGAGCGGAATACATGAACGATAAGCCAATTCCGCGCGACGAGAGCATAATTACGTCATCGATGCTGAGTGATATTCTCACGGGAGCGGCGTATATCACGTTCATCTGTCTTGCTGTACTGTTCATTCCGAAGGTTAGAGGATTATTCGGGAATGTTGACATAATTTATCTCAGGACAGCAGTCTTCGCCGTGTTCATGATGTCGATAACGTTTAACGGTCTGGCAATGGCGAGCTCGAAAAATTGCGTGTTCGTGATGTTGTTTATCTTCATAATGCAGTGGGTATTCATTGAGTTTGGCGGAGAAGTCCTGAGTGTTGAGGCTTTGAGCTTGGATTCGTGGCTGAACTGCTTTGTGCTGGCGTTTATGGTAATCCCGTTCAGGTTTGCAGGAAAATATTTAATCAAGAAGTATCTTCCTGACCTCGTGAAATAATTGCGACAAAAAATCCCCTCTGCCGTAACTCAACAGGGGGGATAATTTTTACTAATGGGCAAATAGATTAATTGCTTGATTGAAGTATTGCATTGCGACGGGCGGAAGTAACTGATATTCTCCAAGTACAAATAATACTACACTCAACAGGGCAACAGTAATCAAAGTATTGAAGGCATTAACGAACGCGCCGCATATTAAGTTCCATATCCCGTTAATAGTCCATTTCAACACTGGGACAGCTTTACCGCTGACAAGTCCCCACAGCCAGTCAACGAAAAATCCGCGTACAGCCCACCATATAGAACTCGCGACATAGACACATCCGCGACATAAGAGAAGAGGCAGAGAGTATAAACTTTTAAGGAGTTTTACGACAGTTTGACCGATTTGTGAAAATACTGTTCTCAATGAATAAGCTGAATATACGCCTTTTCTAGCTTCGAATTGAGCTATGATGCGCTGATTTTCTTCTTCTTCGGCTTTAAGTCTCTCTTCAGCTTCTTTTCTCGCTTGTTCGGCTTCAATAGCTGTCTCCTTAGCAAAATAGTTCGCTATGGCCCATCCCACAGCTTCTGTCATCGCAAATGCTGTAGAGCCGTTCACAATATTTCCCACGATAGGAAGCCAGGTTAATGACTGTGATATTGTTCTTCCTACGAAAGCTGCGGTAAATGACGAAAGCAGGGCTTTTATGGCGGTATCAGTTAAACTTTTGCCGAAAACATTTCCCAGAGATGCGACCATTCCGATTTGTAAAGGCGTAATCAGAAAAGCATCTGACGTAGGAATTTGCGCAAGTCCTCCTCCTATAGCAGCGGCGGCAACAGCGGCAGAATGAATAATTGCATGACACTTTGACCGTTCTTGTTCGCTCATATACTCTGCGTTTTCTTGACTGGTTATGTCCTCACTCACGATAAATAATACCTCCTTGCAAAATTATTAATCATAATAATGTGAATTATACTTAAAGGGGGGGGGGATTTGTAAATATAAAACTATGTAGATAGCTAAATAGCATTTCATACTTTGTTTCTGGCTAAAACTTTTCCATAAAATCAATGCGTAATTTTTCGGAATGAGTATAATTAGCTACAAGAAAATTTATTTATTTCCGAAGGGAGATGTTATTTTGCCGCGCTATATATGTATTCACGGACACTTCTACCAGCCTCCGCGCGAAAATCCCTGGCTTGAAACCGTCGAGATTCAGGAGAGTGCTGCCCCTTGGCATGACTGGAACGCAAGAATTTCCGCAGAATGTTACAGCCGCAATGCCGCATCACGTATTCTTAACCAGCAGGGATATATCCGTAAAATCTGCAATAATTATTCCCGTATGAGCTTCAATATTGGCCCGACCCTTTTAACTTGGCTTGAGGAAAAAGATCCGTTATGTTATGCCGCAATTCTCGAAGCCGATAAACTCAGCCGCAAAAGATTTTCCGGACATGGTTCAGCGATGGCCCAAGTCTACAATCACATCATCATGCCGTTAGCATCACGGCGCGACAAAGAGACCCAAGTAAAATGGGGGATTGCGGACTTCAAGAGACGATTTAACCGAATGCCTGAGGGAATGTGGCTCGCTGAATGTGCCGTTGACACTGAAACTCTCGAAGTTCTCGCCGAAAACGGAATTATATTTACTGTCCTTTCACCGTATCAGGCTCAGGCTGTCAAAGTTATGGGCTGGGGAGATTGGAAGGATGTAAGCGGAGCGAAAATTGATACAACTTGTGCTTATCTATGCAAATTACCGTCTGGACGCAAGATAAATTTATTCTTCTATGACGGAGTTTTATCACAGAAAATAGCTTTTGGCGGATTACTTGATGACGGAGGAGCTTTCGCGCAAGCCTTAATCGAAGCTAACCCAGCACACGGAAAACCCGTTTTATCTCACGTTGCAACCGACGGCGAGAGTTACGGACATCATCATAAACACGGCGACATGGCATTAGCTTACTGTTTGGAATGTCTCGATAACTCATCCGAAGCGTTATTGACGGTTTACGGCGAATACTTAGCGTTTTATCCTCCTGAGAGCGAAGTAAAAATCATCGAAAACTCATCATGGAGCTGCGCACACGGCGTTGAACGCTGGCGAAGTGATTGCTCATGCGGCGACGGAACTCCGGGCTATCATCATAAATGGAGAAAGCCGCTCAGAGATGCCCTGAACGATTTACGGGACAAACTCGCGGAAATTTACGAACGAAGCGATTTATTCGTTGACAAGTGGGAAGCCAGAAATGATTACATTGACGTAATTCTTGACAGATGCGACGAAAATATTAACTCATTCTTGGAAGCTCACGTCGAACGCGAATTAAACCCTGATGAACGAATGCGCGCGTTAATGTTCCTTGAAATGCAGAGAAACTCACTCTTAATTTTCACGTCATGCGGATGGTTCTTTGATGAGATTTCCAGGATTGAGCCGGTTCAAATCATGCGTTACGCGGCAAGAGCTATCGAACTTGCTAAAATTCTGACTGGTGAGGATTTAGAGCCAGCATTTATGAAGTTATTGGCCGAAGCTCCCAGCAACGTCCCGGAATTACACGACGGAGCAAAAATTTACGAGTTACGCGCAAAATTGGGAAGGACTGACCGAAAACAGATTGCCGCATATTATGGGATTTCGTCATTGCTTGAGGATTACAGGCCGGTATTCTCCGAAGGATGCTGGGACATGTCAGGTAACGCCGTAAAAGTTGAGCTTGAAGGAAAGAAGCCGTTTTCAGCGGGAAAAGTTCACGTTCGTTCAAGAATTACGGGTATTGAGGGGTATTATATTTTTGCCGCGAATATCAATCAGGGCGGAGGCTCGTTAATCTCATGCGGAATTTGTGAGGATAATTCGCCTGAGCAGGATTTGACGACTGATGACGTTTTAGAGCTTCAGGGAATGTTTTACAGCGACGACCGCGAAAAGTTATTGTTCGAGAAGTTCGGATATGACCAATTCACACTGAATAATATTCCGGCCAATTCGAGATATAGACTAATCACGGAGCTTTTACAGCAGGATATTCACAAGCTCGAAGACCGAGTGCGATCAATCACGAATGATTACGACCAATTGCTAGAATACTTGAACTTGTTAGGCTTAAAGCCTCCTGCAATAATAACTTTAGCCGCAGGATTTACGCTGACAGCCGAGATTGTGAAAAATCTTGAGGAACACGCCCCAGATGTCGCGGCAATCCGAAGAGCCTTTGAGCTCGCCGGTTTCTGGAAGGTTAAGCCTGATGAGGAGAGAATACGTTTTGCGTTTTCCGACTGCATCAATGAAATCTTGACGGGTATGTGTATGGGCGGTTTGAATATGGATGCTGTAGAGGACTTGAACGAGCTGATGAAGTTATTCAACGAAAAATTTGCGTGGAATTTGAGCTTGTACGAATCGCAAAATCTATATTATGAGCTTCTGAGGGAACAGGGGAAAACTCTTAAGGACGAACCCGAACGAATACGCAAGGCACTTTACGAACTCGGACATGAGCTGAGATTTTCGGATGAGATGCTAAAAGTTTTGAAGGTGTAAAAAGTTTCTCCCTCGCTTGACGTAAAATCAGGTGAGGGAGTTTTTGCGTTATAATTATCAAAAAGTTTTGAGAGGAAGATAATAATGTTTTCATTCATAAATATACGCAAATACTTCAAGAAGTTTCTCAATCCGTCGTTATACATGGGCGGACTTGATTACGTTCTGCAAATCTGGCGTGAAGCTGAGGGCAAGGATAAGGGAATTTTATTACTCGTATTCTCGCCGATGTTCTTATGTTTAATCGGGTTCGTGTTCAGCATAATTCATTTCGTGCTGTTCGTGCTGCCTTCGTTTTTGTTCAGCTTCTTGGGCTGGGGATTGTTAAGCGCGATTTTCGGCTCAGGGGGAAAATATTTTTACAAACACTTCACCGGACATGAGATAAAAACTCCAAACAAAGACGGCGTAATCGAAGCTGATTTTGTCGTTGATGAAGTCGAAGAGGAAGAGCCTGAACCTGCCAAGAAAACGACGACGCGGAAAAAGTCAGATGAGTGATAAAATTTCTTGGGAGCTTCAAAAGGGAAAAAGTCATGCCTACTGTACAAAAAGCTCTAAAATCCCGGAACTCTCGCGAAAAAGAATATTCGCACAAAATATGACGAGTGAAAAAATTCTGTTGGGTTTATCAAGTTTGCCAAGAAAAGAGAAAGTGCCGAAACTTTCAGGAAAAATATCATGAGTGAGAAATTAATACGTTTCAGCATAACAGTTCCCGAAGATTTGTTAAACGAGTTTGAGGGGAGCTGTTACGCTGAAAACCGAGAAAACCGTTCCGAAGCAATCAGAAACTTAATGCGCGGCTACGTCTCATCCGAACGCTGGAAGTCCAACACCGGAGAAGTCTGCGCGATAGTCTCAATTGTATACGATCATCATATTAACGAGCTTACCCGAAAACTTACGGCGGCTCAGCATGACTTCGGACACGTGATAATCTGCTCAACTCACGTACACTTGAACCATGAGACATGTCTTGAGTGCGTCATCACTAAGGGCCTAGCGAGCGACATTCAGAAATTCATTGAGGCTTTACGCGATATTCGGGGGATTAAGAGCCTGAACTTCAACGTAACAGCCGAGATTTAATCACATCTTATCCAGTCTGTCGGCAATAAATCCGCATTAACAGTTTGTCCCGGAAGCCATAAGTCCAAGTCCGGCGCGATAATAATTTTCTTGGGATTTTCGTTCAGCCAGGCTCCCCACCAAGAAAACGTTGACGGTCCCATGATTACGTGCTTGCATATCGTCATCAAAGCCATATCCTGCTGTGCTGTTTGTCCTTCAATGAAAGTGTAATCGGCTTCATAAATTTGGGGTAAATTCTCTCGGCACCAAGCAATATCATCACTGAACACGAAGAACTTAATATCGCTGGTCAAACCTGAAATTTTCTCTATTGCATGTCTCGTATAATTATCGTCCGAAGCAAGAAAATCTTTGCGCGTAACTTTATCGCCGCGTCTAACATGAACTGCTACGGAATTACAGGCTTTTATCTTCTCCGAGAGTTTGGGGTTGAAACAATTAGATGAAAACTTGAATTTTTCCCGCACGAGCTCCTCAATACCAACAAGATATTTTTCGGAAGACCACCAGCCGGTTAAATAAACATTATCGGGAATTTTCGCTAAATCACAGTCAGAGTAAATTTTGTCATTTTTGAGCATTCCTGTCCTGCTGATTAATTCATAAAGTAATCGCCTGAATGGATGCTTTTTGATGCTGTGTCCTCTTATGCCTAAATAATCAACAATTGCTTGACCTTTCGAGAACTTCCAAATTTCGCTAAGCCTGGCTCTTCGTTCGGTTATGTTTGGGAATTTGTCGAGAAAATCTCCGCGAACGTCAGGTTCATTAAAGCCCCAAGTGTCTAATACGAGTTCAGTATTGAGACGCTGAGATAAAGCGAGCCCGGCAACATACATAAACATTTGATTTCCCATGCCGGCATGAGGAAGAATTAAATCAATAATCATAATTAACACGCTCCATGTTAATAATTCTAGCACATGGAATTTTTCAGCTAATCTTTATCCATTCCTCTAGGAGATAATCGCGTCTATTTTCATAA
>JAFTCP010000111.1 GCA_017454625.1 Synergistaceae bacterium
AAAGAGTTAATACGTGCTGTGCTCCAGAAAGAAGCGTAATTAAAAGCGGCGGCCTGTCGTTAATTCCATAAACCATTTGTTTGGCCATGTTTAAACCTCCTGAAAAGTTTTTTGTGTTTTCAGGCGTGAAATTTTACAGGTTGATTAATTTTTTGTCAAGCGATTTGTTTATAATTGTGCGAAAATTTTTGTTAAGCATGAAGAAAAAAAGGAGCATGCTCCCCTTTAAGCAGGAAGCATACCCCGTGAATAAAAATCTAATTTTACTCGATGACTATTCGTATCTCATCGGATTTAAGCTTTTCGCCTGAGGGTGATGATGCCTTGACGTAAACCGTAAATTCATCGCTCTTGTCGCCCGCATCAAGAATAAATGTTCCGTCATCCTCGATTTTAGCTTCAACAGCTTCATTATTAACGTAAACTTTTGCTCCTGATGGTTCAAACTCGCGCCCGTTTTTGTCAAACCAGGCTCCAAGCTCAAACAGCAAATCCTGGCCGTTCTTGATGCTCACGGTTTCATTCGCAGGCTCTCCGTCATTGCCGATAACGTGCAAACTTGCTCCCGGCTTTTCGGAGTAAACGATGCCGCTAATATCCTTCTGTGTTTCAGGTTCAGAGATGCCAGAATAACTTTCAGGCGTGCTTGTTACGTTCTCAATCTCTGATGTTTCGTCATTTACGGTCACGTCTTCGTCATCTTCATAGTCGTCTTCATCGAACTCGTTACCCTTCGTTGAAGCCTTCGCAATAGTTATTTTGAAGGATTGCTTATGATTACCATAAATATTGGCCGCAATAACTTTGAAGGAGAATTTACCGGCTTGTTTCGGAGTACCGAAAATTACGCCTGAACTTGATATAGTTATACCATCGGGTAATTTTCCAGAGGCCTTTGACCAGGTTAAAGGAGTTGAACCTGCCGCAGTCAGAGTTACGGGGCCGTATGTTTTTCCAATTGTGCCTGAAGGTAAAGTTTGTTTAGAAATTGACGGCTTCATTCCGATTGAAACGGAGAAACTCTGATAATCCGTACCATAATCATTCTTGACCATAACTGTAAATTTATAAACTCCTGGCGCCTTTGGTTTTCCGCTGATTTTACCCTTTTGGTTGAGTGTTACACCGCTCGGGAAATTTCCGCTGGCAATTGAGTATATGAGAGTTTTAGCGCCCGAAGCCTTTAGTGTAGCTTTGTAGCTCTTGCCTACAAGTCCACTTGCGGGGACATTAGCTGATATAAATTCCGGGGCTCTTCCTACCACAATCGTGAAGGATTTTGTTGTTTTTCCGAAACTGTTTGCTGCGGCAACCTTAAATTTTAATTTGCCTTCCTTTGACGGTTTACCTGTGATTTGCCCAGTAATGCTATTAATAGAAAGTCCGGCAGGTTTTTTCCCCTCAATACTCCATGTAATTGGCCCGGTGCCTGTTGCTGAGAGTGCCGCGCTGTAATCTTTACCAAATGCCGCAGGCGAAGGAAGCGAATTTGTCAAAATTTCGGGTTTACTTCCTCGTGATGTTACAACGCTTATAGTAAATTCTCTATCGTCATATCCGTAGCTGTTCGCCGCTCTCGCTGTGAATTTAAACGTGTCAGAAGTCTTGGGAGTTCCTGTAATATTTCCCTGAGAGTCGAGTTCAAGACCGTCGGGAAGGTTTCCGCTCTTCAAACTCCATGTAAGCGGCGCAGTTCCTTCCGCTAAGAGTGATGTTCTGTAAATTTCGCCAACCCTACCGGATACTAACGTCGCATTCGTTGAAATTTTCGGCCTCATGTAAACATTAATGCTAAATTCCCGTTCGTCAGAACCTTTTTCATTAAGAACTCTTACGATAAATTTGAAGTCCCGATCTTCATATTTAGGAGTTCCTGATATCTTCGCATAACTTGAAGTTGACGAGAAAGTTAAACCGTTTGGAAGTTTTCCGTCTACAAACTCCCATGTGAAAGGTCCAGTCCCTTTGGCTTCAATATAGGCGTTGTATATTTCATTCTTGAAGGCATTCGCTAAAGTTGTCGTTGTAATTTTAGGACTGCCGTCGCTAATATCGATCGTTAATTCCGCTGTGTTGGTTACGCCGCTCACTGAGGCTTCAACCGTAAACGTGTATCTTCCGTCATCCGTGGGAATTCCGGCAATTTTCCCGCGCGTATCAAGTTCAAGGCCTTCGGGAAGTGCTCCATCAACAAGCCGCCAAGTTAACGGGTTGAGCCATCCCCAATTATAAGCGTTGATTTCGCCGTTGGCTATAGGAGCATCAAGGTTTTCCGTAGCTGAAAGCTGGTGTGAATAATACTCACCGACTTTTCCGTTCGGAATATCCGTAGAGATATCGGGCTTGACCATACAGTAAAGCGTTAATTCCTTTTTGGCAGAACCAGTTGAATTAGTTGCTGTAACCGTGAAAGATGTCCGGCTTCCTGTATGTGTCGAATATTTTCTTAAGGGCGTTCCGCTGATAAGTCCTGACTCGCTGAGCGTGAGGCCTTCAATATACGATATATCCCCTGTAAATGTCATTGGCTGTGATCCTTCGGCCTCTATCTGGTAGCTGTAAGGCTCTCCGAAAACAGCAACAGGCAGTTTTTCAGAAGTTATTGTGATGTCGGAAATATTTGACGATTGAACGTTCAAGTATATTATTTCCGAAGTGCTGCCCAATTCATTCTCAACTTTAACATAGAAGCTACTAGTCCCTGAATAAGAAGGTACACCGCTGATTATTCCGTCGATGTCTAAGCTGAGACCTGTGGGAAGAGATCCGCTGTAGAGAGACCAGGTTAAAGGCTCAGTGCCGATTGCTTCAAGAGTTGCTTGATATTCTTCACCGACAACGGCGCCGGGCAAACGGAAATCCATAATTGACGGCTTAACTCCGATAAACAAACTTAACTCTTTAGTGTCGCTTCCTTCATAATTTGTAACCTTAACCGTAAATTCATGGGTTCCTTCATCAGCAGGCGAAACATAACCGTAAATTTTACCTGAAGAGTCAAGCGTAAGATTTTCCGGCAATTTTCCAGCTATAAGGCTCCACGTTAAAGGTGTATTTCCTGATGCTTTGAGCTCATAGCTGTAATATCCTGAAGTCGTCGTTGCAGGAAGTTTTTCCGTCGTAATTTTCGGTGCACCGCCTGTGTTAAGATATTCAATTGATTTTGCTAGGTCAAGAAATCCGTTTACTGAAGTTCCGTCAGTTACGCAGAAATTTCTATTAGCACCAGCAATTAACGCTTCTTTGAGCTGCTTGGCTGTTGCGCTTGGATTTACAGACATCAAGAGTGCTGCGGCTCCTGCGACGTGAGGAGTTGCCATTGACGTACCGCTTTTTGTCCCGTAAGAATTATTGAGGACTGTGCTGTAGATTGAGCTTCCTGGTGCTGTGATATCAACGTATTTTGCACTGTAGTTGCTGAAATATGACCTGGTTTTAGAACTTGTCGCTGAAGCAACAACGACCATATTGTCAATTCCTCTGAAAGAAGCAGGATAGCAATACTGTCCCTTTTTGAAATCTCCATAAGGGTCATCATAAGGAGCAGGCTCTCCAACCTCGATAGATTCATTTCCGGCGGCAACACAGATAACGGTTCTGTTTGTCTGGCTCAATAATGAATATGCCTTGTAGTCAACGTTATTATTGCTAATCATTTCTTGAGGCGTAGTATACTGATAACCTCCGAGCGATAAGTTTACTGAAGCAATTTTCAAGCTGGGGTTCTTCTTCAAGATATCCGTAACATAGTTTATCGCTTTGATGATGTCGCTTGTATAGCCGCTTCCGCGAGCGTTTAGAACTCTCAACGCAATAATTTTTGTCTTCCAGTTTACGCCGACAATTCCGTTATTATTATTGCCGACGGCTCCGATTGTTCCAGCTACGTGGGTTCCATGACTGTGCTCGTCATAATAAGCGTTTGGGTCTGATATGCTCGATACAAAATTTCTGCTGTAGCCGTTAGTCTCAAAGTTAGCACTTAAGTCAGAATGTGTATATTCCACGCCGGTATCAATTACAGCCGAATAAATATTATCCGAGCCTGTGCTCGTGTCCCATGCTTTAGGTGCATTAATTGCCCGCAGTCCCCATAGCCCTTCATTTGAGTAGCTTGGATCGTTCGGGACAGTGTCAAACGTGTGTATCACGTAATTCAGAGATGCCCCAGTAACTTCCGGCCTCTGTCTGACTTGTTCGAGCAATTCCGTCTCGGATAAAGTATCAGAGTGTATAAGCAGGAAATATTCATCGGCGGCTTCTGAAAGCGCGGGATACGTATCCTTGATTGTTACGTTTAGAGCTTCGGCGAACGCATTGATTTCCGGATTTTCGGGATCATCGGCAAAAGTATCTCCGTTAATTTCCTGGCCGGATTGATTTATGAGGGTTATGAGGACATCGCCGTCTGCGGTTTGCTTGACGGGTAAAGATATTGAGATTTCGCCGTTAACGTCATCGCTAACGTTAAAATCATCTGCAAATCCTGGAACTGCCATTAAAGCGGCCGCCAGGAGAGCAAGGAATAAAGCAAGTTTCTTCATAATTAACTCATCCTCCATGAAAAAGAAAAATATAATATTCTTATGCCTTGAGAACGCTTTTGTTTCATGAAACCTTATTAAGGAGGTTTTTCCTCGCGCGGGCTTGAAAGCCTTTTAACAATCAACCTAATCATTACAAAATCTCCTGTCTCTTGATATGGACGGCGAAATTATGCCAGCTAAAAATTTGTTGTAGGCCGAAAGTATCCTACTATATTTTAATATCGTCAATTCAGGAATAAGAAGTAATATGCCATCATAAGAAGTTAATGTTCGTTGAAACTTTAAGCGTCAAATAAATTTTTGTCAAGCGTCTGTGAATTTTTTGGGCAAGAAAATAGAACATGTTATATTTTTCTGTTGTGTATAATATTCTCAACAAAATTTTAGTGAGGTGGATATTCTCATGAAAAAACGTTTTATTTCCGTCCTTGCAGTATTAGCTTTATTACTCACGTTTTCGGCCTCAAGTTACGCAGAAGGCTTGAAAGTCGCAATCGTAACTTCCCCGAATGATG
>JAFTCP010000112.1 GCA_017454625.1 Synergistaceae bacterium
AGTGGCGGCACCTGGATTCGAACCGGGGACAACGCGGGTATGAACCGCGTGCTCTAGCCAACTGAGCTATACCGCCATAATTAAAACTTGGTGGCGGGGATAGGATTTGAACCTATGACCTTCGGGTTATGAGCCCGACGAGCTTCCAAACTGCTCCACCCCGCGATATTGTGTTTCTGGTGCCGGACGAGGGATTTGAACCCTCACGGACTTTACGCCCTCGGGATTTTAAGTCCCGTGTGTCTACCATTCCACCAGCCCGGCGAAAGCACGAGTGATATTTTATCCCACTTGTAATTTTGCGTCAAGATTTATAATATTTCTCATTCTACTTCATCAACTTTCAGAGATTGATATTGTGTAAATCGTGTGGCTTCAATAATAAATCTTACAGCCCCAAATATTTATCCATCAACTTTTGAGTCGTTCATAATGAGCTGAAATCATGCGCTTTCAGATATGATATAATCTAACAATATGAAAAAATTTTTGCAGGAAATACGTAAATGAATGAATATCAAGCCGCGTTAAACATTATCCGCAAACTCAATGACAAAAATTTTGAGGCCTTCCTAGTCGGCGGCTGTGTCAGAAATTCTCTGATGAATATTAAGCCCGATGATTATGATATAGCCACGAATGCAAGCGTTCAGGAACTCGAAAGTTTATTCGATTACCGCACAATAGGCTCAGGCGAAAAACACGGAACTGTCTTAGTCCTCGTTGATAATATTGATTTCGGCCTCGAAGTTACAACGTTCAGGGACGGCGCGCAAACTCTCGGAGATGATTTATCACACAGGGACTTCACGATTAACGCGATGGCTTATCACCCTTCGGAGGGAATTATTGACTATTTCGGAGGAACTGAGGACATCAAGAACAAAATCATTCGCGGCGTTGAAAATCCTCGTGCCCGCTTTCAGGAAGACCCGTTGAGAATTTTGCGGGGATTAAGATTTGCTTCCGTCTTAGGCTTCGAAATTGAGGCTGAAACTTCGCAAGCTATTCATAAATTGGCCGGATTATTAAGCTCCGTTGCTCCTGAAAGATTGCAGAAGGAACTCACGAAAATTATTTGCGGCATCAACGCTGAAAAGATTTTGCTGGATTATCATGATGTCGTTGCCGTGATTATTCCCGAAATTTCCCCAATGGTCGGCTTTGAACAACATAACTCACATCACTATTTAGACGTTTTCGCTCACACTCTCAAAGTTTTAGCAGCTTCAAAAAATTCTCCGGTTATGCGATGGACTTCACTTTTTCACGACATCGCTAAACCTGAATGCTTCTTCATGGGGCCTGACGGACAAGGACATTTTTACGGTCATGACTTAAAAAGCGCTGAAGTCGCCGATAACATAATGGAGAGATTACGTTTTGACAATAAAACTCGTGAGACTATAGATTTTCTCGTGGCTAAACATTGCGTGAGTTTCCCTGTGAGTAAAAAATGCGTGCGGCGAATGATAATGAAGTTCGGGCTTGAGAACGTAAAAATTCTTCGCGAGTTTCAAGGTTACGACTTAGCCGGACATGTCTTCAAAGCCGAAGAATGGGAGAAATATAATGAGGCTGAAAGATTGTTGCATGAAGTTGAAGACGAGAATAACTGCATGCATCTTAAGGATTTAGCCGTAAACGGTCATGATATGATTGCGCTGGGGCTTGAAGGGCGGGAAATTGGCCGGGCGTTGAACTTTTTGCTTGAAGCCGTAGTTGACGAAAAAGTCATGAATGAGCGTGAGGAGTTATTAAGATTTCTTGAGGAGGTGTTTTGTTATGAGCAATGCAATTGATTTTGTGATTACATGGGTTGATGGTTTTGATCCTGAATGGCAAAAGTTAAAGGCTTCTTACATCGAAGACGAAAGACGTTCATCGATAAAATTCGGCGAAGAACGCTTCAGAGATTGGGGAATTTTGCGTTATTGGTTCCGTGCCGTAGAAAAATATGCTTCATGGGTCAGAAAAATTCACTTTGTAACATGCGGACAATTTCCAAACTGGTTAAATCTTAATTGCAAGAAGTTAAATTTTGTCAAACATGAGGACTTTATGCCTGAAAAATGGCTTCCGACTTTCAACTCAAGAGCTATAGAATTAAACATGTTCAGGATAAAAGATTTATCCGAGCAATTTGTATATTTCAACGATGACATGTTTATTAATGCTCCAGTCAGGCCTGAGGATTTTTTCGTGAATAATCTTCCCTGTGAGTGCGCCGTTCTGAATATAGCCCCAGTTAACATGAACCGCTTCGGAATAGGCAGCGTAATCTTCAATGACCTCAATGTAATCAACCAGAACTTTAACTTTACACGTCAATTCAAATCACACTGGCTAAAATGGATTAATTTACGTTACGGGATAAGGAACTTGATGAAAACTTTTTTGCTTCTGCCTTTCAGATGTTACACAGGATTTTATGAAAGTCATTCTGTAATTTCATTCTTGAAGTCGTCATTTCTCGAAGTCTGGGACAAGGAAACTAAACAGCTTGAGATGACTTCAAGCCATCGTTTTCGGGATCGTTCAGATGTTAATCCCTGGCTTGTAAAATATTGGCAGATTGCAGAGGGAAAATTTTATCCGCGAAGTCCGAAATTTTCAGCGACATACAGCAAGAAAAAGAATACGCCAAATTCACCGCTTGATATAACGCAAGCCATTGACGATATACGATTTCATAAGCATAAAGTTATATGTATTAATGACCGTGAGAATATAGATCATGAAGAGTTCGAAGAGTTATCGAGAAAAATTCAGGAGGTTTATAGCGAAGTTTTGCCGGAAAAGTCGGAGTTTGAGATATAAATTTGCTTACAATCCGAACTTAGCTTTGTATTTTGCCGGGTCTTCTTTGTATTCCCTATATTTCTGACGTAAACAATTCCCACATGGACGGTATCCAGCCGCTAAAGCCGTCTTC
The DNA here is from genome assembly GCA_017454625.1 of Synergistaceae bacterium. Classification (GTDB taxonomy): domain Bacteria; phylum Synergistota; class Synergistia; order Synergistales; family Aminobacteriaceae; genus JAFUXM01. The sequence continues at coordinate 2,936 of JAFTCP010000112.1, forward strand.
TCATCCGCAAAGAATACTCGGTGCTGTTCATATTTTCCGGGAAAACGTCTTATCGTCGAATTTGCCGAAGGACAATCAAGACGACCGTAAATTTTCAGCTTACTGTTGCCGCCGTATTCTCCTGGCGCTTCGGATTCGTAGATTTTTCCGTCTGAGCCGAGCAATTTATAAATTTTCACTCAGTTTTCGCCTCGTCTTCGCTGGCATTCACAATCGTCATTGCACGCTGAATGTCATTCTTCAACCACGTATCAATTGCCTTCTCCGCATGTTCAAGAATTTTCGGGAGTTTCTCGCGTTCTTCGTCGTCGAAATGTCCAAGAACGTAATTTATCATACTTGAAGGAGCCTTGCCGATGCCTATTCGTAATCTGGGAACGTGTAAATCCCCTAATGCTCCGATTATTGACGCTAACCCGTTGTGTCCTCCGGCGGAACCCTGCGCGCGCATTCGTAACTTCCCAAAAGGCAACGCCATATCATCATAGATTATTAATATATCCTGCAAGTCAATTTTGTAGAAATTCACAGCCTCAGCAACAGCAAGACCGCTTGAGTTCATGAAAGTTAAAGGTTTGAGAAAAATTACGTCGCCTGACTTCCAGAACTCAGCGTGAAATTTCTCCTGCGGACGGCCAAAATCATGATTGACCGCAAAAAAATCAACGCATAGCCAGCCCATGTTATGCCTGGTGAAAGCGTATTGTTCTCCTGGATTACCTAAGCCGGCTATGAGTTTCATGATGAAATTACTTCTTATCCTCTGCTTCGTCGTCTTCCTTAGCGGCTTTACCCTTTGCGACAACTTCAACGTCAGCGGCGGCTGTCTCTTCCTCTTCAGGTGCAGCGTCCTCAACTCCGCGTGAAGTTACGACGATCGCAACGACTTCATCAGGATCCGCAAGTGCCGTAACGTTCTCAGGAAGCGCAAGGTCCTTCACGTGAATTGCGTCGCCGATGTTCAAACCGGAAACGTCAACCGTGATTACGTCAGGAATGCTCATAGGCAATGTCTCAACTTCAAGCTCGTGCGTAACTTCAAGAACTCCGCCGTCCTTAATGCCCTGTGATGCGTCGCGGCCGGTAACTTCAACAGGAATATTAACGGTAATTTTTCTGCCTCTGACTAAGTGCAAGAAGTCAATGTGAAGCGGCATATCGGTTAAAGGATGTCTCTGAGCCTCACGGATTAAGCAAAGCTCTTCGCGTCCGTCCGGAAGTTTTACATTTAAGCGTGTCGATTCCCAGCGTCCCGCTAAAATTCGCTCAATCTCGCGCATGTTCACTTTGCCCAGAATATTCGGACTAACTTCAGGCCCGTAAATTACGCAAGGAACAAAGCCCGAACGTCTGAGCCTTCCATTTTCGCCTTTGCCCGTCTTCTCACGGGACTCCATCACTAACGTTACTATGTCAGCCATGATTAACTACTTCCCTTCATGAATAAAATATTTTGCAATTATAGCAAGTTTTAAGACGAGCGCAAAAAATCATCAGCAAAATAGAACGTGTTATATTTTTATGCCTGCTGTAAAATTTTCTCGCGAACAAAATTTATTTCTTCATCGTGATTATTAATTTCGCCGTCGATTATCGCGAGTTTGATTTGATTTAACGCCTCGCCGATTGATTTACCCTTCAAGCCTAAAGCCTGTAAGTCCTTCCCTGTGTATTCTCCCTTGAAGCTCATCCAGAGTTCCATGTGTTCGATTATCAATCTTCGTGCGGCAGGAGATTTCAAGCATGTTGTCCAGTATATTAATGGGACTGGGCCGTAATCCTTGAAGAATAAATATGCCTCAGAATTTTTCGTGTTCTTACGGCTTGAGCAGAATTTTTCGACGTTCGGCCATTGCTGAAAACATTTAGTGAGCTGGTCGCGTTCGTTAGGGTTCAGGTTCATTCTGTCCATTGCGGAAAATCTTATCTCAGGTTTGGACTCCGTGAAGACTACAGCCATTTTTATCAGCCATTCCATACCCTTGAAGTCAATTCCGTGTTTCTGAACCTGCCTCATGATATGTTCCATCACAAGCAATCTTCGTCCAGCATCAGCCGTAACCTTCACGCCCGGAAAAAGAGCTTCCCAAACGCCCAAATCAATCATTCTAGCAACGATTTTTCTGAAGCATGCTTCCTTGCAGAACAACTCAAGCTCCGCACGAACTCTTGTAGTTGATAAAAGCTCAAGCAATCCTCCTTTTACGGCACTCTTAAGAAGTCTCAAAGTGTTATCCTCAAAGCTCATGTTTAATCTCTGCTCAAGTCTAATCCCTCTAAGAACTCTTGAAGGGTCTTCAACGAAACTTAAATTATGCAAAATCTTCAACAATTTATCTTTAAGGTCAGCGCGTCCACCGAAATTATCGGTTAAAGTTCCCCAGTCGTCCTCGCTTAGTGAGATTGACATTGCATTAACCGTGAAATCCCGGCGGCCTAAATCCTGTCGAAGTGAGCTGTTCTGAACTGTCGGAGTTGCGGCGGCGTATTCGTAAAATTCTCGTCTTGCTGTGGCTACGTCAACTTTCTCGCCGTCTGGGAAGATTATTGTGCCCGTCTTGTAGCGTCCATGAAGCGAAGTTCGGCATCCCGGCTCATCCCATGAGGTTACGAGTTTTTCAGCGTCGCCCTCAACGGAAATATCAATATCGACGTTATGAACTCCCATCAAAATATCCCGGACTGTTCCGCCGACAAGATAAGCCCGCATTCCAAGCTCCTGAGCTTTTGCTCCAACACGACGCAATAATGATAAAGTTTTCAGGCTGAAAGAATCTTCCATGAGATGAGCGACGTTCTCAACCCACAAAAAGCCCGTTGAATCCCGCGAAGTGTCCTCACCTGCGAATTGGCCGGAATGATAGAGAGCCTTCAAAAGGTCAGCGCGTGAAAGAGTTCCTACTAATTTTCCGTTGTCGTCGAGAACAGGCATTTTCTCGAAGCCGTAAGTTGCCATCATTCTATGAGCTTCATCAATCGATGCTTCCAAAGCGAGGCTGATAATTCCCCTTGTCATAAAGTCCGAAATTTGCGCGCGGTCAAGTCCGTGTAAATGTGCCTTGTCCAAATCCTTGCGCGTCATCATTCCTACAACTTCACCGTCTGAGCTTATTACGGGTAAAGATTTCACGCCGAAACGAAGCATTGTACGATAGCCCTCATCAACTCTTGCGTCAACTCCAACAGCGATAACCGGCGAAGTCATAATATCCGAGACTTTCATCATTGCTTTAATTGCTCCGTGTAATCTCTGCTCTATCTCGTCAAGCAGTTCTTGAGCGTCCCGGTCAGTGAGTGTTGCGCTTCCGGCCTGAATATGTCCGCTTCCTCCGTATGGTTCGAGAAATTCTTTGACGTTCAAAACGTTTTCGACGCTTCGAGCTATGATGTTAATCTTTTTGCCGCCGTTGTTGACGACTGCGATTGTAACGTGAGAATCGCAATATTCCTTGAGTTTGTTCACGAAGACAGAAAGTCCCTGAACGTAATTCTCGGTTTCTGCCCATGTCAGATAAACTTTTGCGCCGTTGATGTATTTTTCGCGTGCATTCTCGGCTAAATCGTCAAGCAATTTTCGGTCGTCGGCGGACATATCGCTTTCAACTTGAGATAAAATCCCGGATAAGTCAGCTCCAAGCTCACGAAGATAACTTATCGCCGCAATATCGCGTTCAGTCGTGGTCTCGAAGGTCAAAGCTCCTGTGTCGTCGTAAATTCCGAGTGCGAACAAAGTAGCTTCATCGGGAGTAATTTCCTTGCGCTCGTTCAATAAATGCTCAAGTATCATTGTCGTAGCTGCTCCGATCGGCTCATAAACGAACTCTTCAGCCGGAATGTCATCTTGAGTTTGCGGGTGATGATCGTAAACATGAACTGCAACGTCCTGACGGCCAGCGAGTGCTGCGAACGGGCCAATTCTTGAACGCGAGCGGGTATCGACGACGACCATTAACGTAACTTCATCAAGCGGGATTTTCTTGGGCTTAAGAATTTTTTGGGTCCATTGCATTCCGCGTTTTGACATGAAATCGCGGACTTTCCGGCTCATTGAACCAGGCGGACAGATTACGGCATCAGGATATAATTTCTGAATTGCTATCATGCTTGCTAGTGAGTCAAAATCTGTATTAAGATGGCTAGTTATTAAATGCATTTTTCTTCTCTCTGTTGATAATATTGTTAGGGATGGGAAAATGATAACGCAAAAATTTTTCATGACAAGTTCACTTTGCACCGAAATTCTATATGCTATGATACTCAAAATATTTATCATGAAGGGAATAATTTTTATCATGAGCAGATTTTTACACAAAAAGTTCAAATCGTTAATTCCATATGACACCAGCGAAGAAATCGAAAGCATGAAAGGTTACGTCCGTCTCAACACAAACGAATCTCCTTTTGAGCCGTCGCCTAAAGCCAGAAGTTACGCGTTCCAAGCATCACAGGGCCTGAACTATTACTCCGACCCGGAATGTTCTTTACTCGCTGAGAAAATTTCATCAATGTTCGGCATTAAGCCTTCTGAAATTGTCTTCGGGAATGGCTCAGATGAGATACTTAACTTTATTTTTGCGGCATTCTGTCAAAACGGGGCGGCTTTTCCTGACATTACATATTCATTCTATAAAATTCTTGCTGATTATTACGGAGTTGATTATGTCAAAATCCCATTAAAGAATTTCAGGATTTCTCCAGAGGATTACAACGAACTTAACGAACGAACAATTTTTATCGCTAACCCGAACGCTCCAACTGGAATTGCTTTAACCCTTCGTGAACTTGAGAAAATTATCACGTCCAACCGCGATAGTTTAATCGTAATCGATGAAGCCTATGTTGATTTCGGAGCTGACAGCGCAGTAAAATTCATTCACAAATATGATAATGTTATCGTCGTCCGGACTTTCTCAAAATCGCGTTCATTGGCCGGAGCAAGATTAGGCTGGTGCATGACTAGTGAAAATATCGCCCGCGACATGAGGACCATCAAGAACACTCTAACGCCTTATAACATTAACGCAATGACACAAGCCGCCGCACTTGGAGCGCTCGAAGACGAAGAATATACCCAGAAGAATATCGCATTAATCCGAATGACACGCGACAACACTAAAACGAGACTTGTAGATATGGGCTTTGAAGTCCTCGACTCGTCAACAAACTTTTTATTCGCCAGACACAAGACAATATCAGGCGAGAAAATTTTTGATGGTCTCAGAAAATATAAAATTATCATTCGCCGTTTCTCAAATCCTCCGGAACTTGCTGACTTCAACAGAATAACAATCGGCACAACCGAACAGATGCAAATTTTGCTTGAAATCATGAAAGGAATTATTAAGAATGAGACAAAGTGAAATTACACGCACAACAAGGGAATTTTCGCTTGAACTCTGACAGCTAAAATCAACATGGAGGAAATTATTAATCATGAGACAAAGCATTATCACACGCACAACAAAAGAAACGAAAATTAATCTTTCACTTGAGCTTGACGGTTCAGGGAAAAATGAGATTGTTACGGGCTGCGGATTTCTGGATCACATGCTTACACTCTTTGCGGCTCATGGACGCTTTGACTTGGCTGTAAAATGTGAGGGAGATTACAACGTTGACTTTCATCATACTGTTGAAGATGTCGGAATTTGCTTAGGTCAGGCATTCTCTCAGGCTCTCGGCGACAAGAAGGGAATTACTCGCTACGGAAATATAATTTTGCCGATGGACGAGGCTTTAATTCTCACAGCAATAGACTTTTCCGGACGGGCTTATCTGAACTGGGATATGAATATTCTTGCTCAGAAAGTCGGAGAATTTGACACGGAATTAGCTCAGGAATTCTGGCTCGGTTTCGTTAGAAATTCACTCTGCACGTTACACTTCAAGCAATTGGCCGGGACTAATGCTCATCACATAATCGAATGCGCGTTCAAGTCAGCCGCAAGAACAATAGCCCAGGCCGTAAAGATTAATCCTGATTACGCAGACGAAATCCCATCAACTAAGGGAGTAATTTAGCATGAACGAGCAAAATAAGACAGTCGCGCTTGATGAATGGGATTAAAATTGTTATAGGGGACAAGTCATGAACGAGAAAAATATATTGACTTATGAGACAGTTGCGCTTAATAAGCCAAAAAATTCTTTCATCATTCTTGATTAAATTTTAGCAGGAGGCTTGACATGAATATATTAAACTATGAGGCTGTTGCGCTTGATGATAAGGAAAAATCTCTCGTAATTCTCGACCAAACGAAACTTCCAAACGAGATTAATATTCTTCACCTTAAAACTCAGCCGGAAATTTATCACGCAATTTACACTCTTCAAGTTCGCGGAGCTCCGGCTATTGGGATTGCGGCAGGATTTGGCGTATATCTTGCGGCAAAAAATATTCAAGCTGAGACTTACGATGAGTTTTTCGGGAAATTCCACGAGGCTAAAGAATATCTGAACTCCGCACGTCCGACGGCTGTAAATTTATCGTGGGCCTTGAACCGAATGGAAAAAGTCGTGATTGATAATCGCGATAAAAACATTCCTGAAATATTAGAGTTGTTACGTCAAGAATGTATTGCGATTAAGAATGATGATATTGAAATGTGCCGTAAGATTGGCGAATACGGCTTAACTCTCATCAAAGACGGCGACGGAATATTAACTCACTGCAACGCCGGCCAATTAGCAACGTCGAAATACGGAACCGCTTTAGCTCCAATTCACTTAGGACGAGAACGCGGCATGAACTTTCACGTTTATTGCGACGAAACTCGGCCTTTGCTTCAAGGAGCGAGATTATCAACGTTTGAGCTTCTTGCAGACGGAGTTGACACAACTTTGATATGCGACAATATGGCCTCACAAGTTCTAAAAAACGGCTGGATTAATGCTGTCTTCGTCGGCTGTGATAGGGTTGCTGCGAACGGCGACGCTTGCAACAAAATCGGGACTTCCGGATTAGCAATATTAGCGAACTATTATCATGTTCCGTTTTATGTGCTTGGTCCGACTTCAACGATTGACATGAACATTAAGACAGGCGGCGAGATAAAAATTGAACAGCGCAAGCCTGAAGAAGTTACGGAGATGTGGTATAGTCAACGAATGGCTCCAGAAGGCGTGAAAGTTTTCAATCCCGCGTTCGACGTTACGCCTCACGAATTAATCACGGGGATTATTACGGAGTTCGGAATTGCGAGGCCGCCTTATGATGAGAGCTTAAGGGAAATTTTTACGAAGAGGAGCAAATGAGATATGGACGCAATCTTTTCACGAGTTAGTACGCGGCAGTTTGAGGATAAACCTGTTGAACGCGGATTAATCATCAAGATTTTACGTGCGGCGATGGCGGCACCTTCAGCGAAAAATCAGCAGGCTTGGGAATTTTGGGTAATTGAGGACAAAGATATAATCATTAAACTTTCGCAGGTTACGCCTTACACGACACCTGCGAAGAATGCCAGCGTTGTGATTGTCCCGTGCTATCGTACAAATAATCTTGCTGTTCCTGAGATGGTGCAAATTGACATGGCGATTGCGACGGAAAATATTTTGCTCGAAGCTGAGACGCTCGGACTTGGGGCTGTGATGCTGGGGATTGCTCCGTTTGAGGCGAGAATGAAAGCTGTCGAGGAAATTTTGCATCTTCCTGAAAATTTCCGTGCATTTACGATAATTCCCGTCGGTTATCCGAAGAGTAAACGTGTTCAGGAAGACCGATATGAACCGTCGAAAGTTCATATGATATAAATCTCCCAAAAATAAACGCGCTCGAGAGGAGCCGTCAAAGTGTATTGTGTAAATATGAGGCTGCTATGAGCTGAGAGAAAATATATGACACGCCCAATATAAATTAAGACTGTGTGAGTAAAATTTGCGGTGAAAAATTATGACCAATCAAGAAAATATCTTGTATAGATACGCCGAGTTGTTAGCTTCATGCAATCGTGCGCGCTTAGTCGGAACACGAGGAGCTAAGGAGATTTATAATTTGCAGGTTAAAGATTGTGAAAGCTCGCTTGAGTTTCTGCCGTCGTCCGGAAGAGTTATCGACGTTGGAAGTGGAGGAGGATTGCCCGGAGTTGTCTGGGCAGTTCATCGTCCTGATTTGGAGGTTACGTTGCTTGACAGTGTGAACAAGAAATGCGAGGCTGTGAGAGAAATTCTTGCTGAGCTTGAAATCCCGAATGTCAGCGTGATTTGTTCGAGGAGTGAGGATTTTGCGCGTTCCAATCGTGAGAGTTTTGACTTGGCCGGAGCGCGTGCGTTGGCATCAGCTGGAGTTACTGCGGAGTTGTTATCTCCATTGGTGAAAGTCGGCGGGAAAATCTTAACGTTCAAGGGTGAAAAGGTTCATGATGAGCTTGAAACTATCGGCGAAAAATGGAAGATGTTAGGACTGAGCAAACCTGAAATAAATTTTTACGGCGGAGAGAGCAAGTGTATAGTTACATGGGAAAAAGTTAAACCATGTCCGAAAGTTTACCCAAGAAGGACGGGGCTTGCTGGGACAAAATTTTTCTGGGAGCGAGAGAGTTTAACATGAAGCTGAAAAATTTACGCGACGCGTTTATGTTTATGAAAGTTTTATCGGCCGGCTTAGTTGTTGCGGGCTATGCATTCTTGGGCGTGTGGGTGTCGAACTGGCTTTCACAAAACGGCTGGCCTATGTGGGTTTCGTTCTGTGCAAGTCCGGTTATTACTGGCTTTGGAATGTGGCAGGGCTGGTTATTCTTGACAAAGAAAGGGAAAAAGTAAAATCATGTGATAGAATTTACGCGAAAAATCATAGAAAGGAGACAACAAAAGTTGACCTTGGCTGAAATATTCTGTATAATGCGTTCAACGCTATAGCCTAAGTTTTTGCCTTAAATTCTTAACTCTTCAAACTTTTATTTTACCACAAAAAATTTATCGAGGTGCCGGAAATGTTATTTAATTCCTGGCAGTTCGGAGTATTTTTGCCCGTTGTCTTTGCGCTTTATTGGGCATTGCCTCATCGTTTCAGATGGTTAATAATCCTCATATCAAGTTACTGGTTCTACATGAGCTGGAATGTGAAGTATGTTGTGTTAATCCTCTTCACGACGATAATATCATACATGGCCGCGCTTCTCATTGAACGTTTTCATGATAACACGAGAGCCAAGAAATTCATTCTCACGATTACGCTAATATCATGCTTAGGAGTTTTATTCGTCTTCAAGTATTTTAACTTCTTCAGCGAGAGCCTGACAAAATTTTTCTCGTTATTCGCAATTCAGCTTCATCCGATGACGCTAAAATTATTGCTTCCGGTCGGAATTTCCTTTTACACGTTCCAGACTTTAGCGTATGTTATCGATGTTTATCGGGGGACAACGAAGGCAGAACGACACTTCGGAGTTTACGCGGCGTTTATCTCGTTTTTCCCTCAGCTTGTAGCCGGGCCGATTGAACGCACGAATAATCTTTTGCCTCAGATTAAAGCTCATCATGAGTTCAATTATGAGCAGGCGACTTACGGGATGAAGTTAATGACTTGGGGCTTCTTCAAAAAATTATGTTTAGCTGACGTTCTCGCTATTTATGTCGACAGAGTTTTTAACGACGTTTACAGTTTTCGGGGCTTCGCGTTGGTCCTTGCAACTTTCTTCTTTACGATACAAATTTACTGTGATTTCTCAGGTTACAGCGACATTGCGAGAGGCTGTGCTAAATTGTTCGGGATTGACTTAATGGAAAACTTCAGAAGTCCTTATTTCTCGGCGAGTATCCGGGAATTTTGGAGCCGGTGGCATATTTCATTATCAACGTGGTTCAGGGATTATGTGTATATTCCATTGGGCGGCAATCGTTGCGGAAAATTTCGACATAACTTGAACTTGATGATTACGTTCGTAATTTCGGGGTTATGGCACGGAGCAAATTGGACGTTCATAATCTGGGGAGCTGTTCACGGAGCCGCGCAAATCATCGAGAATATTTTCACGCGAAAGAAGCATGATGAGCCTAATGTGAGAAATTCGGAGGCTATTCATGAACTCACGCCAGAAAATAACGAAGGTTTCACGCATAAGAAGAATAACGAGCCTCACGGAATAATCTGGCTTATGAGAGTTTTGATGACGTTTACATTCTGCATGTTTGCTTGGGTATTCTTCAGAGCGCAAACTTTAGCGGAAGCTATTTACGTCTTCAAGAATATGTTTGCTGGTTTCGAAGGTCTTGAACAATATCTACGCAAAGCCTGGAAATCAATTGGTATGTCATGGGCATATTGGTATTCTTTTTCCATTGTAATCTCAACTCTGGCCGTTTTTGATTTTATCGCCGTAATCTGTAAACACGATTTAATCTCGATAATCAGCCGCCAAAAGTTATTAATCAGATGGCCGGTTTATTTAGCTCTTGGCCTATTTATCATATTATTTTCACCAAAAGGAGTAGCAACTGAATTTGTTTATTTTCAGTTCTGATATATCATGAAAAAATTTCTGTTGAAAACTTTAATTTACGTCTCGATATTGGCCATAATTACAGCCGGATTGAATATAGCCTATATTGACAAATTTTACATAATGAACTTCGGAACAATGGGCACACAGAGAAACAACAGCGCTCTTATTAAAAATGTCCCCGATAATATTCAGGTTTGTAACTTTGGAACCAGCCACAGCTTTTACGGTTTCAATTATGAAGATGCCGAGAAAAAATATACCTGCTTCAACTTCGCACTCCCCGCACAATCGATGTTATACGACTATAACATTTTGCAGAATTATAGAGATAAAATCCAGGATGGAGCTGTTGCATTTATCGCGCTATCATATTTCTCATTTTTCGGAAAGCCGGAAGTTCAAGAAGTAGATTTTGCTTCCAGAAATAGGCGTTATTATAAATTTCTGGCTAAAGAATTAATCATAAATTATGATGCAATAACAAATTTTTATGTAAAATATCTTCCGGCTCTCACATTCAGTAACGTAATACGCTTTATGAATTTTGCAAAATCAATTTTTGAACCTGACCAAGATGTATGGTTTAAAACAGCCGATGTTGACGATTCTGAAGTCAGGTACAAAGGACATGTCGCAAATAAACTAGATAACAACGGCAGAAGACTTTACAACAAAGAATCTATTGAAGCATTATATAACTTGATAGCCCTATGCAAGGAACTCGGAGCGACACCGATATTAATTACAACTCCGTATCTTCATGAATACGTTGATGCTGTAAAAAGGAACGACCCGAAATTTTTCGACGATTTCTACGGTATTATAAACGAAGTTACTGCTAAGACGGGAATAAAATATTATGATTACTCATCCGATGAGCGTTACACGAACAACCACGAATTTTTTTTCAATACCGACCATCTTAACAGAAACGGAGCAAGACAATTCACAAAAGATATTATGCGTGAAGCCGCAGGACTGTAAAATTAATCCCCCCGTTCACAGCGAGGGGACTTCGTTAATCTTAATATGCCAGCTTGAAAATTTCTAATACGTCTTCAGGCTCCAACTTGCTCAATACTCCGAAGCTCTCACCTCGTGAAGCATTAGCCGCAAGTTTCTCTACGTCCTCTTCCTTAATGCCGAGTTCGCGTAAAGTCGTCGGAGCGTTAATATCCTTCAGGAAGTCTTCAAGTGCTTCAATAGCTTCAAGTGCCTTTTCCTCGTCGCTTCCGTCGAAAATGTCAAAGACTTCTTCGCCAAGTCTCGCGAAAGGTACAGGGTTTTCCTCATATAAATATCTCGCCCACGCAGGCATAATAACAGCAAGCGTCGCACCGTGAGGAGTTCCATACATTAAGCTGATTGAATGTCCCATCCTGTGAGATGAGAAATCCCCTCGTGCCTTGCGTCCCATCGATAAAATTCCGCAATGAGCAAATGAACCGGCAAATGCATATTCCGCGCGAGCATCGTAATTCTTCGGATCCTCGATTAACTCCGGAATTACCCGCATCATCGTTCGGATTATAGCATAACCTTGAGCATCGATTAAATCCGTTCCCTCGTCGCCGTCAAGAACTCTTTCAAGAACATGCGCGATAATATCAACTCCGCCGTACACGGTTTGTTTCTCAGGAAGTGTTATCTGAAACGAAGGGTCAATCACTGAAACTTTCGGATAAATAAATTCGCTCGTTATCGAAGTTTTTAACTCACTCTCAGGATTGCTGACGACGGCAATATTATTAACCTCGCTTGAACTCGCCGAAACCGTCAATACTCCATAAATCGGCATAGCTTTAGTGATTTTCGCCTTACCAGTGAAGAAATCCCACACGTCGCCATTGTAACACGAACCCGCCGCAATAGCCTTCGCCGTGTCAAAGACGCTCCCGCCACCAACAGGCATAATCGCATCAATCCCGCCGGCCTTAACCCGCGCAATTCCCTCACGAACTTTATTGATTAACGGGTTCGGCTGAATATCATTGACTTCCGAGAAAGTTATTCCCGCTTTCGTCAGCATGTCCGTAGCTTGTGCATATGCCCCGCTCTTGAATACTCCCTTTCCGCCGTAAACGAGCAAAACGCCCTTGACATTCGCGGCTTTGAGGTGAGCTGCAAGGTCTTTCACCGTGTCTTTACCGAAAATTACAGCGGTCGGATTGTGCCAGAAAAAATTTTCCATTTATACATCACCTGAAACTTAAAATATTTTATTCACCCAAATTATACCTGCCATAACAAGAAACGGGACATCACATTTTTAACGATAGATGCCCCGTAAAATTCTTCACAACTGGTTGAAATAACTTTTTCGTGTCGTATTAAAAGTTAAAGTATTTCTGCGCGTTATCGTGGCTGATGTTCCTGACAATCTCGCTCAAAGTCTCCATGTCGTTCGGGAAAAATCCGCCCTCAACCCATTCACCGAGAAGCCTGCAAAGTATTCTTCTGAAGTATTCGTGTCTCGGATAGCTTAAGAAACTTCGGCTGTCAGTCAACATTCCAATGAAGCCAGGTAAATATCCTAAACTTGCAAGGGATTTCATTTGCGCCGTCATTCCGTCGAAGTGATCCTCGAACCACCAGGCTGAACCGTGCTGAATTTTCGACACTCCGGCGATTTCATCACTCTGGAAGCATCCGTTAATCGTGTCAATAGCGGAATTATCCATGCCGTCCAAGCTGTAAAGTATCGTCTTCGGGAGTTCATGAACGCGTTCAAGTTCTCCGAGAAATTCTGCCGTCTCAGCGCTTGAACCGGAATTATTCACGCAGTCATAGCCCGTGTCAGGCCCTAACTTCTCAAACATCGGGATATTGTTATCGCGTCGGCAGCCGTAGTGAATTTGCATTACCCAGCCGCGCTTGTGATACTCTTTCGCCACGAAAAGCATAAACGCCGTCTTGAACTTATCCTCAGCGTTGGCATCCGGAATTTTCCCGTTAAGTCTTGCCGCAAAAATTTCTTCAAGTTCCTGTTCCGAAGCAAGAACGCACTTAACCGTATTAACTCCGTGATCGCTGAGCTTGCATCCGTGAGCCGCAAAGAAGTCCATGCGTTTTGACAAAGCCGCTTTCAAGTCAGCAAACGTTTTTATCGCAATTCCTGAGACTTCCGAGAGTTTTGCGATGTATTCAGGCCAGGTAACTTTTTCAATGTTCATTGCCTTATCAGGTCTCCAAGCGGGAAGTACGCGCGTCTTGAAGCTCTTATCCGCCGCAATCTTCTCGTGCCACTCTAAGCTGTCGATTGGGTCATCGGTCGTGCAGATAATTTCTACGTTGCTCATGTTGATTAAATCACGAGCGCCAAAATCCGCACGGTGTAATTTCTCGTTGCATAAATTCCAAACTTCTTCTGCCGTCTTCGCACTTAATACTCCCTGATAGTCAAAGTATTTGCGTAATTCCAAATGGCTCCAGTGATATAACGGGTTGCCAATTGCTTTGCCGACAACTTCAGCCCACTTCATGAACTTATCGTGTGCGCTCGCATCTCCGGTGATGAATTTCTCAGGAACTCCAGCACAGCGCATTAAACGCCACTTGTAATGATCCCCGCCAAGCCAAACCTGAGTGATGCTCTCGTAGTGAATGTTGTCGTAAATTTCCTTCGGGTTCAGGTGGCAGTGGTAGTCGATTATCGGGCAGCTTTCAGCGGTTCCGTGAAATAAATCCTTCGCCGTCTGAGTGTTGAGCAAAAAATCCTTGTCCATAAACATGATAAATAAATTCCTCCTTAATATATAAAATTAAAGCTGGCCTGCTTCTTTGAGCATATTAACGGCCTCTTCGCTTCCGTTTTCAGCCGCAAGCCTCATCCATTTTTGAGCCTCATCAAAATTTTGTTGAACTCCTTCGCCTCTATCATACATTAAGGCTACGTTGTATTGTGCCATAACTACACCGTTTTGTGCGGCTTTAAGATACCACTTGAAGGCCTCGTGAACGTCTTCTTTCACGCCTAAGCCCCTGTGATAATATGTGCCGATCATGAATTCGGCTTCTCCGGCATAATTATGGTCGTCGTAATCCTTTGTGCCAGCAGCTTTGTGATACCATTTCAAGGCTTCCTTGTAGTCCTGCTTTACTCCCTGAGCTTCTTCGTACATGAAAGCTATGTTGTAATACGCACCGGGAATTTTATTTTTCGCTGCCTTCTTGTACCATTTCATAGCCTCTTTGAAGTCTTGTTTTACGCCATAACCTCCGGCATAAATTACGCCTAAATTATATTGAGCATCGCCGTAATCCTGAGCCGCCGACTTCTTGAACCATTTCAAGGCTTCTTTGTAACTCTGCTTGATATCGTCATAACCTTTGAAATACATTATGCCTAAATCATACTGTGATGCCGCATTTCCGGCTTTCGCGAGTTTTAGAGTTTCCCGGCTTAGATCATCTGAATAACAGACGCTCACACATGATAACATCAAAGCAAACACTAAGAATATTAATAGTTTACGCATAAATTTTTCACCAGCTTTCACCGAGTTCACGCAAAACTTTTTGAGCTTCTTCATAATTCTGTTCTGCGGCTAATCTATACCATTTTACGGCTTCAGCTTTATCTTGAGGAACTCCCAAGCCTTTATAGTACATTTCGCCGAGATAATATTCTGCTTCGTCTTTGTCGTTCTCAGCGGCTTTGTTAAACCATTTCAGAGCTTCCGAATAATTTTGAGTTACGCCCCAGCCGTTGAAATACATTTTGCCTATACTCGTCATTCCTGATGAGTTTTCCTGTTCAGCGGCCTGTTTGAACCATTTTAGAGCCTCAGAATAACTTTGCTTAACTCCCCAGCCGTTAAGATACATCAATCCCATATTGCTCTGAGCTTCGGAGTAATTATCCTGCTTCAACGCTTGACGATAATATTTTAGGGCCTCAGAATAGCTTTTCTTCACTCCCCAACCGTACATATACATCTCGCCGATATTATTTAGAGCGTCGGAATTATTATCTTGTTTTACGGCTTCTTTGAACCATTTCATAGCTTCAGAATAATCACGCTTAAGCCCTAAACCCTTTGCGTACATAAAGCCGATATTGCTTTTAGCGTCCGAATTTCCGTTCTCAGCTGAGATTTTGAGCCATTTGAAAGTTTCTGAATAGTCGCGTTTTACTCCCCAGCCGCTGGAGTACATTATTGCTATAAATCTTTGAACATCCGAATCATTTTGTTCTGCTCCCTTTCGGAATAATCTCATAGCTTCAGAGTAATCTTTATCAACGCCCCAGCCTTTAGTATAAAGAAAGCCCAAAAATTTATAAGCTGTGATGTATTCATCTTCTACGGCCTTCTTGAAGTATTCGGCGGCTTCCGAGTAATTTTTATCAACTCCATGACCATAAAAATACATCATGCCTATTAAACTTTGAGCTTTTGAATAATTTTTCTCTGCGGCCTTCTTGAACCAGTTCAACGCCTCAATATAATTCTTCTTGACACCGTAACCGTTGAAATACATAAGCCCCAAATTAGTCTGTGATGACGGGTCATTCATATTTGCAGCACGGGTGAACCATTTAATAGCCTCTGAATAATTCCGTTTAACTCCGAGACCGTTAGTATATAAATAGCCTAAATTATCCTGAGAATATAAATCATTTAGTTCGGCTGCCTTCTTATACCAGGTAAAGGCATCTTTATAGCTTTGTTTTACTCCGTCCCCGTTTGAGAACATATCACCGAGTTTTCTTTGAGCTTGGACTTGACCATTTTCTGCGGATTTCTTGTACCAGTAATATGCGAGCTTGTAATCCTGCTTGAGACCTCGCCCGTAATAATATGAATTTCCAAGATTATACTGTGCTGTGCTGTCTTCGGCTTCAGCGGCTTTAGTCCACCATCTTAGAGCTTGAAAAACGTCGCGTTCTACTCCCATGCCAAAGTCATACATTGTTCCGAGATTGGAGGCAGCTATAACGCTTCCTTGATTTACCGCCAAGTGATAATATCTCAATGCCTCATGATAATCCTTCTCAACTCCAAGCCCTAAACGGTAAATATCGCCTAAACGACATATAGCCGCATGATAATTATTAGAAGCAGATTTTTTGAACCATTCACGAGCTGTATCATAATTCCTCTTATAAAGATAAATCTCGCCTAAATTATACTGAGCGTTTCGGTTATTATGCAGGGCAGATTGTGTATACCATCTGACGGCTTCATCTTGATTTTGTTTAGTTCCAAGTCCGTAACGATAGAGATTTCCGAGATTGTTTTGTGCTAAGCTGTAATCCTGCTGAGCTGATTTGCTGAACCATTTGAAGGCTTCGGAATAATTACGTTTTACACCAAATCCGCGATAATAAAGATGCCCGACGTTATTTTGAGCTTCTGCATTTCCTTTTTCCGCTGACTTGAGCCACCATTTTAGAGCCTTAGAATAGCTTTGTTTAACTATATCTCCATCATAATATATGCGAGCAAGATTATTTTGTGCGGATATTGAGCCGTTTTCTGCACCTTGAGTTATCCAGTAAAGAGCTTCTTTGTAACTCTTAATTACACCTGCTCCCCTCAAATAGAGAATGCCGAGATTATTTTGTGCTTCAGCGTGTTTTTTTTCGGCGGCTAAACGATACCATTTTGAAGCCTCGTAATAATCCCGCATGACTTCTTTGCCTTCTTCAAAGAGTAATCCGAGCTTGAATTGAGCTTCAATATCTCCGTTTTCGGCTTTTTTCCGCAACTCCCGTTCAACTTTGCTTTGGATTAGAGGCAAGTCGTCAGCAATTGAGGGGGAAGCGTAAGCATAAGAAGCCGTAATAATAATAGAAATAAGGAATACGAAAATACATATTTTGCGCAAGATAAACACTCCTATTCTAAATTATTGACAATATTAACAATCAATAAATTTTTTCCGAAGACATTGTAACTTAACTCTTGACTCGGCCAGATGCCTGAAAGTTCACAAGTTTATAATGTCGCTCCAGTTTTGAATATCGCCATGCCCTGAAAATTATTTATCTCGTTGCGAGTTTTTTCACCGTTAGCAACTTTCAGGACATAATCAAAGAGTTCACGCCCTTTTTCGTCAAGCGTTCCTCCTTGTACTAAAGTTCCGGCGTTAAAGTCAATCCAATTGCTTTTGCGTTCGGCCAATTCGGAATTACTCGAAATTTTCACCGTAGGCACAGGACAACCGAACGGCGTACCTCTTCCCGTCGAGAATAAAACTATCTGCGCTCCTGCTGAAGCTAAAGCCGTCGATGCAACTAAATCATTTCCCGGAGCTGATAACAAATTCAAGCCCGCGCAAGTAACTTTCTCAGAATATTTCAAAACGTCGCTTACGGGAGCAGAACCGCTTTTTTGAGTACAGCCCAGAGCTTTATCTTCGAGCGTCGTAATTCCTCCGGCTTTGTTGCCCGGCGATGGATTTTCGTAGCAAGGCATTCCCAAAGAAGCATAATACTCTTTGAAGTCGTTAATCAGGTGAACAGTCTTCTCATAAGTCGCTTCGTCTTTGCCTCTGTTCATTAAGATTGTCTCAGCTCCGAACATTTCAGGAACTTCGGTTAAAATCGTGGAGCCTCCTTGAGCAATTAACATATCAGAAAAACGCCCGATTGTTGGATTGGCCGTAATCCCTGAAAGTCCATCGCTTCCGCCGCATTTCAACCCGACAATCAATTTTGAAGTCTCACAGTGAACGCGTTTATCTTCCTTCATTTTCGCCGCAAGCTCGTGAATAATTTTCATTCCGGCTTCGACTTCATCATTGACATCTTGCGAGATTAAGAATTTCACACGTTCAGGGTCATAATCCTTCATGAAGGGTTTAATCGTGTCAATCCCGCTGTTCTCACATCCAAGTCCAAGCATTAAAACTCCGCCAGCATTCGGATGAGTTGCGAGGTCCGCGAGAATACGGCGTGTATTGTCCTGATCTTCGGCCATTTGAGAACAGCCGTAAGGATGAGTGAAGGCCCTGACGTGTTCAACTAAACTTTTTGCTTTATGTTCGAGAGTTACAGCAATATCATTCACACAGCCAACAGTTGGGATAATCCAGAGTTCATTACGAACGCCGACTTTTCCGTTTGAACGTAAATATCCGTAAAATGTCTCAGGTTTAACACTCTCAACTTTGGGATTAGTCGGATGATATTCATAGTCATGGGCTCCGGATAAAAGAGTTCGTGTGTTGCTCGTGTGAACGTGAAAGCCCAGCGGAATTTCGGAAGTCGCCTCGCCAATCGGGAAACCGTATTTGATTATGGGCTCACCGGCTTTAATATCTCTCAAAGCTATTTTATGTCCCATTGGAATATCTTCATTGGCTTTGATGCTGAAATTTGCTCCTGAAACCGGGACTTCCTCGCCTGAATTAATTGGACGTAAAGCAACAGCGACTAAGTCAGCCTGATTTATGCGTATAAGCTCGTTCATTAATAGATTACTCCCCTCGTGAAAAGTTTTGTTGGATTGGCTAATTATACATTGATAAATTTTTATTTTCACCGTTAAGCTCTTACACGAATTACTTAATGCAACATCGGAGCTTCTTTGTATTGAAATTTATCATCGACTATAAGAAAATCTCTCAGCGTTAAAATTTATTCTTCTGTTCAGAGTGGAGTTAGCAGGCTGGTAAAATATTTCTTGATAGTTTCGTAATGTTAGCAATCATAATTTGTAGACAATATATTTTCTTAAGCGGCTTAATAATCATCGTCAATACTGCCTTCAAATAGTTAATAAATAGGACGGAGAAATATTTATGTTTTCTGAGCATAAGATTTACAGTGCTGGATATGCAGGCTTCAAGAGTTACGAGGGAGAAGAACCGTTTATATTTATAAGTTACAGCCACAGTGATGCACATTTAGTTTTCCCGATAATAAAACTTTTACATGCTTACGGCTTCCGTGTATGGTACGACTGGAACGTTACGGGGTCTTATGATGATTACATGGCGGAACTGAGAGAGCATATTAAAAAATGTTCCGTCTTCATGTATTTCATCTCGCAAAAATCCCTGAAATCCTCTGAGTGTATCGATGAATGCAACACCGTATCAGCGATTGAGAAGAATAAAAACGGGGAAAAAATTTTATTCGTCCTCGTCGATTTGGAAGCTATCACTAAGAAAAAGTTTAATCTCAGCGGCAACATGGAAAAAATATTGCTTCATAATCATATTACTCTGAGTACTTGCGAAAATCTTGACAGCGTGAATTACTGTTTAAGAAAAAAGCTGCTGACACATGAAAATCTTAAACGCTGCCGTGAAGAAAATTCAACAGATGAAATTTTAGACGGCGAACAGGAATTAATAAATCAGATTTGGGATTGTCTCAAGAAGAAACATTCGACAAAAAAATTCTTTGTCTTAGCTTTAGGATTAATCTTTCTCGCTGGGATTTCAACTCTTTATTTCTGGGATAAAGTTGTTCAGCCCGCTCCATCGATAACTTACAGTAAATATTCCTTGCATAAGGCCGCAGAAAGTAATCCAGACACTGAATTTATACGTACTCTGCTTAAACATGGCTTTGACGTGAACGAGAGAGATGCAGAAGGCTACACACCATTGATGCGCTCGATTAATAATCCAAATCCTGAAGTCGTGAAAATTTTGCTTGAAGCCGGAGCTGATTTCACGCTAAAACTTAATGATGAGATTGATGATACAGCTTTGACATTGGCCGCACGACAGAGAAACTCTAAGGCTGATACGGTGAAGTATCTTCTTGAAGCTGAATACGATACACAACGACAGAAGATTTTGAGCGGTGATGTAAAATTTTGGCGTTCGGTTTATCTTGAGGAGCCTGAAAATTCCAGGAATTATGGGAACTGGGTTTATCTTGATAAAGCTGGAAATGTTGATAGTCTTGAAGATTATCATAGCTGGAGAACTCTTTATTATTATTCCGGCAATCTTCCCGTACGAGGCTTTAAGACTACATTATTAGGATTGGCCGTTATGACTGGCAATTCAGAAGTCGTTGATTATCTTTTGAAGGCTGGCTGTGATGTCAACGCTGAACAGCAGGATAAAATTCCTATGATTATGCTTGCGTCTGTCTTCTCAAATAATATTGAAACAGTGAAGCTCATCGCTGAAACCGGAAATATTAACTCGCAGGATGTTCACGGTTATACGGCACTCATGGAAGCTGCTTCTTATTCTTCGCCTGAAATAGTCAGCACACTTTTAGCGTCGGGAGCGGATGTAAATATTCTGAGTGAGCAAGGACGTACAGCGTTGATGTGTGCCGCTTCCAGACAAACAAGGACGGATGCCGGGAAACTTGCGCTGATAATCAGAATGCTTGTCAGTGCCGGTGCAGATGTCAAAGTTAAGGATGAAAACGGTAAATCAGCCATTGATTACGCGAGGGATAATGACCTTCTGAAGGATAATCAAGCGATACTAAAACTTTTGAGCTTTGACGAGAAGGATATATTTGACATTGCCAAGAATGGAACTCTTAAGGAGCTTGAAGAGGCTTACGAGTCCGGAGTTTCCTTTGACGTGAGAAATGAAAACGGTGATACTCTGCTTCATATGGCCGCGTTAAATCGAGATGCAAGCGTGATAAACGCCTTAACTTTTGGTTCAATATCTTTACAGGGACTTTATCACGAGAAAAACAAGAACGGCGAGACACCTTTAGACTTGGCAGTGAAATATAATCTCAATCCTGACGTGATAAAATGCATTCTCGATGTTACTCTTCCTCCGGTTTATCCGGCTGTCTGGCTTAGAGATGAGGTTTCTGCTTCGGGAGTTCTCCTTCATCAAGCCGCATTGAACAACCCTAACCCTGAAATTATGCGCATGTTGATAAAAGAACTCGGCACTGCTGGGATTAACGCTAAAAATGTGTCGGGTGATACTCCGTTAATGCTGGCCGTGAAAAATTATAATTCAGATGTCGTAAAAGTCCTTCTCGAAAATAAGGCCGATACAACTTTACGCAACAAGCATAACGAGACAGCTTTATCATTAGCGGCGGCGGGTTTCAATCCCGAAGTTGTCAAGATTTTATTTGAAGCTGAGGACGACACACGAAAACAAGATATTATCGACGGCAAAATTACATTCGGTGTTTCACTCGGAGGCTGGTGGGGAAAGTTCAACTTGGGGAAAACTCTCTTAGGATGTGCTGTAACCGGCTGGCCACACACGATGGAGCAGGACGAAAAGAAAGACGAGATTATAGATTACTTGATTGAGAAGGGCTGTAAAGTCAACGCTAAAGGTGAATACGGCAACACAGCTTTGATTACTGCAATAGCTTGCTTGAACTCCGACGATGAAGATATTTCTTATGACGATAACGATATATCCTACCTGATAAGCAAGTTGTTAGAGGCAGGCGCTGAAGTAAATTCGCAGGACTTCAGGGGAATAACGGCTTTAATGTGTGCAGTGCGCAGGCTTTCACCTGAGACGATAAATACTCTGTTGGAACATGGAGCAAACGTAAATCTTCAAGATAACGACGGCAATACAGCTTTGATGCATGCGCTTTTGCCTGAACAGTTGAACGATGATGATTTCACTGACGGCCTGACCTCCGAGATAATAAATATTCTTATTAAAGCGGGAGCGGACGTAAATATTAAGGATAAAAACCATGATACAGCTTTGATTTTAGCCGCGAAGAAATTTTCACAGGCTTCAACTGGCAAGAACAGGGGAATTATCACGAAGATTATTCATGCTTTAATTCGGGCCGGAGCAGATGTTAATATTATTAACGAGGAGGGGAAATCCGCAGAAGACTTTGTTGATGACGAAGAGATATTTACACTTCCAGCAGATTAAAGCCGTTATGTAGAAAGATATTCATGTTGGGACATTTCGAAGTAAGATAACAATGTTTTAGTGCAAGCGATCTTTTGCGCTGACAGAGTGAAAATTGAGGCATATCAACACTTGACAATATATATATATATAATGCTAAAGTTTTGTAATCTCAATTTAATAAAGGAGTTCTTATCTATGAAGACGAGACGTTTTGCAGTATTAACTCTTTCGTTATTAATGTTA
>JAFTCP010000113.1 GCA_017454625.1 Synergistaceae bacterium
AAATTCGTGTTGGTGGGCCGAGAGAAATTAATTGCAGTGAAAGCTGAAATCCGAGCGATAGAGAAGGTAGGATTAGCAAAAGCGGTTCGTGAACAGAAACTCCAAGAGGGACAGGCATTAAGTGAAGCCCTGCTAGATGCGAAAGTGCGTATAGGGCAGTTGATGAGAGAAATTCCGAAAGTTTCAGGCGGAGACCGTAAGAGTGAAAAATTCAAGAAAGATTTAATGAGTGAAAAAATCAAAACCGACAGCGGTGTCGATTTTGAAAAATCTCCCGAAATATCCGAACTGAAAGTATTAAATTCTGATGGTAGCGATAAAAGAGATGTGGAACAGCCGATAACGCCTGAAATAATTACTCCATTGAACGAAGGAACATCAGAAACTAAAAAGCCGTCAACATCAACCAAGACGAAAGCGGAAGTAATCAAGGAAGCCGGATTTACGCTCAAGCAGGCCGAGAGATTTCAGCAGTTGGCGGAACATCCTGAGCTAGTAGAACGCGCAAAAGCTGAAGCGCGAGAGAATGACGATATAGTCTCACGCTCGTTAGTCTTGAACATGATAAAAGGAGAGAAGCGCAAAACTGAACTCCAAAAGCAAATAAATGAGCTAGAACAAAAAGCGCCTGAACAGCCCGACGGATTATTTGACGTTATAGTGATGGACCCGCCGTGGGCCTATGGAACAAGCTACGATGCAGACGGTCGACGTTGTGCAAATCCTTATCCCGAAATGACACAGGAAGAGTTGAAGAAAATACAACTTCCGGCGGCTGAAAATTGCGTTTTATTTCTTTGGACGACACATAAATTTATCTGGGATGCCAAAGAATTGCTTGATACATGGAAATTTGAATATCGCAATATTCTAGTGTGGGATAAGCAGGTTATGGGAATGGGAAATTTATTCCGAATGCGTTGTGAGTTCTGCCTTGTAGGCCTGAAAGGGAAGCCAATCTTTAAGAATATTCATAACTTGGAGGACATAATCGAGGAAAAACGTCGAGAACACAGCCGTAAGCCCGAAGGATTTTATGAGTTGGTGAACCAGTTGTGTGTAGGCCGCAAACTTGATTATTTCAGTCGAACTGAACGAGAAGGCTGGGAGGTATACGGAAATGACACAGGAAAATTCCGAGTGGCATGATAGACGTGAAGTAAAGATAGCAGATTATGGAGAGAAATTAATTCAGGAATATTTAGAGGGCGAGAATTACATATGCTATAAACCGGTAACGGAAGGAGCACATTTGTTCGACTTTCTAATTTATCGCAAAGACAGCGGAGTAATGGCTGCTGAAGTGAAGACGAAGCCTAGACGGAATAAATATCCTGACACCGGATTTGATTATCGACACTATGAAGGATATAAAAGGTTCAGCGAAGAACATAACATGAAGATGTATGTATTTTTTGTAGATGAACTAGAAGGGAAAATCTACGGGAATTCGCTAGAAGAGTTAGATAAACCGCGAATAAGTTCAGGAAAAAACTACCCATTAGATAGCAATTCAATTCGTTATTACCCATTGGAGGCAATGCGAATACACAGGCTGCTTACCGACGAGGAAAAATCACAGCTTAGACAATTACAGAAAGGAGCGGATTAAATTGGCGACAATATTTATCTCAATGCCGATGCGTGAGAAGTCTCATGAAGAAATTACACGAGAACGAGAAAGATTACTTGAGCTAGCCGGAGAATATTTAGGTGAACCGGTAAAGTTAATAGAAAACTTTATGAGTGAGAAGGTGAGTGCGCTTGAATGTTTAGGGGAGAGCATTAAGAGGATGGCCGGAGCGGATTACGTTTTATTCGCAGAAGGTTACGAGAACGCACGGGGATGCAAAATTGAGCTTGCTTGTGCGGGGAAATACGACAAGAAAATATTAATTGAGAACGCAGGAAAAATAGAGGAGGTATATTAAGAGTGGCAAGTAACACATATCAAGCAATAGGGAACAAAGAGGATGTAAGCGACATTATCACGAACATAGCGCCATACGACACGCCGTTATATTCACGAATGGGAAAGACGCGAGCGACGCAGGTAAATCATGAGTGGTTAGAGGATGAATTAGGAGCAGCAATCCCGAACATGAACGAGGAAGGCTACACCTATTCAACAGTGAATGCCACGCCGCGAATAAGGCTAAACAATTACACGCAGATTATGCATCGTGGCGTTCATGTAACCGACACTCAGGAAGCCGTGTTGCATTACGGGTTACGTTCTGAGATAGCTTATCAGATGGCGAAACAGTTGAAAGAGTTAGCATTTGACTGCGAGAAGGCAGTAATAGAGCAGAGCACAAAAAGTCCTGGAAGCTGGATTAACGTAAACGGAGCTCCATCAACGACACCGCGACAGTTCGGAGGACTTCCATATTGGATAGTAACGAACGTACTAGCAAATGGCGGAGCGGCAAGACCTTTAACATTTGACCTGATTAACACCGCGCTTGAAATGACTTGGAACGCTGGCGGCAAACCCTCAATCCTTTTAGTTTCTCCAAGAAATAAGCGAGTAATCTCGACATTCACAGCGGGCAACACAAAATACATGGAAGGCAACAAGACGAACAAGTTAACTCATATGATTTCTGTCTTGGAGACCGACTTCGGAACTCTGCAGTGCTTAACTGACCGTTTCATGTCGAACGATGTAGTTTACGGATTAAGCCCCGAATACATCAAGAAAGCGTTCTTACGAAACTTCAAGACCGGAGACCTGCCGAAAATTAACGACATGGGACGCAGGATGATTAACGGTGAGTGGACGGTTGAAATGCGAGCGGAAAAAGCCCATTTCAAGATTGAGGACTTAGACGGAGTTGTGCCGACAGTAGGCTAATGCTTAAGCAAGAATTTCACGAAAACGGGGACGAACTCCAATTAGTAAATCACATCAACACCGACGAAGCCGAACGCGAGAACTGGAAACATCTTCAGGAAGTCGGCAAAGGATTTATTCGTGAGAACGGCGAGATTGTCGGGCGTGAAGTTGCGAGAATACCTGTAGAGGAAGCGGCGATGCTTGAAGCGATGTGCGATTTGGATTACCTGAGCTTTTCGAGGAACAACGACAAGGCCGCGTTCAGGAGATTGCTAAAGAGATTTCCACATTGGAGATGTTCAGAAGGGAGCGTGTGAGATGATACCGGTCTCAAGAATAGTTTCATCGTTAAGATATTCACTCCGCGACATGCAAGGACTGAACGTATCGGACTTTGAGCTAATCGAAGCTATCAATCAGGCGAGCGCATTATTGTACGGAAGATTAGCAGAGAAATTCATTCACACAGCGCTGAAGAAGACACTTTTAGTTGTTGATGAAGACGGACAAACGACGCTTCCTTCGGATTTTGTGAGTGTTCACCGCGTCGGCATGGGTGAGGAAGGCTACGCAGTTCCAGAAAGTTATCGGCCCGATGAAGCTGGCACATACAGGATAGCAGGAAATAATTTTTACGCCCCCGAAGGTTCATACAGTTTTGAATATTATTATTTGCCCCAACGAGTAACGAGCTTAACAGACCGGCTTGATGTCCCGTTATCGTTAAGCCCGTACATTGAGCAAATCAGCGCGGCAATGTTGAGTAAAGATTTATCGACAGCCGAACAATTAGCGCAATTGTGTTGCAATGTTCAAGCAGGCGGGGAAATTTCCCACTTGGAGAATACCGGCCCTGTTGAAATATTAGGCGGGATGTTATGACATATTTAGAAATAGAGCGGCTTGCAGAGGATATTTATAACTCCTTGCATGCGACAATGACATGGGAAAATTTACCAGAACCGGCGCGAGACATGATAAGGCAGCAAGTGAAAAAATTGTTGGAGAAGTACGAAATCACGACGAAATAACACGGGGTAATTTATGATGCGGAATATTAAAGATGAAGAGTTACTTGATGACGTGCAAATCATAGAATGGGACGATTTGCCTGTACAAGTTCAAGAGGAATGTATGTTGATTGATTTTATGAGGAAAATGAAGTTTCCGCCCAAATAGCAGGAGAAAAAGAATGACACAGAAAGAAATGATTGCGCTAGTCCGCAAGTTAATAGCAGATGAACAGGCGACAGGTTTCACAGAGGGCGGAAATCTCGAAGAGCCGGAGGGAACGCAGGAATTATTGAATTACCTTGACCGAGCAGTAGATGAATACTCCAAACGCCAAGTATCGAAACGAGACGTGAGATTGCAGAAGACAATGACGGTTAGCAATGGCCGTTCGTTACCTGATGACTTTATCGAATTTTGCGGAGCTGTGCCACTGAACATTGACGGCGGAGTAATCAGCTATTACGGCGAGGCTTCAACCTTACCCGTGAGATATTTTGCGCGACTTCCTTACGTTTCAAGTTATGGCGAAAATTCCAGTCTTCCATACAAGCACGACCAGGAAATAGCGATAACAGCGTTAGCCGCGATTTATGCCCTGAATAAGCACGAATTCAACGTCTCGCAGGATTTGATGTTACTAGGATACGGAGTGCCCAATGCCAACAGTCAGCAATAAACACGCGAACTCGCAGCAAATATTTTACGGCTCATTCGATGGCGGATTGAACTTAGCAGTCCCAAATGAGAGCTTACCGAGAAACGAGCTTAAAGAGGCTTTAAACGTAGAGTTTTCGCCTAAGACCGGAGCAATGAGAGCACGTGGCGGGTTGGTGTGGTCAGGAAGATTTGAAGCTGACGTAGATTTTGTTGTGCCAGTACGAGGACGGCGGGGATTTCTCGTGAGATTTGCCGGAACACGGACGCTGAAATATTTTCGGTGGAATAACGTATGGCCTGTTGAAGGGAATTTAACGGGCGACGGAGATTTAAGCATAGCATCGTGGACGGATGCAGACGGCAATGATTGCTGGTTAATAGCTTCCGGAGGAAAACTCCAAAAGTTTAGTGATACCGGATTGCCGAAACTCGAAATACTCGATAATTCGCCAGACGATAGCCGGTTAGTTTTCGTGAGAAATGGCCGCGTGGGAGTAGTGAACGGTGCAGACACGATAAACTTTTCCTATATTGGAGACTGCGAGCAATGGGATAACAACCCTGAAGATGAGAGCTCCGGACAATTCTTAGAAATCGGCTACAAGGACGGAATGGACATCACAGCGATAATTCCGCTTTCACGAGACTTGATAATCTTCAAGTCGCCAACACGAGAACCAGACAAGGGGACAATCTGGCGAATGACGGGGGAATTTCCGAACTGGGCAGTGTTGGAAGTAGCACATAACACCGGCACTTTTTCACAACGGAGCGTTCAGGCTGTAGCCAACGATGTATTTTTCATCACGGTATCAGGTGTAGCCTCACTTTCGAGCGTAACATCATACGGCGAGATTAAAGCCTCATGGCCCGACCGCAAAGTTTCAAACGCACTCACTCAGTTAATCGACGAAACGGCGCAGCTCTGGGACGTACCAGTGAAACAACAATTATGGATACTTCCCTCAAAATATGCAGAAGAGATTTACGTACTGGATTACACGCGCGGTATCTGGACAACGTTCAAGTTTCCCAAGAGGATAATTCATGCGGCTGGAGTTGATAATTTGCTTTTTGCGTTCATCGGTCGAGACTTATACGAGGTCAACGATTACTACACACAGGATGAATTGAAGGATGAAGGCCAGCAGGAAATTGAAGCAAAGTTGCGATTAGGGACAATATTAACCGGCAATCAGACGTTAATAAAACGAGTATTCGCGTCGTTTGAAATAATGCCAGAATGCCGAGCCGAATTATGTTTAGGAAAGTTCAAGATGCCATTCACATATGGAGGCCAGATTGATTATATTTACGACCCGCCAAATGACACGCAATATGCGAGTGAAGACGACGACCCTTTAATTCCAGACGGCGGAGTTTTGACGGCGCGGAGAAGATGCATAGTTAGGGATTGGGCGATAACGCCAGAGATAAAAATATACGGAGGAGGCTGTTCAATATCAACAATGGGATTAGAGATAGCGGAGGTGTAAAGTTATGTCAGCGATAGACTTAACGAAAGAATTTGAGGTTGAATACCCAGTAAATTTTCGTTCTGGAGGAGATACGACAAAAGAGGCGTTTTGGAAGCATATACAGGAAATCCAAAGAATATATGACATAATGAACGCGATTAACGCGGCTTCAGCAAATTCAGACGACATAGGCGGAGTAATCAGCGGCGAACTCCAGAAACATATAAACTCGACAAATCCCCATCCGAATTGGAATTTGAGTTTTGAAGATATAACGGGTAATTTAGCGGCATCAAGAGTAAGCGGAAAATTAACGAATGCGACGATAGATGCCTCTAACGTGGAAGGATTAAGCGCCCAAATTCCAGCAGTCCCAGATTTACAGAATGTTTTTCCGTCCGTCAATATACAGGAGAATGGTTATATAAAGTTTATTAACGGATTTATACTCCAATGGGGAAAAGGGCGAGAATTAACGAACCAAGAATTTGGGGCCGGAACGCAGAGTGAAGAATATCCCCAAAAATTTGAAAATGCATGCTTAGGAGTATTCGTAACCGGCATATATGGAGGAATAACGAACCGTTCAAACGGGAGTAATAATTTTTACGTGCAAGTGAAAAGTTATGACCGAGAGAAATTTGAATATGACAAATGGGGAATGTATACAGATTTTTATGGTTCGGAATACGCAGGAAAATTTTATGTGAAATATTTAGCGATAGGATATTAAGAGAGGTGAGAGAATGCCGACATTCAAGAACGACACAGACCGAGTAATAACGAAAGAACTGAACGGGAAAATTTACACGTTTTCGCCGCATCAGGAATTTGGCACAAGAGAGTGGCTCCCCTATCAAGAATGGGGCTTAGAACTAGTGAATGAGAATTATCCGCCCGTCCCGACCTCAATAATAGTAAGCGGACGTTTCAAGTTCAGCAAAGGGCTTGAGCGAAAATTCAGCGTTCCTCATTGTGAAAGCTACGCGGTGAAAATCAGCGTAAAAAGCGGAAGAATAAAGTTATACACAGGAAATTCCTCACTTGGAGTTGAGATAGCCGGTGAGTATTCGACAAGTTTAGCTTGGAGTTATGCGCCGTATATTCGAGTGAAGGTTTTGGAACCTGACACAGAGGCATCAATACATGCGGAGATTGAAGGGCTGAAGCCATGAGGAAATATGAAGAGTTAGTTGCGGAATTTTTTCTGCGTTACGAACAGCCGGTAATTGAGGAGTTAATCGTAGGATTTTCGGGAATTGACCCGCCGTTGAAAGTTGATGTTTTATCCGAGAATGTAAATCATGAGGAATTGAATAACTTACTCGGCGGAGATGATGACGGGCATTATCACTTGACGAAGGAACGATACGACAAGCTGATAGAGTTAATAGAGAACCCTACGCCACAGCCACAGCCGGAGCCAAAACCAGAAACGCCAACAGAATATGACGGAGGATTTTCATCAACGACAGAACCGGAATACGCGGAGAATATTGATTATTGGTTAGACGGCGGAAGTTCGAGATTTGAGCAGGAAGACGACGAAATCGACGGAGGAGCATCAAGATGGTAGAACGAAGCATAGCAGAAAGATTTTGCATATGGTGGTGGGACGGAGAAGGCGATGACTGGATGCAACAGCTCGCTTTTTTGTTAGGCTGGCCGGTTCCGATTGAGACTGACAACGTAGAAGTCTGGGACGGCGGCGGAGCGTAAATTTTTCTAATTGGAGGATGAAAAATAAATGGCAAGTTACGTACACATACAAATTAGGCGAGACACAGGGGCAAACTGGGAGACGAACAACCCAATTTTGAAGTTGGGAGAAATCGGCTGTGATATGACTGCGAAAAGGCTTAAGGTTGGCGACGGTTCAACATCATGGAGAGATTTATCGTGGATAGGGCCTGAAGTTATCAACGACTTAATCACCGGTGGAGTTGATAAAGCATTAAGCGCTGAAAAAGGGAAAGAGTTAAACCAGAAAATATCAGACTTGGAGGCTTCAATCGCAGAAATAATTTCCAGCGGCGGGGTTCCTGTTGTTGATAATCTCACAAGCACAAGCACGACGAGCGCCTTATCCGCCAATCAAGGCCGAGTTTTGAACGGGAAAATCGTCAGCGTTGAAGAAAAAGTTTCAGGAATGGGAATATTCGGAATGGGCTATACGATAGACGAGTTCAACGCGTATAGCAAGCCGACGAAGATAACGTTTGAGGACGGAGTAACAGCAACTTTGACATGGCGGGGCGGTACGCAATTAACCAGAATAACGGCGAGCACAGGCGAAATAATGAGGATAGATTACGACGATGATGGATTAATAATAGGTCGAACAGTAATGAGGAGTTAAGTAATGGCGACGACAGTACAATTCCGAATACGCGGCGATACGGCGGAAAATTGGGAGCGAGTAAATCCGACACTAAACAATCGTGAGTTAGCATATGACAGCACAGCAAAACGCTTAAAAGTTGGAGACGGTCTCACCAAATGGAATGAACTTCCGTATGTGGCTCCTGATGTAATCAATGACCTAGTAACCGGCGGAATAGATAAAGCATTAAGTGCCGAACAGGGGAAAAAACTCAAGGCTGAACTTGATACGAAAGCCGACAGCTCTGACATAACGAATATTGAGAACATATTAAACGATATAACGCAGGATATAACAGAAATTACGCAAATAACTGAAACGACGATAAAGAATGATGAAATAACTTCTGAAACTTGGAGATTTACGCTAGATGATGACAGTGTCGTAGAAAAGAAGGTAGCGCTATGGACTTCGTAAAAATCTCAGGAGAAGTAACGGACATAACAATCCCCGAAGGCGAATGCGTAAAAATTGAAGAAGCCGAAACAGAGCGAGTATTATGGGAAAAAGGATTAGGACTTACACCAGAATGGAAAATTTATGATGCACAGGGTTTTTCATACACAGAAGGATATTCAAAGATTACGACTATTCATAATGTCAACGATATAAATGGTGAAGAACACGCGCTTTCATTATGCATGACGAAGACGGGAGCAAATATGTCAATACTTTCATTCGGTCCTGAATTAACAAAGAAATTTGGTTATTATTCATGTCCAAGTTCAAGCCTTTCTGAAGCATTAACTGAACGGGTACCGTTAGCCGTATCCGATGATTATCGTTATGGAGCAGCTGTTTTACGAATGTATAAAGGTTCCAGCGCATATGTATTAGGACGCGAAAATAATAACGGTTATTACTATGGGATTAGTGAAAATTTAAGGTTGAGCATAAATTCCCCGTCAGATGAAAGCAAGGTAAAAATAATAAATTCGCCTGAACGAGAAGAATATTTAATAACAGGAATATCCGGCGGAGCATTTACAGTTCCCAAAAATTTCACTTCATCGACGCAAATCGCATATAGCGGCAAGAACGCAGTAAATGGTATCTGGGTATCAGAGTTTGGAAAATATTTTGCTTCAACAAACATGACGGGTGCAAGTCGTGTATTAAATTCCGACGACGGCACAAATTGGCAGGAGTTTAAGTTTAGCATTACGAAGATGAAGGGAATATTAAATTTCTGCTGGCTGGATAACTTAAAGAAATTATGTGCGGTAAGTGATACGACTGCGAAAATAGCAATATCTTCCGACGGCGAAACTTGGGAGTTAAAAGATGTCCCATTCAGTAACGCTTTATGCTGTGCGTATTCGCCAGAGCAAAAGTTGTTCTGTGTGCTTGATAAATCCTGTGCTTACATTACGAGAGACCTTACGAAGTGGATTGAAGCTCCTTTACCGGACAACATGACAGTGAACTTCAAAGAAGTAATTCATGGTGTAGACGGGATATTTGCTTGCCATGAATATTTAAGCGACAAGTTATGTATATTGACGACGAAATACCCAATAAGATGACATGAGTAAATACACAGCACTAGTAGAAGAATTCTATACGCGTTATGACAAGCCCGTACTTGACCGCTACGTAATGGGCTTTAGTGGGATTGACCCGCCGTTAAAACATTCCGCCAAAGACTTAGACCATGAAAAATTAAGCGGCCTTCTCGGAGGCGACAAAAACGGACATTATCACTTAACCAAAAAGGAACTCGACGCATTAATAGAACTCATTGGAGAAAAATATCCGCCCGACATTTACGCCAATCAGGTAATCAACGTAACGGCGGATGAGGAAATGAGTGAATATGAAGTACAAGGACAGGATGTGAGGAATTAAGGAATGCCGAAGAATATAACGAGTGTAAATTGGACAGCAACAAATTTGCCAACAGGATTAAGCATAGCGCAGTCGACAGGAAAAATCACAGGAACACCGAATGTTCAGCCTGGAGATTACACGGCGAGAGTAACAGTAACGACGAATTACGGCACTGACACAGAGAATATCACGGTGAGAGTAGCAATCCCCGCCGATTGGAAACCTCAAATAGACGCGAACCAAGTAGTAAACTGCACGGCTGGTGAGGCAATAACAGCGTACACAGTAACGGGCCAAAACGTAACACTATCATCATAAAGAGAAATTCACCAATGGAGAAAAATATAACACGAGTAACGTGGTCGGCAAAGAATATTCCGTCTGGCCTGAGTTTCAATACAAGCACGGGAACTTTCACGGGGCAGCTTGACGCGGAAGGTGAGTATATAGTGCCAGTAAAAGTTGAGACGAATTACGGTGAAGACGAGAAGGACGTAAAAATCGTAGTTGAGGGCGGAAGTTATCCTGTTTATGCAATTGGCGGGTACGCGGCGAATTGGAGCCAGAATGCGACTGCGAATGACAGGGGATTTCGTAAACTACCAATGCCGAAAGCTAAACAGTTAGTGAGCCTTTATCAAGCATTTGGAGCGAAAATTTCAATAGGCAAATGGTATATCGGAGGTCAGTATCTGCAATCATATTTCAAGCCCTTTGGAATAACAGATACACCGGACGGTTCAATATTAGAGTTTCCGGTTGAGAATGTAATAGAGATGGCCGGCGGAGGAGCCTATCGTTATTGGGGACTTGCATACAGAACTTCCGATGATGATATTGCGAAAGCCTTAGAAACAAGCGTTAATAATTATGGAGTAGCGCTTTATCCCTCAAGGGTAAATGCTTTACATGCGGCAACTGCTACGGGCTTAATGTTACATCATGGATTTGGAGATGGACTTGCATGGTGTTACTACAATTCTTCGTCTTCTAAACCTTATCACATGCAAGGCAGAGGGAAAGTTGGCGATACTACAGGGGACGACAGCGCAGAGAGAGTAAAGAGCCTAATCAAGCACCAATATGGGAATATGTATTATCTAACAGAAGACGGGAAATTTTGGTTAAGAGCATCCGGCTCAGGAATTAGGACGCAATTAGCAGAAGAATGCGGGAACATTCGAGAAATCTTTCACTTTTCGACACTTGGAGGCCAGAATGGGAACGGAATGGGCGGCAGTCTTTTAATTCAGGCCGTTGACGGAAAACTCTACGCCAAAGGAGTAAACGGAGCGTACCAAATGGGCCTACCAGAAGCGAAGACGTATTCAGACTTTGCAGAAATTCCCGGCGAATACGGGATTGTGAAATGTTTTGAAAGCGGATTAATGCTAACGGAAGACGGGAAACTATATCACACGGGCAACGCAATAACGAACATCACGGGCAAGCATACGGGCGGAGGATTTTCGCAGATATATCCGGAGTTAAGGTTCAAGGATATGGCATATGACCAGTCAGGGCAGACGTTAGTAGTTTTGCTAGATGACGAGTGAAGATAAGAAGGTGAGTAAATGAGCAAATATTTAGAATATGAAATTTCCAGCGGAAAAATAATCAGCGAGATAGTTTCAGACACCGAGCCGGAAAGTTCTGAAGGGTATTCAATGTTGGAGATAGACGAAAACTTAAAGCTGGACACGACAGGTTATATAATTCGAGACGGAGTATTAGTGAAAGACTTTGAGACGAACGAAGAGCGTCTTGAACGTGAAAGATTAAAACGCGAACAAGCTGAACAGCTTCACCAAAGGTTGAAATCGATGATATACGAGTGTGTAATAGCGATACTTGAGAACGATAATGACGCGATAGAAGAACTGCGAGCGGAATATCGAAAAATGAAGGTGTATTTGTGATGCCGCCAACAAGTTATCAAGAAGAATTTGAGCGAAAATATGAGAAGCCCGTATTAAACGGTTTAGTGGTAGGATTTTCGGGAATAGACCCGCAGAAAAAAGGAGATTGCGGATGCGACCCTGATGAACTAACGGACGCGCAATTAGCGATAGTGAATGAAGAAATCGACAAGGCGATTGATGAGTTAATAATCCTAATAGACAGCGGTGAAATTGGTTCCGATTATCCCACACCACCCCCAACTCCTACGCCTACCCCTACACCTACGCCAATTCTAACAAATCATGAGGAGCTTGAAGGCTTACAAGGAGGACAAGAGGGTGAACATTATCACCTAACGGAAGCCGAACGCGACAAAGTGAGAGATTATCCGGAATATTCAACATTGGCGGGCAATCTACCTCATGAAAATTTAGACGGGCTGTTAGGCGGTAACAGTTCGGGGCATTATCATTTGACTGATGGCGAGCGCCGAAAAGTTCAAGAATATCCGGAATATGCGAGGCTATCAGAGAATATCGAGCATGAGAACTTAGACGGTTTATTAGGAGGAAACGCCAGCGGCCATTATCATTTAACGGAAGCTGAGAGAAGCAAAGTAAGGAATTATCCCGACTACGAGAACTTATCCGAGAATGTGAAACATGAAGAATTAGACGGATTACTCGGAGGAGATGCGAGCGGACATTATCACTTGACGGGTTCGGAACGAACAAAGTTGCAGAGTTATCCTGAGTATTCGAACTTAGTAGTAAATCTTGCGGGAGATATTGACCATGAGAAACTTTCTAATCTACTTGGAGGCAATGACGACGGCCATTATCACATGACCGAGAGTGAGAAACAAAAGTTAAGTCTTTACCCGTCGTATTCAAATCTCAGCCAGGCAGTAAATCACGAGAGAGTTTCAGGACTTCAGGGCGGCACGACTAACGAACATTTTCACTTAACCGAAGCCGAATTGAACAAGTTACAGGCTTATCCTGAGTATGAAGACTTGCCATTATCAGGCGGAGGAGTAACGAGCCACGAAGCATTAACGGGATTACAGGGCGGAACTTCCGGCGAGCATTACCACTTAACGGAAGCTGAGAAAGAAAAAGTTTCAAGTTATCCTGTTTATGAAGAACTGACCGGCGGAATAAATCATGATGAACTTGGGGGCTTAAAGGGCGGCAATGCAGAAGGATATTATCACTTAACGGGCGAAGAATTAACGAAACTCCAAGAACTGAGCGGAGGCGGCACGAGCAATCACGAGGAGTTAAGCAATTTACTTGGAGGAGAAGCGGCTGGACATTTTCACTTAACGGGTAGCCAGCTAACGAACTTGCAGAAGTTAATAGCCTTATTCTTCCCAGATGGAGTGACACAGCCAGTAATCCCCGAAGGAATAACGATATACGACCCATACGGAAATTTGCCGAGTGGAACTCCGCCGGCATGGACAGCGAAAAGTTTTCCAAGTGGATATACAGCGAGCGACAAAGTGCATAAGATGTACGCAGGGAACTGGCCAGTTACGAATTTCGGTAATGGCGTTTGTGCATTAATGATAAATGGCAGTAAAACGTACTTAATGTTCAGCAATGATTTAGAAACGTGGAAAAATACGAGTATTGAGACATTGAGCACCACGAATATACTTACTGTTGGAGCCGGACAATTTTTCTATCGAGATTATAATTATCTTGGCGGAGATGATAATCTTCGTGCAGTTGTGTATCTTCCTAACCATGCTAATGGGAGCGAAACTGTTACTACCACGAAACCTTACATCTATTATGCATACGCTGATGGTTATTCCAGTTATAAGATTGCCGCTTCCTCTAAAACGTTGAACGCAGTGTGTTACTTACCATTGTTAAAGATATTAATAATATGTGATGTTCATAATGCGTATATTAAACCTTTTAACGAGGTATTATCGACGACATCAACGCAGAGAAAATCTTTAATTGGCGCAAGAGTAA
Organism: Synergistaceae bacterium; assembly: GCA_017454625.1. GTDB lineage: Bacteria > Synergistota > Synergistia > Synergistales > Aminobacteriaceae > JAFUXM01. The sequence continues at coordinate 14,095 of JAFTCP010000113.1, forward strand.
ATCCAGGCTGTGCGGCCTGGTCAACAACTCAGCAAGTATTTTGTGTAAGCGGCCCAGACGGAACAGCAACCAGCTCTGACGGAGAAACTTGGAATGTTCACTCAACAGCTCCGAAAGACTTAATAGATTTGGAGTATCGCGAGAATTTAGGATGTTTCATAGCACGAGGCGAGACAACAAAGCTATTCTACGCCTCAGGCGACGGTGAAACTTGGCAGCCAGTCAACCAGACACCAATCCCATTGGAGACCGTTGCGGCAGTCGATTACAATCCCGAAAACGAGTGGTATTGTGCGGTTGGAGGTACGGGAAAATACGCTTACTTCAGCAAGGATTTAGAACACTGGATACCTACAACAATCTCGAACTCCGACGTAACAGCCGGAAGCGTAATCTACATGCCAAGCACAGGGCTTTACGTCCTAATGCCAACGTCAGGAAATTACTACTACACGTTTAATCCTTCAAATTGGAGCGATGATGATTAGGAAGCTGAAGAGCCTGTTACATTTTGAATGGCTCAGTGATGAAGTTTCTTGCGAAAAATGGACGAGGACAGGAAACACGAAACTTGCCGGAATTACAGCTCCCTATGAAGTTCAAGGAGAGCCGAAGTTCGGTTACATGTGCGCATATTTCCCTGACGTTTTAAGCACAATCACCGGAACTAACGAGAGCCGAATATTTGATTTATCGCCAAAAGGGAATTATGAGATTGAAGCGTTCGTAAAAATTTCGGATATTCCCATTGGAGATTATAAATTTCATGACGGTCATATATTCAAGTTATTTAGCGAGCTTAAGACGTGGGAGGAAGCCGAAGAATTTTGTGAGGAACTCGGCGGGCATCTTGCGACAAGCACGAGCGCAGAAAAGAACGAGTTTCTTGTAAATTTTGCGAACGGTAAAGCTGTGTGGTTAGGCACAACAGATAAAGAAACCGAAGGCGTGTGGAAGTGGATAACCGGAGAAGAGCTAAGCTATACGAACTGGAACAGAGGCGAGCCCAATGATGCCGGAGGCCGTGAAGACTACGCAGAGTTATACGCATCTGGCTACTGGAACGATATGACAGCCACCGCAACGAGAATATTTATCTGCGAATGGGACGAGAGAAAAACAGCCGGAAATATTTTCACCATTGGAGAATTAATTTTTTCGGTGAACTTGCTAGGACAACTCACGCTTTTATCCGAAACTTCAACTGAAACACTCACAGCCGATACGTGGCAGCATATTTTGTTGAGGATAAAGCACAGGACTGCGAAAGTATTTCTTGATGGAGCCGAAGTTTTGAGCGTGCCAATGACCTCAAAAATATCACCAGAGAGAATAATTTTCGGCGGTTACGTTGGCTATATGGATGAGTTCATGTTCAGGCATTCAGCAGGACACGGCCCCCCGAAAATTCCGACAGAACCATATTCAGGAAGGCCGAACTTTCCAGAAGCCGACGGCAACGTAATAATCACCGGGAATAGCCAAGTAAATTTTTACGGGATGTGCGGGAAGCCTGAAGCGTCAATACATAACGAGCTAACAGGACTTCAAGGCGGGCAAGACGGAGAATATTATCACCTTACCGGTAAGCAAATAACGAAGCTCAACAATTTGATAGAGTTATTTTGCCCAGATGACGAGGCAGACCCAGAAGATTACAAGCCGGTAATTGACGCGAACCAGATAATAACCTGCATACTCGGTGAAGAGATGACACCATACACATTAACAGGCCAGAACATAAATCTTTCTAATTGGGGTGATGACTAAATGCCAATTGACGTATGGACGGACGATTGCGATAACACATTCAGCAAGCCTTACATTCCACAAAAGATAGTAGGTTTCAGCGGGATTGACCCCGATTTAGTGAGTGAAACCGGCGGGGGAAGTTCTGGCGAGCCAGCGCAAGACCACGAGAAACTCCAAAGGGTATTAGGCGGAGGCGGAGAAGGCGACCACTATCACTTAGACCACAACGAACATTTACACTTAACGCAAATTCACAATGAGTTATTCCCGACGGATGGACGAACTCAAGCAGTAATAAATTTCATCGGACAAGTTTTGAGGGAGAGCACGTTAAACGAACTAATAGACGCTCGAATAAGAGAATACCTCAGCAATAATCCCTAACGAAGCGATTAACACTTGCAAGCTAGCGGCGAGTTTTAGTTGATGGAGACTGAATGCCCGAGACACGTTCAAGCTCCAAGATAAATATAGTCTCAAAAAATTTTAGAAGGGAAGTAGTATTTTAATATGGCAACATTCAACGAAACGACAATGGTAATCAGCGGACCTATTCAGCACAAGAGAGGAACAGCGGCGGCACTTGCGGCCTAAATTACGTTCCTGCACCTGGCGAAATCGTAATTGCGACTGATACCGGCGAGATGAAAGCGGGCGGCGGCGAATAATCGCTGAGAAATTTTCACCAACGGGGAAGTTCTGTAACGGGGCTTCCCTATTTTTTTGTATTGGAGTGAAAGAATGAAAGATTACGGAACGATACAAAGTTTACTTCACTTTAACGGCGACTTGACCGATGAAGTATCGAGTGAGACATGGAATTTTGCGGGCAGTGCGTTTTGTTCACACATGGAGCAAACTTCTTTGGGGGCGAATATGTGGCCTGTGTTCGACCCAAGCAATAACAATCAAGATGAGCAATATGTGTGTTTCTCTGGTAATGATAGCAATTACGTATACTGCAATAACACAAGCGGAATATTTAATTTACACAGCGCGTTTGATTATGAACTTGAAGCGTTTATTCGTTACAAAGGATATATTGCAGTTTCAGAGGGCCCAAGTGGAATAACGAGGACGATAACCGGTGCAGGGAAAATTTTCTCACTTGGAGACTTAGAACTAGAGATAAACTCTTCAGCGCAATTTACGCTTCTGGGCGAGACCTCGACAGCGACGATAACCGGCGAATGGCAGCATATATTGTTAAGGCTAAACGAGGGGACAATAAAAATATTCTTAGATGGTACGGAAATTATCAGCACAGTATTCGGGCAAAACCATTATCTTCCCAGCATTGTGAAACTTGGCGGCTATAACGGAGTAATGGACGAGTTTGTTTTTCGGCATTCAATAGGAGCGACACCGCCTGTAATTCCAACATCAGCATACGACGGGACAGAAATACGCCAAACTGTAATTGAGGACGGAATATTAAAACTAGCAGGAGTAATTCAGTTACGCGGTGGAACTGCGGCAGTCTTAGCGTCAGAAAATCCCTCACTATCGCGGCGGGAAATAATGTGTGAAGTTGATACGGGAAAAATTAAAGTAGGCGACGGAGTACATAACTGGAATGATTTAGCTTATGCCGGAGGTTCGAGCTTAGAAGTTCCCGCGAGTGATGATACAGCTTATGTTGTGAAAAACGGAGCATATGTGCCGGTTGTGCAAGTTGATGCGCCATCATCATGGGAGCCTACGATTGATGCAGTTGACCCGATAATTTTGACAGTGGATGAGGACATGACCCCATATCAGCTTACTGGAACGAATGTTGAGGTGAGCGAATGACAGTAAGGAAATTCGGGACGATAAAGAGCTTGTTGCACTTTGATTATCCGTATTTCAATGAGCCTAATGACGGATTAGGCGATGAAGTTTCAGGTGAGACGTGGACGAGAATAGGAAACACGAAATTAGCAGGGAATGAAATTCCTTATGACGTGCAAGGAACTCCAAAGTTTGGCTACAGATGCGCATATTTTCCAGACGTGAATAGTTCAATAAGAGGGACGAACACGAGTGGTATATTTAACTTGTCGCCAAGCGGAAGTTATGAGATTGAGGCGTTTGTGAAATATTCAGGAGCCGGAAATATCTTCACAATTGGAGATTTAATACTCTCTGTGAACTCATCAAGACAATTGACGCTATTATCTGAAACATCAACGACGACACTAACGGCTAACATCTGGCAGCATATTTTGTTGAGGCTGAAGAAAGGGACGGCGAAAGTATTTCTAGATGGCGTAGAAATTTTGAGTGCGTCAATGACATCAAGTGTCTCACCTTCAACAGTAACACTCGGCGGCTTCATTGGTTACATGGATGAATTTTGCTTTAAGCATTCAGCAGGAACCGGAGCTCCGATAGTTCCAACACAGCCATATTCAGGGAAGTTGAACGTGAATAAAGTCGGAGGCTTCGGCACTGGTTCAGACGGCGATGTAACAATAAGCGCGAACAGTCAGATAAATTCATACGGAATAATTAATTCGCTCAGTGGTGATTATTATAATGGTCATACGTTCAAGGTATTTACCACTAGTAGTAAAACTTGGGCACAAGCAAAAGCAGCCTGCGAAGAAATCGGTGGGCATTTAGTAACAATTACCAGTGCAGAGAAACAGGCATTTATTGAGACACTAATAGACAGTAATGTAAGTTATTGGATAGGTGCGTATGGAAATAATACAAACTTGGAATATCAATGGGTAACCGGCGAAGAATGGGATTATGATAATTGGGATGAAGGCCAGCCGGATATTGTGAGTATGTATGTGTATATATGGGCTAATCACAATTTCAAATGGGACGATGTAGGTAATAATGCTTCAATGTCATCATTTATTTGTGAGTGGGACTATATTCCTGACGCAAAAACCTTCAGTGTTTCATCATGGAGCAACGGAATTTATACGCCAGCTGTAGGAAGCGAAGTAATGATACATATTACGGCTCCAAGAAGCACGACAGGGGCTGAGTATCCATTCGTAGGATTTTACGCATTTCGTAAGATAAAAAGCCTCAACGGAACAGTGATAACGCTGAACAAGGAAATTGACGCGACCAACGGCGATGATTTTACGTTGTCAAATTCCTTATTGGAGGACTATTACGTTCAAGTAATAACCATACCGAATTTTGCAAGTTTGACTTTGAATGCTGGAATAACAATAACGCCTTTAACATGGGGAACCTCGACCGGCGGAGGAATTGTAGCATTCAGATGTTTAGGAGACTGTACGATAAACGGTTCAATTCTGACGCATGGATACGGAGCAGCTCGTTATGACTTACAACAGATGACACACTCCAAATTAATAGACCGATTTTTATTCAATAAGGGAGGCGGAATATATATCACCTGCGGCGGGACTTTTACGGCAAGTTCAAGCGCAAGAATAGGAGCATCATGGGACGGCTCAGCGGGAGCAGGTCGAGGAGTTACGCGTTCGCGAGGCACTGATGGAGGAGCAGGATACGGCGGAGGTGGAGGTTCTGACAGTGATACTAATACGATAGGCGGCAACGGAGGAGTTGGCGGCGGAGGTGGTGCTACAGATGGCAGCGGTGGGACAAGTGCAGCACAAGTATATTTTGCGAATGCAGGGAATGGGCCATCTACAGGAGGGTGGGGCGGAGACAGAACGCAGACACAAATAGGCATCAATGAAGATGCAAAGGGAGGCACACAAGGAGTTACGATTGGCGGCAGCGGAGGACTAACTCCAGATGATTTAACGTTTGGAGGAGGCGGAGCATTGGGTAATGCTGGGAGTTGGTCATGTTCAGGAGCTTGCTTAATATTACTTGCTGAAACTTTGAATGTGAATGCGTCTTCAATCTCAACAGGAGGCGAAGGCGGCAGATATACAAGCAGTTGGCAACGAAGCGGAGGGGGCGGGACAGGAATGTGTTACATAGCATGTAAAGAGCAGGTGAGTGAATAATGATAAATTTCAACCGAATAGCATACCAGATAGATGAACTCTCAGCCCCACGCGGAGAAGCCTTCGTAACTCGTTCAGCCTGGACAGCCTCAAACTTACCCGCAGGATTAACACTCTCGCCAACCGGCAAACTCACAGGAACGCCAACGACGGCAGGAAACTATACGTGCACGGTGCAAGTATCAACGAATTGGGGAACAGTAACACGAGAAATCACGATAACAGTTCAGGACGCAGAATGAAGTTTTTTTTAGACGTAATTATTTTTGTCGTACAGCGTCAATCTCAGCATTAATTTCATCGAGCGACATTTCTGAAATTCCATTTTTGATAGCTGTATTACTTATTCTCTTTATCGCAGAAATTATAACATTGGAGTTATCGTTTTCATCTGGTAATTGCATTTGGCACTTCATATCATTCAAAAGTTTATCATCAGGCGTAGAAAGTATCTTCAAGACGTAAGGAATATGCTTTTTTCTGTTTGGGGCTGACGACCAAAAATTGAACTCGCTGTAGAAGTCTTGAGCGTATTCCTTCATATCATCAAGCAATAATTTCATGCATTCGTCTTTTGAAGACGCGTTTACGAAAATGTCTAATTCTTCAAGTGAAGCGGTAAAAGAGCCGTCATCTTCAGTTACGAAAGAGATTGTGAAAGTTAGCGGCTCAAGGAAAGATTGAAGCATCTTAGTACTAATCATAGTGATATTGTCGTGAGTACGCTGAATAAAAACGGGTTTTTCTCGAACGACGGCATCAATAATGCTGCTCCAAGATTTACGAACATCCGAAGAATTTATGCTAATGGAGTTCAAAGTGTTCATAATTACCCCCAAAAAGTAAGAAGTACAAAACGTACAAGAATTATAACAAAATTAAGAGTAAAGGAAGCTGAATAAATTAATGGCACAAGACACAAAAAATTTCAAAGTCTCGGAGTTCGCATGCAAATGCGGATGCGGGACAAACATAATCGACCAAAGAATAATCAACATGGCGCAAAAAATTCGTGATGAAGTCGGCGAGCCTGTGAGAGTAAATTCCGGCTGTAGATGCGCAAAACATAATGCGAGAGTTGGAGGAGTTAAAGGGAGTTTTCACACGAAAGGACTTGCGGCAGATTTATCAAGTTCAGTCGGAGCGGCAAAATTATTCGAGGCTGTACAAAAACTCTGGAAGGACGGAAAACTTGAAGAACTTAAATATTGTATTTATTACGCGCACAAGAATTTTATTCACATAGATTGCGGGAAAGAACGCAAGAATGTATTTGAGGTGAGAGCATGAACGACGAAATTTCAGAATTTATAATAGCCGGAATTGTGGGAATATCAGGCTGGTTCTTCGGAGGCTTGGACGGATTTATCAAAGTTTTAATGGCATGTGCAGTGATTGACTACATTACCGGAGTATGCAAGGCCGGAGCTGAGGGGAAAATATCAAGCTCAGTAGGTTTCAAGGGAATTGCGCGCAAGATAATAATGTTCTTTCTTGTTGGAGTTGCTCACATAATCGACCAGCATATGTTAGGCGACACAGCGGCTTTACGAACGGCAGTATGCTTATTTTACATCGGCAACGAGGGAATAAGCATAGTCGAGAACGCGGAGAAATTAGGAGTTCCGATACCGAAATTTCTGCATGGAAAATTTTTAAAGTTCACGGAGCATAACGAAGAACATGACCGCCAAGACTAAAGAAGAGTGGATTAAATATTACTGCGAGAAGACGGGTTCAGATGGATTAGAGCTAAATCCTGACGAGCTCGTATTTTTTCACCCAGAACACGGCTTTGTAACTTACCTAACCTACGACGACATTTTAGAAATTGACCATATGTGCGGTGATGGCAAATACTGGGTAAAGTTTCTTAAGAAAGTAGCAAAATTTGAAGGCGTAAAGAAATTTCGGATGCATACAACGAGAAACCCGAAAGCATGGGAGCGTAGATATGGAATGAAGATAAAAAGTTATTGTATGGAGGCAAATATTGAAGATGTCAAGGATTAAGAGTTTTGATTTACAGTTTTTCGGCGGACTTTTCGGCGGCACGAAAACAAGTACACAAAGGATACCGAAGCGCGACCCTGAGCCAGAAGAGTTAAAGAACTTACGCTTAGGACTTTACGATAAAATCTATCCCGGCTTACAGAGTTTTGATGCCGGAAGCTGGGATAAAGCAAAGGACACAGCTAACAACGCACTCAATCAGCAGAACAACTTAATGAACCGATTGCCGGGAAGTTATGACCAAACTAACGCTTTACTCCAAGAATTAACGAATGTAACGAAGACTGGGAATATCCCGACCGGAGTAAGCGACCGGCTGAATGAAAGCGTAAACAAGGGACTTCAAAGCTCAATGGGAAATATGTTAAACGGTTTAGCCAATCGCGGAGTAGTGAACAGCTCGATAACCTCACAGGGCGTGAATAATCTCTCACAGGCGGCGGCTGACGCATACAACCGAAACTATTTAAGCGCATATCAATCAGTAATCGGGGGATTAGGAAGTGCATTACAGGGTTCACAGAATAATACGGCCTCGCTTCTCTCTGGAATGAGCGCACTCGGAAATATTCCAGCACAAGCCTACGAAGGCGTAGCGGCACAATTAATGCCAGCATTTAATCTTTGGAGCCAGTGGCAGAATTTCTACCAGAATGATGACCCCTACGACACGATAGTAACGCAGAAGCAAAAGAGTTGCATAACCGGCGATACGTTAATCAGGCTGAAAGACGGCCGGGAAATTCCAGTTAGCGAGCTTAAGGATGATGATGAAATTCAAGCATGGGATTTTGAGACAGGCAAGCTAACATCAGCCCCCTTAGCAGCATTTTTCAAGGGAACAAGTGAGGAGGGCCGCGACATAATCCGAGTTGAATTTGAGGACGGTTCGAAAGTAGGAGTAATTCACGAACATTTATTCTTTGACATGGAGGCCGGAAAATTCGTAGCTATCAACTCAGACAGTCAAGAATTTATCGGACGTACCTTTGCGAAAGTCAACGCCAACGGAGAAGTTATCCCCGTGAAAGTTTCAAGGATTTATCTTGATGGCAAAGCTCACCAGACTTACGGCCCGCAACCTGAAGGACACTTAAACTTCCTAGCAGGCAGCTTAATTACTGGCAATGATGGACAAATCGGATTGATTAACCGTTTCGATTTTGACGTTGAGCATATGACTTACGACGAAGCAAAGAGACTTTCAGATTTGGAGAAATACGGAAAATTAGGCTATGAGGACTTCAAGGGAATAGTGAGCGAAGAATTTTACGCCAAGAACAAATTTGCAGAGTTTGGAGTATCAATAGGCAAGGGCTTAATAACATTGGAGCAATTGCAAGGATATTTG
>JAFTCP010000114.1 GCA_017454625.1 Synergistaceae bacterium
ATCTCCTGCAAAATCTCCGGCGCAAACTCTGAGATTAACACGAAACCTGAGGGAATATCCGGTGAAGTTTTCTTGTCAATGGCTTTTGTCTCAGCGGCTTTAATCTCGTAAATTTCAGCCGAAGTTATGACATTTAGAAGCTCTTTCATCTCGTAAATTCCGCTCGTGATTGTCTTTCCTGATGGCCTGTAACCTGTTTCATTGATTAATTCGACGGCTGGCGTGTATTTTCCGGGCTTGGCGTAAAAATATTCGGGAGCTCGTTCCGTGTCTCGTGCTGAGTAGACGAAACGCCATAATTTTACGTCATTGCTTATCTCGATAACGGCATCGGAGCTTAAGCCTTCGGGATAAAGAATTGCCCTGCTCGGAGCGTAACCTTCTGCGCGAACGTAAAATCTGTAGCCGACCTTATCGCCTGACGTGAAAGAGCGCGTGTAAAATTCCTTGACGCTTAACTTTTCTGGCTCATCAGGGTAAACCGTTCCGAACGTGTTAATTGAACTTGGACGGGCTATATCTTCACGGTAATTTTCGTCGCCGGAGATTAAAGACGCTATTGTTGTGCTGAAATCTCTTCCATTTGCGTGAATAAATTTCCCGTTGCCTAAGTATAATCCGACATGTCCGGCCCAGTGAATTGTGTCGCCGGGCTTTAAGGATTTAAGAGTTTCGAGCGTGTGCGTGTCGTTTGAAAGTCCTTCGATATGCTTTAATGAAATTGGGAAACCCTGTTTAGGTCTGGAATTTCTGAAGACTTCAAGCCCATTCAAAATATATGCCATGTGAACCAGCCCCGAACAGTCAACTCCCTCCGGCGTTTGTCCTCCCCAGCGATAACTCGTGCCCAAGTATAATTTTGCGTCATCAACGAGATTTTTACGCGTAATTTCCTCACCTTCAACGTTCCAGCGACGAACCGGACGAATTAACGGCCTTCTTATCCAGCCTTTAACTCCTCCGAATAATTCAGCCTGAACATATCTTGCATCGTCAGAGTTAATTTCGCCAATTTTTACTCTTGCACCTCTTGGAAGCGTGATAATCGGCGGGAAAGACTGAGTTTTTGCTTCGGATTGAATATCTGCGAACGGAGCTATGATGTTGTGAGTTACTGAGTTGCTCCATTCTTCGGCCTCTTCCTGAGTTATCAGCTGAACATTTTTTGCTTCAATCGGAAGTGTCCCGTAAGGCATCTCAAGAATAACATAATCTCCGGACAAAGCGGCTTTCATCGTCATTCCATAGAGAACTTCATCGTCGCGCGTTTCATCATCGGCAATCAACGGAGCAGAAGGAACAATTACGACAGCGTGAGTTTTGGGGGTTTCATCAGAGCTTACGACATTTTCCCCAGTGTCAACAGAGCTTACATTTTCACCATTTTCGGCAAAGTTGATGACATTTTGAGCTTCAGCAGGGCTTACAACATCGACACTCAACGTGGAGCTTATGACAGCGTGAGTTTCACCAGAGCTTATGTTTTCGCCAGTCTCAGCACTGAACGAAGCATCAGCGGCCGCAAAAACGAGAAAGAGAATTAGCAATAACTTTTTCATAAATTACCTCCTGAAAGTTTTTGATAAATATATCACAGAAATTTTGCATATTGATTTAGTGTGCAATTCGTGGCATAATTCCCTCATTAAAAATTTTTCCAGAGGTGAAACAGTATGCATAACATAAGAACTCGTAATGCTAAGTTTGAGGCTGTATGCTGCTGTTGTCCTTTCACGTTCTAGACTTTCATTTTTCGCGCACAAATTCATACGAGATAAGAATATTAGAGTAAGCATCGTTAAGTCCAAGCATAATATTTGACTAGACGGCGAAAGTTATTAAGTCATATACAAGACGGCTTTAATATTCACGCAATACGAAGACAAACTGCATTTCACGAAGCAGATAAACACAAAGGAGAGAATTATTATGTCAAAGATTTACACGTCAATTGACCAGCTTATTGGCCGTACTCCGCTTCTTGAGCTCACACGGATTGAGAAGCATTTTAACCTTAACGCGAAAATTTTAGCCAAGCTCGAATATTTCAATCCTGCCGGAAGCGTCAAAGACAGAATTGCTAAAGCCATGATTGACGACGCTGAAGCAAACGGAAGACTTAAGCCGGGAAGCGTAATCATCGAACCGACGAGCGGGAACACGGGCATCGGTTTATCATCAGTTGCGGCATCACGGGGCTATCGAGTTATTATCGTCATGCCTGAGACAATGTCGATTGAGCGCAGAAAGTTAATGAAGGCTTACGGTGCCGAACTCGTTTTAACCGAAGGCAGCAAGGGAATGCGCGGAGCTATTGAGAAGGCTTCGGAGCTTGCGGAGGAAATCCCAGACAGTTTTATTGCCGGCCAATTCGTGAACCCCGCTAACCCAAGAGTACATCGTGAGACAACGGGCCCGGAAATTTGGCAGGACACGGAAGGAAAAGTTGATATTTTCATCGCTGGCGTTGGAACTGGCGGAACTCTCACGGGAACGGCTGAATATTTGCGTTTCCATAAGCCCAGCATAAAAGTTATCGCCGTCGAACCATCAGGCTCACCGGTTTTATCAGCAGGAAGAGCGGGAAGTCATAAAATTCAAGGGATTGGCCCGGGATTTGTTCCTGATGTCCTGAACACGAAGATTTACAACGAGATTTTCACGGTCAACGACGACGACGCAATCAACACGGGAAAATTAACGGGGAAACTTGAGGGCTTTCTTGTCGGAATTTCTTCGGGGGCGGCACTTTACGCGGCAATCGAGACGGCCAAAAAGAACGAAGGTAAAAATATTGTCGTAATCCTTCCTGATACCGGCGAACGTTACTTATCAACGGCACTTTTCGCAGAATGATTCAGGAAATCTTGAAATCCGCTGAGCTTGAGTTGCAAAACCTCAGCAGTCAGGACAAAGTTGATTACAACGGGCTTAAAGAGAATGTCGAGCTTGCATTCAGGAATATTCAGGCGGCAATGTTCCCGTCTCATGTGAACCCTGAGAATAAGAGTATTGCTGAGAGCTTGAAAATTGCGAGTGAGAAGCTGAGTGAGGCGATTGCGAGATTAACGAACGTTGATGATGCGGAGAATTTCACGGTAAAATTAATCTCTAGGCTTCCTGAAATTCGGCGTGTCTTATGGACGGATATAATTGCGGCATATCAGGGCGACCCGGCAGCGCGTAATCCTGACGAGATAATTTTAGCTTATCCGGCTTTCACGGCGATTAGTGCGTACCGCGTTGCTCATGAACTTTTTATGATGAACGTTCCATTAATCCCGCGAATTATCACGGAATATGCTCACAGGTTGACTGGAATTGACATTCATCCGGGCGCGATGATCGGAGAATATTTCTTCATAGATCATGGAACAGGTGTTGTCATTGGCGAGACTTCGACGATTGGGCACCGCGTGAAAATTTATCAGAATGTTACGATTGGAGCAAAAAGTTTTGATGTTGCTCCGGACGGTTCACTCGTGAAGGGAATTAAGCGGCATCCTGACATTGGCAACGACGTAGTGATTTACGCTGGAGCTACGATTTTGGGAGGCCAGACGGTAATCGGAGATCATTGCGTGATTGGCGGTAATGTTTGGCTTACGCATTCGGTTAAATCAGGCCGAGTTGTCCTGAATGAGAGATAAAAAAGTCCCCCCGTTCAAAGTGAGCAGGGGGATTATGTTTATTCTAGAATGATGAAAGTACGCCGTTCATTCTTTGATCGTTGACTTCGAGATTATCGATTACTAAGTTGCTGACATTCTCAAGGATAAAATCAGTCTTCTCGGATTTAGCAATCTTAATATTCCTGAGCATAACGTCCTGCAACGGATAACCCTTTGGAGCGTGGCACTCGAACAATTTTCCCTTAAGGCTCTCAACCGTAATATCCTCGAACACTAAATCTTTGTAGACAGTTGGGAAGTTTCCGCCGAGTTCACCGGGATAATTCAGCTGGAACCAAATGAAATTGTCGAAGTTAGCAATCTTCATGTTACGAACTCTGATATGCTCGCACGTGCCGCCTCTGTCAAGATTGGCCTTGAAACGCACAGCACTTTCACCGTCGCGCAAAATATTATCCTCGAAGAAGACGTAAGCAATTCCGCCGGACATCTCCGAACCTAAAGCAATTCCGTCTTCACCGCCCATGTCATTTTTGCGGATTACGACATACTTTGATGGAAGCCCTATTTTTCTTCCGTCGTAATCTCTTCCCGATTTAACAACTACGGAGTCGTCGCCAGTCCTAAAAGTATTTTCCTCGATTAAGACGTATTTGCAGGATTCTACATCAACGCCGTCATTGTTCGCGAACATTGAGTTGACTTTTAAGCCTCTCATCTGGACATGGTTTGAGCAGTTCAGGTGATTAATCCAGAATGGCGAGTTCATGACCGTGTAATCCTCAAGCAAAACGCGTTCGCAATAATTCACATCGATTATGCAAGGTCTGAGATAATGCCCTTCACCGAATACGCGCTCTTCAACAGGAACTCCAGCCGCTCCCCAAAGTCTTAATTGCTTCTGGTCAGGTTTCTCAAGTTTCTTCCATGTGTGAAAAATACTCTCAGCGTTGCCGTCAATCGTTCCTTTGCCGGTTAAAGCAATATCATGCTGGCCGTAAGCGTAAATCATCGGCGAATAATTCATTAACTCGGTGCCTTCCCAGCGAGTTTTTACGACAGGCAGATAATCCGAAGGTTCCGGGCTGAATAAAATTTTTGCGCCTTCTTCAAGATGAAGTTCAACGCCACTCTTAAGCTCAATCGGTCCTTTGCAGAAGTAATCTCCCGCAGGAATAATAACTTTTCCGCCTCCATTTTCGCTCGCCTGGTTGATTAAATCCTGAATGGCTTTGCGTACGTCTTCAGCAGATGCCTCTAACTTGAACTCTTTCGACGGAATATTAGGACGCTGGATTGCCTGAACTATCGCCGAAGCTATTGCCCAGTCATCGAGTGTGTCTTGATGAGGACGAGGGAAATTGAAGCTGAACTCCGGGATTTCAGACGCAAAAGCTGAACACGAACATACACAAAGCGCGAGGATTAACAATAAAACTTTTCGCATGATGATAACCTCCTGAGTTAATTTGAGATGAATGATGAAATTGTAGGGATAAAGATTTTTGCGGTCAACTCGTAGAATATATTATTTAATTCGCTAAAGAGAATAAGACGAGAAAAAAATTTTTATGGTAAAATATTCACATGAAGAAACTACTTGACAAAATAATCAAACAAAGTAAAATGATTTGTCGATTTGTCGATTTGTCGATTTGTCGATTTGTCG
>JAFTCP010000115.1 GCA_017454625.1 Synergistaceae bacterium
GTTACTATTATAAGCCAGGCTGAACAGTCAAAAATTGAGGAATTACTCAGCAGCTCTCAGCTTTCGCATAATTCTTACTGAATCGGCGCAAAAACAGACGAACGCGGATTTTATCACTGGGTAACGGATGAAGTCTTCGAACGTCAATATGCAAATTTCGCTAATGGTCAGCCCAACGGTTCAGGAGATTATTTGCTGATTGATGCACAATCGCGAAAATGGGATGATGTCGCAAACGACACGAGCATAACTCACGGTTTTATCTGTGAATTTGACGAAGAGCCGGAAGAAGTCAAGCAAGCTCCTCTTAACCCTGACTTTCTCAACTGGCAGGCCAACCCTGAAGCATTGGAAAATAACGACGACAATAATTTTTACGGCGCATTGCCTAGCCCTGTTGATTTAAGCCCTCTCCGAAAAACTCAAAATCCCGTTAATAGTTCAGTCTTTCATGCTTCAGCCTCAGAAACACGCTATGATGGACGAACGAAAATATTATTGCCAGCCGCGAGAAATCAGGGGAAATATAATACATGCTGGGCCTTTGCCTCAATCGGTGCTCTGGAAGCTAATTATCTGGCTCAAAATTTAAGCTCACTCGGTTCGGACAGAGATTTATCGGAATTACATCTTGCTTGGTTCGCATATAAAGATCCAGCTTCAGGCTATAAAGTTAGGAATAGCACAAAGAGTATACTCGACCAGCGAGGAAATGCTCAAATAGCCGAAACAGTCTTGAAGAAAGTTATGATTTCGCCGGTCAAAGAAGATGAAATGCCTTATACCCTCGCGCTCGACAATACGAATAATTTTCCGGATAACGAGATCGAAAGTTTCCTGAACAGAATAGCATCGAAATTTACGAAGCTGAATATCAGGTTGACAGACATAATTGATATAGGCTACATAAGCGACATAAATAATTACGGTGAAGTGTATCCAATCACCGCGATTAAAGATTACATCAAACAATACGGAGCTGTTTACTTTCAGTTTCACGACGATTCAGAAGGATATAACGAGAGCAAAACAGCTTTTTATTCAATGAAACGGAAAGATAATCTTCATGCTGCACTTCTTGTCGGCTGGGATGATAATTTTTCACGCGATAACTTCAACGAGAATTTGAGGCCTGCTAGAAACGGAGCGTGGCTTGTTCGCAACTCGCGAGGCCCTAATTTTGGTGAAGGCGGCTATTTCTGGATGTCTTATGAACAGGAAGATGACGGATTTAGCTGTGTGTTTATTCTGAGCGAAGATATTTCGGCTATTGCTGATAACGCTTCGGATGATCAAGGACTTTACGTAAATCAACATGACGAGAACGGCCGAACTAAGAATATTGACAGGCAATGGGCGGCGAATATTTTCCGGGCATCAAGGAACGAAGACATAATACGCGTGGGCTTCTACACCGCTGACAACGGAGCTAAATACGAAATTTACATTAACAATTTCAAGCAGGAGAAGCCGACGGATCCTGGCGGAATTGAGAACCTCAAAACCAGCGGGGAATTTAACGAAGCCGGTTATCACGTTATAGATTTGCCGGAACCTGTTGAGCTTTACGAAGGTGATTATTATTCGGTCATCGTGAAAATGACGCTATTGTCGGGTTATGAATATCCTACAGGAGTTGAAGCCTTCATTGATAAATACGTCAGCCCTGATGTTAAGCCCGGAGAGAGCTTTTTTGCGAGCGGAGACGTTGCGCCTTCAATCTGGCAAGACGGAACAGAAATTGACGAAGGACCGTTTAACGCTTGCATAGAGGCCGCGACACTTCCGAGATATTCTTACGTTATAGTTCCAGAGATAACGACAAATTCACTTCCTGAGGCTTCACAAGGAGAGGCGTATAATTTTGAGCTTTCATCTTCCGGGACAAGTCCGGTTGAGTGGAGGCTTGGCAATATTCCTTCGGGCATGAAGTTTTCGCGTGAGGGAGTTTTGAGTGGTACGCCTTCGGAAGCCGGAGAATATGCGTTGAAGATTACGGCGCTAAATAATGCTGGGAGTGATACAAAAACTTTCACTCTTAAGGTAAATGCTTCTGAAGATAATAATAATGATAATGCTCCTGATGATAATAATGATAATGAGGACAATCCTCACGAAGAGCCGGATAATCCATCACAAGAAGATAATCCCTCATCACAACGTAGTCTTGCGGCTTCTTCCGGAGGCTGTAACTCAGGATTTGAGGTTTTGTGTGTAATTTCATTGCTTGCGGTCTTTACGAAACGGAGATAGCGAGAATGAATTTCACGAATAAATTTTTTGCCCGTAAGCGTGTTCGGAACGGGAGAGAGGAGCGTCCTCCTTAGTATTTGCCATGAATAATTTGCGCACAATGGCTTCAATCTTCTTTTGCTTCGGTTAAAAATTAAAGGAGAATTTATATCATGAAGATTAATAAACTTTTGAAATCAGCAGTTTTTGTGTCATGTCTGCTCATGGCGTTATCGTGTGTCGTTGCAGCATACGGTGAAAGTCCAGAGCCTAATTTTTGGTGGAATAACGGCTATGATTTTGTAGGAAATCGTACCAATCAAAATTTCACTTCACCTGGTTTTGTAGGGCAAAGTTACTCAAGCGAAGTAGCGTTAAATTTTGCTTCTTCTATGTATATTTCAAGATGGATTAGGGGTAAGGTGTATATTTTTCGCGGTTCAATGCCTCCGGGTTTGAAGATTGAGAAAACTGCTTATGGTGTCAAAATATCTTGAACTCCGACTAGAGCAGGAACGTATCAGTTTACTCCCAGAGCTGTAA
>JAFTCP010000116.1 GCA_017454625.1 Synergistaceae bacterium
AAAATTACTGAGTAATATAAAAATTTCAGAGAGAAGGTTATATTTAATATGATGAAATTCCTGCGTACCCAAATGAAATGGATTATGGCCCTAATTGTGATTGCGTTTCTGCTTTCGACGTTCTTCATGTACGAGGGCAGAACGACGAGGCGAACTCCCGGACGGAATGCTGACGGAAGCATGAGCGATTATGAAGTTGCGCAAATCAACGGAAGGTCATTAATGCGTTCGGAGCTTGAGCAGAGATTAAGAAATTATCTGAGCAATTACGGTTCAAGAAGTGCTGAAAGTTTAGACATGCCCGCGCTTTACAAGGCTGTACTTGACGAGGCTGTGCTTGAGTCCCAGTTGACGAAGGAACTTGACGAGAGCGGAATTAGAATTTCCGACGCTGAGGCTGACCAGGCAATGAAGGATTACGCTGACAGATATTATGCGACGCGTGAGACTTTCTATCAGGCACTCGCTAACTCAGGAATTAAAGTTGACGACTACAAACGCCAATTAGCGCGACAAATGGCAACTGAACAGTTATTCCGTAACGCGATCGGTGAAGTCGTAATCAGCGAGGACCAGGCTACACAGTTCTACGACACAATGAAGGCTTTAATCTACAGCAAGCCTGAGGGGTTCATGGTTCACATGTCGGATTTCAACAACAACGAAGCCGCCGAAGGTTTCAGAGCAAAGTTATTGGCCGGTGAAAGCTGGGACGTAATCGTTTCAAGTGATGTTCTTGCGTCGAAGGACTTAATCAACATCACGAGAGCGCCCGTATTCCTTCCTTCAAGCGCAATGACTGCTGGAACTTTAAGCGTAATGGCCTCGCTTGACGTTGGAGTTCCGAGTGAAGTTTTCAGCGTATCAAGTTCAGACTTTGCCGTCGGACTTAAGACATCACACGTTGACGCATCAGTAAGCACTTATGACGAAGTAAGCGCGGACATCAAGAACTTGTTGACCAACCAGGAACAGCGCAAGAGACTTTCTGATTATGAGGCATCACTCAGGAACAAAGCCCAGCTCGTAATCAACGATGAGGAATTATTCGCAAGCCCGGCAGTCTCAGTTGACGAAACACCGAGTATAATTCCTGAACCGACGATTGAGATTATCGAGGAGAGCGAAGACGTAAAACCGGAAGAGACAAAACCTGAGGAGACAACGACCGAAGCGACGACAACAGAAGAGGCCAAGCCTGAGGAAGCGAAACCGGAAGAGACTGTAACGGAAGAAGTCAAGCAGGAAGAAACTTCAACCGAAGAAGTCAAATCAGAAGAAACGCCAACGGAGGAGCCGAAGCCCGAAGAGACGACAACCGAAGAGGTCAAGCCGGAAGAAACACCGAGTGAGGAAGCTAAACCTGAGGAGACTGTAACGGAGGAAGTCAAACCTGAGGAAACGACGACGGAAGAACCTAACCCCGAAGAGACAGTAACGGAAGAAGTCAAGGCTGATGAAACGGTATCAGAGGAAATCAAGCCTGAGGAGACACCTGCGGTTGAAGCCGAAATTATCACGCAATCACAAGATATTCCGCTTCAGGAGGAAGTTACGGAAGAAATTATGACTGAGGCAGTTAGTGAGGAGAAAACTGCTGAATAATAAGCAATTTTTTAGGAAGTAGTGATTTACATGACAGCACCACAGCGCAAAGATATTCACAAGATTTTAATCATCGGCTCCGGCCCAATCATAATTGGTCAGGCTTGCGAGTTCGATTATTCCGGCACTCAGGCTTGTAAGGCTCTGCGTTCTCTGGGATATGAGATTGTTCTTGTGAACTCAAACCCCGCCACAATCATGACTGACCCCGAAATGGCGGATATTACATACATTGAGCCTCTTAACCCTGAACGTCTCGAAGCAATTATTGCCCGTGAAAGACCTGATGCCTTACTTCCCAATCTCGGCGGACAATCCGGCCTGAATTTATGTGCTGAACTTCACAAAGCCGGAATACTCGCGAAATACAACGTTCAAGTAATCGGAGTTCAGGCAGACGCAATCGAACGCGGAGAAGACAGAGTTGAATTTAAGAAGACCATGCAGCATTTGGGCATCGACATGGCACGTTCTCAGGTTGCATATTCCGTTGAAGAGGCGTTGAACATTGCTGAAGAGCTGAATTATCCTGTTGTCTTGCGTCCAGCTTACACGATGGGAGGAGCAGGCGGCGGCTTAGTCTACAATCGCGATGAGTTAAGAACAGTTTGCGAGCGAGGATTACAGGCGAGTATCGTTCATCAAGTTTTAGTTGAAGAGAGCGTTTTAGGCTGGGAAGAATTAGAGCTTGAAGTTGTCCGCGACAAGGATAACAACATGATAACCGTCTGTTTCATCGAGAACGTTGACCCTATGGGAGTTCACACGGGGGATTCTTTCTGCGTCGCTCCAATGCTGACGATAAGCGAGGAGTTACAGGCGAGATTGCAGGAGATGGCCTATAAAATCGTTGAGCATATCGGCGTAATCGGCGGAACGAACGTTCAATTTGCCCATAATCCCAAGACCGGCCGCGTAATCGTCATCGAGATTAACCCGCGCACGTCTCGTTCTTCAGCTCTTGCGTCGAAGGCTACGGGATTTCCCATCGCTTTAGTCTCAGCGAAATTGGCCGCAGGATTGTCATTGAGCGATATTGATTGCGGAAAATACGGAACTCTCGACAAATACAAGCCTGACGGTGATTATGTCGTTGTGAAATTCGCACGCTGGGCCTTCGAGAAATTCAAAGGGGTTCAGGACAAGTTAGGAACTCAGATGCGCGCTGTCGGTGAAGTCATGAGCATTGGCAAGAACTTTAAGGAAGCAATCCAGAAGGCTGTACGCTCACTCGAAAAAGATCGTTACGGTTTAGGGTTCGTGAAAAATTTTAACTCTCTCACGAAAGCCGAATTATTGAAGATGCTGGAATATCCGACGAGTGAGAGATATTTTGTGATTTACGAGGCCTTAAGGAAGGGCGCAACGATTGATGAAATTCACGCTCTGACACACGTAAAAAATTATTTCCTTGAGCAATTCAAAGAGTTAGTTGACGAGGAAGAGAAGATTTTGACGTTTAAAGCATCCGCGCCTTCTGCTGAAAAACATGACGGTGAGAAAGGAACGTTCAAAAACGAGAGACTTCCTGATGAGATATTAATTCAGGCTAAACATGACGGCTTCGCTGACAAGTATTTAGCGTTGTTACTGGGAATTTCTGAGCAATCCATACGTGAAAGACGCGAGGCACTCGGACTTATCGAAACTTGGGAAGGCGTTCACGTCAGCGGAACTCAAAACGGAGCGTATTATTACTCCAGCTACAACAATCCCGGCGCGAAAAATCATGTCTCGTTACGCAAAAAAGTAATGATACTCGGCGGCGGCCCCAATCGAATTGGACAGGGAATTGAATTTGATTACTGCTGTGTTCATGCCGCGCAGAGCTTAAAGAAACTCGGTTTTGAGACAATCATTGTCAACTGCAACCCTGAGACGGTCTCGACGGATTACGACACGAGCGATAAATTATACTTTGAGCCGCTCACTCTTGAAGACGTTTTGAGCATTTACCGCGAAGAAAAACCCGTTGGAGTTATCGCGCAATTCGGAGGACAAACGCCGCTTAATTTAGCTTCGGAATTGGAGAAAAACGGCGTAAAAATTCTCGGAACGTCGCCTGAAATTATCGACTTGGCAGAAGACAGAGGACGTTTCAAAGCCGTAATGGACAGCTTGGATATCCCCATGCCGGAGTCAGGAATGGCGGCAACACTCGAAGAAGCTCACGCGGTCGCGAACAAAATCGGTTATCCCGTCATGGTCAGGCCGTCTTACGTTTTGGGCGGGCGTGGAATGGAAATTGTTTACGACGAAGCAAGCCTCGAAAATTACGTGCGCGCTGCAGTTGGAGTTACTCCGGACAGGCCAATTCTGATTGACAGGTTTCTTAATCACGCGCTCGAATGTGAAGCTGATGCAATTTGCGACGGCAAACATGCTTACGTCCCGGCTGTCATGGAGCATATTGAACTTGCAGGAATTCACTCCGGAGATTCTGCGTGCATTCTTCCGTCAAGACATATAAGCGATGAAGCACTTGCAACGATTAAGGATTACACGCGCAAGATAGCCGAAGAGATGAACGTTGTGGGCCTGATGAATATTCAATATGCCATCGAGAACGGAAAAGTTTTTGTGCTTGAAGCTAACCCGAGAGCGTCGCGAACTGTCCCGTTAGTGTCGAAAGTTTGCGGTATTCGTATGGTCCCGCTGGCTGTCGAGGCAATTACTCAGGAACTCACAGGGAAAAATTCACCGCTTGAAACGTTAAACGAGCGAGTAATCCCGTATTACGGCGTGAAAGAGGCTGTATTCCCATTTAATATGTTCCAGGAAGTTGACCCCGTTTTAGGGCCTGAGATGCGTTCAACCGGTGAAGTTCTCGGCTTAGCTGTCGAAGCAGGAGAAGCATTTTTCAAGGCTGAGGAGGCGGCTAATGCGAAACTTCCACTTAGCGGAACGGTTTTAATGGCTGTCAGCGATTCCGATAAAAGCGTGATTGCCCTAGTCGCTGAGAAATATATTAATGCGGGCTTCAAGATTTTAGCGACCGAAGGGACATACGAAGCGTTAAGAAATGGCGGGATTGAGTGTGAAAAAGTCGGCTCAAAACGTCCTGATGTCCTCGACCACGTAATCAACGGCCAAGTTCAGTTAATCGTAAATACTCCACGCGAAAAAGCATTTACCCAAACAGGGAGCGCGTTACGTCGTGGAGCTGTAAAAGCAGGAATTCCATATATTACGACATTGGCCGGAGCTTTAGCGGCGGTTGAAGGGATTATGACGGTGAAGGAGCAGAACAACTCGCAATCCCTGAAGAGCATAAAAGAGTGGCATAACCTAATTCATTAACGATAAATTTTTACGGCACCTCGCAAGGGGTGCTTTTTTTGTGATAACATGAGGCGGGATTTAGGGGCAATAAGATATTATGAGCTATGATTTTTGGATTTTAGCGACGACAACAGAAATATTTTTGAGAGAACAGGAGTGATACTAAATGAAGTGTGATTATCATATGCATTCGGACTTCAGCGACGACAGCCGTACTCCGATGGAAGTTCAGGTTGAACGTGCTATTGAACTCGGACTTGATGAGATTTGTTTTACTGAACACGTCGATTATGGGATTAAAGAGGACTGGGGAAGCGAGAAAGTTTTTTACAGGGACGGCAAGCCGATATTGAACGCGAATTATCCGGAATATTTTCACGCCATCGAGATTAATCGTGAGAAGTTTGCGGGGAAAATTAAGATTAAAGCCGGGCTGGAGTTCGGAGTTCAGACGCATACGATTAAACGTTTTCAGGACTTATTCGCGAAATATCGTGATAAACTTGATTTTACACTGCTCAGCATTCATCAGGTCGGCGATAAAGAATTCTGGCTTCCGGAATTTCGACGAGGTCAAACTTGTATTGATTGCAACGAGGAATATTATAATGAGATGCTTGAAGTCGTGAAAAATTTTCATGATTATTCAGTTCTGGCCCATATGGATTTGCTGAGACGTTACGGATTGGCCGGAGATTTCCCGTTTGAGAATAACCGTGATGTAATCGCAGAAATTTTGACGCTCGCGATTAATGACGGCAAAGGATTAGAGATGAACACAGCAAGCTGGCGTTATAAGCTCAATGATACTCAGCCTTGCCGCGAAATTCTGAAACTTTACCGGGATTTAGGCGGAGAAATTATTACGCTCGGCAGTGATGCTCATTCTCCGGAATATCTCGGCGTTCACATGGACGAGGCTAAAGCTATTCTGCGTGAACTGGGCTTCAAGACTTTTTGCACGTTTACAATGATGCGGCCCGAATATCATGTATTATGATGCTGAGAAAATATGCAAAGATGTCATGAGGAGAAAAAACGGCTTCGGAAAATTTAATAGAATGCCGTCTGTCTTTCATGATTTTATCTAGTGAACATGCCTATAATCGCTGTGATTGATTTTACCGGCATCATCATTAATGACTTCGTTACGCTTAGGCCAATTCGTTTTTGAGCATTCAGGATTGCTAAAATATCTTCCGTTATGCTCATGCTCAAATCCCCGTAACCTGGACTGAAACGCGACGTTAAATACTCTCCTTCATGAAGTCCCGGAATAATCTCATGTTTCGTGAACTCGTCAGCAAACTCATCGATTAAGACGCTCGCGCATGCATCAAGAGCTAACCCGTCGAGCATGTTTTTCTGTTGAGCAAGTGAGATTTGCCGGTCTACTTCATGCCCTAAGGTTGCGGCCAATAAAAAGCATTCATCGCTTCGAGCTGTCAGACGCGCAATATCCTTGCTGTTAATGGCGGCTCCCTCAATCTCAATGCCGTTGTCAAGTCGTGCAATATGAAATCTGCCCCACACACATCGAGGAGTTATGAAGCCGTCGAGTTTCTCGAAAGCCTCCGTAACTGTCCTCACAAGCTCCGGAGTATGTGAACTCGGCGGAACTTTCATGTAGCGCAGGGCATCTGTGATTAATTTATCGTTAAGAGCGAGCCTCATAACGTTTCACGTAAAGTACTGAGCGAATGCCCGCATCAATCCTTCTGACTGTGTCGGCCTGGTTCATCGTGTATAAGTGGATGCCTTCAACTCCGCGTGCGAGCAAGTCAATAATCTGTTCGGTGGCGTATGCAATTCCGGCTTCTTTCACGGCTCCTTGATGATGACCGTACGCGTTCACAAATCTTCGTACACGTTCAGGCACGGAAGCTCCGCACATCTCGACGACTTTCTCAATTTGGGCGGCTGAAGTTATCGGCATAATTCCGGCGATAATCGGCTGAGTTATTCCCATCGCGCGCGCTCGTTCACGCCATGCACAGAAAATATCGTTGTCAAAGAATAATTGCGAGATTAAGCCTTTCACTCCGAGTTCGCATTTTTCTTTCAGGTGAATTAAGTCCTCTTCAACCGAATTAGCTTCCGGGTGTTTCTCAGGATAACAGGCCGCGAATACGTCAAAATCATCGCCGTAATTATCCTTGATGAACTTGATTAACTCGCTGGCATGATGAAAATCTCCCAAGTCGGATTTATCTTTCAGGTCGCCTCGTAACGCTAAAATATTTCTCACGTTGTTAGCCTTGAGCTCGTCAAGAATTGCTTTGATGTCAGCTCTCGTTGTCCCGACGCAGGTTAAGTGAGCAACTCCGCAAGTCTTGTATTTATTCTGAATGCCCGAAGTAATCTCGACCGTGTTATCCCTGCTTGAACCGCCCGCGCCGTAAGTTACGCTGATTAAGTCGGGATTGAAGCTCACGAGGCTGTCAATAACTCCGTAAGTTGCTTCGGTGCTTTTATTCCCTTTTGGCGGGAAAATCTCAAATGTATAACTCGGTGCGAGTTTCTCGAAAAAGTTTTCCATGTTAATAATTTTACTCCCCTCTCTATAATTCTAACGCCGGTGCTGCTTTACAGGAAACCAGTGTTAATGATTGTGATACTTGCAATTATTTTAGCCTTAAGTTCAGAGACTTTGTCTAGTTTCGTTCACGTTAATTCTGCTTTACTTGAGACAAAAGCCATTCCCTGAGTTCAGAAATTTTATAGGCGTAATCAAATGATGTCATATGCTCAGAGTAATTTTGTTCGTTGTCGTTTCCGTCTGGAAGAGTTGAGCCTTTTGTGAAAGTTATGAAATTGGCCCGCTGTTCATGAGAAAGTTTTACGTCCGGATTTTTCGCGTTAATGTTCTTGTACCAGACACACGGGACTTTTTCAGCGTCGAACATGTCAATAACTTCTTTTTGTCCGGTTGAAGCCTTATCGTCTCCGGCAGAAGTTATGTAGATAAATTTTTGTCCGGCCAATTTTCCGAGCGTGTTAATGTCCCACTGCCCTGACACGAATAAACATGCTGTGAACAAGTCCGGGTATTCCGAAGCTAACACAAGAGAAGTCATACATCCCATTGATTGGCCGGTCGCGTAAACTCGGTTTTCGTCAATCGCGTAATTCTTCACTGCCCAGCGTACAAATCTTCCCGTCGGTTCGATATAATCACTGAGAATAAAGCCGTTGTGATCATCTAAAACTGTAACATTATAGAATGGGTTAATCACGATACAATCATATTCGCTCCAGACGAGAGCGCCGTAACCCTGTTTGAGCGAAAATTCCGGTTCTTTTCCGATCGAGCTCGCATCAGCTATGAAGAACACGACGGGATATTTTTTCTCAGGTGAATAATTTTCAGGCAAGTATAAATTGTAACTGAGCGTTAAGCCCGTAACGTCATCGCTGAAAGTTTGAACGCTGAACTTACCGGCTTTGTCGCTAATTAATGCCTGTAAAACTTCGTCGCCGGATTTATCAAGATGAAATAAATTTGCGGCATAACTCGTTGATGAAATTGCGAGGATTAATAACGTCAGAAAAATTTTGAGCTTCATATGTCAAGCCTCCTTGTGTTATTGTGTGTGAGAAAAATTTTCAATCTCACTTCTTCACTCCGTCAACTCTATCTTCTTCCCAAGTTATGAATGAGTGATAAAAAGTTTCATCGTTATCATCAAGCCCGCGAGTAATCTCCGTAACGTGAATATGTCTCGCCTTGACTTTTTCGAGGACGTAATCGACGGCTAACATTGGTTCGGTGTGAGCTCCGCAGGTATAAATGTCCAGAGCCATGTAATTAACTTCAGGCCAAGTATGACACGATAAATGAGACTCGCTTATTACGACAACGCCGCTTACTCCATTAGGCGGGAATTTGTTAAACGAGACGGACCAAACTTGAGCGTGTGCGCGATTAGCAGCTTCAACAAGAAT
This sequence comes from Synergistaceae bacterium, assembly GCA_017454625.1. Lineage (GTDB taxonomy): Bacteria > Synergistota > Synergistia > Synergistales > Aminobacteriaceae > JAFUXM01. Next base: position 8,833 of record JAFTCP010000116.1, read on the forward strand.
ATCTTGTAACTTCGGAACGTTAGTGATAGTGTCATCACAGCCGGAAACTTCTACGATATAATGAACACCTTTAGGGGACAATTTAACTTCTCAGCCTCCTGACAATTATAATGAAGAATTAGTAAATTGTATCATACATCATAAAAAAATCTCCCCTGCACGGAGCAAGAGAGATAATTTTTGCACGTTATTACTTCGCTAAATCTGACATAATCACATCAGCCGCGTAAATTCCTGACCCGAACGCTAAACCTACTGCTGTTCCTTCAACCTGATAATAAGGCTGGCAGTATAAAGATCCTGCGTCAACTCCGGCAACATAAAGTCCTTTAATCGGCGTTAAGTCCTTGCGTAAAACTCTTAATTCACTATCCGTACGAACTCCGCCCAAAGTTCCCCAAGCTGAAGGCTCATACTCAACGACATAGAACGGAGCTTTTGCAACTGACTTTAAGAACGTGGGATTTTTGAAGTATTCTTCATCTTTGCCGGCCTCACAGTAAGCGTTGTAATTCTTCACGGTCTCAGCAAGTTTGCTCATATTGAAGAATTTCGCGCATTCCTCGATTGTGTCAGCTTTAACAGCCCAGCCCTGAGCTACTGCCTTGTCCAAGTCTTCCTGAAGAGTTTTGAGAATTACACCTTTAGCGGTCATTTTTCCGACGTACCAATCCTCAGGATTGCCTAAATACTCAAATAATCCGACTGTGCTGATTGCGTCAACGAAGGCTTGATCCACAACAGCGTAGAATTTTCCGGCACGCAGAACAGCTTCACCGCCGACGGATAAGGGCTGATTAGCCATGTAATACTCGTTGAAGAAGCGTTCACCGTTGGGGTCAACAAGAAGTCCGCCGTAAATTCCTATTGTCATTGCTCCGTTTGAACGCTGCCAGCCGCCTCCCTTTTTATTCGAGCCGCCGAACTCGTTAGAGATCATCGCAAAGCTGCTCTCTTCGGTCATGCCGCCAGCTTCCTGAGCCATTCTTAAGCCGTCGCCGGTGGATAAAGTGTTGCCGAGAGGATTAACGACTATATCGCCCCAATGTTCCTTGATAATGCTGTTGTTGCCGAGATAGCCTCCTGTTGCGAGTAAGACAGCTTCAGCCTTAATGTTGAGCTTGCTTCCGTCGGATTTTCCCGCTCTAATTCCTACAACGTCGCCATTTTCCATGATTAATGATTCGCCGGTCGTCTCGCACATTAATCTTCCGCCAGCTTTGAGATAAAAATCTTTAATGAAAGCCGGACGGTCGCCTTTAGCTGTCTTGTAGCCATGACGAGAACGATAGCCAGCTCCGTAATTGTCCGGGCGTAAGAACATTTCAAGTCCTGTTTCAATTTGAAGCTCTACAGCCTCACCGGTTCTTGCAAGCACACGACGTAATAATCTGCTGTCGCTCGTTAAATATGCGTCTTCGGTCAAGTCGTTGAATAACATCTCATCGGTGATAGTTACGCCTTCCGCCTTCTGAACGCTCGTGTTCGAGGCCATAGGTCCGCCGCAATTCCAGCCGTTAGCGACACCGATTGTTGCGCCCTTTTCGATTACGAGGACATCAACGCCATTTTTCGCAAGTTTGATAGCGGCCATCATTCCCGAAGCACCACCGCCGACGACTACGACTTTCGCGGATTCTTCGTTGACGATGCCTTCTCCGGCTTTAGCTACTGCTTTGTTGAAATCGCTGACGTTGAGACCGGCCAATGTAAGAGCTTTCGTAACGGCTTCTTTGATTGCGTCTGAAGTCATCGTAGCGCCTGAGACGGCATCAACATTGACTGATTGATTAGCGATTATAGCTTGAGGAACTTTTTCTGCGGCTGTCTCGAAAATTCCCGGAGTTTCCTGATGTTCTCCGAGCTTAACGCTGACAATCTTACCGTCTGCAATTTCGACAAGAACATGAACATCGCCGTTTTTCCCTGTACCGACGACATCATAAGTCTCAGCCGAAGCGATTACTGAGCACGACAACACGACAAGACAAGCTAAGAGTAACAACATAACTTTTTTCATTGAGAATATGCCCTCTTTCGTTAAAAATTTTTATGGATGTGTTAATTATGCCATAAATCGCGCAACTGAGACGATAAAATTTAACGCTTAAACGGTAATTGCAAGTATGATTTATACTCTCCTCCGCAAAAATCCCTTATTGTCCGGCTTAATCGGAGCAGTTCCCGGCATCATTGAGCCCGCTTCATCACTCGCGCTGACGACAAGCCGCAAACTCTCACCAGGATATAAAATTAATCCCGTCGGGTACATCTCAATCTCAACCGGCACAATCTCTCCAGCATTGAGCTTCTCGACACGGTCAAAGCTGTGATAAGGAATTTCCGGAGTAGATTTTTCCTCGTCAAGATGACGCATCGAAACTCTGAGCCTTCCTGTGCTTCCTCGATAACGTAAAATACTTCCGCCCCGTTCAGTCAAGTCATGATTAATCGCGCTGTGATTAGGAACGGTGAACTGCTGAAGCATATTCCCTAACTAGTCGAGCTTGTAAAGTGAAATGTAAACGTCCATATCGTTATAGCCCTCAGCTTCAAGCCACAACTTAACTTTTGGATAGCCGATAATCTCCGTTCATTCGCTGACAGTGTAAATGAAAGACGCGAGAGTAACGACACCTTCAGAATTATATTTAACGGGAAAATCTTTATCCTGAGAATTGGCCGTGCTGGTTTTGCCGTCAAGTTTTGAGTTTGCAGGGGCGTTTTCCTGTGAATTAATGCTCTCAGGTTCATCATATTTAGAACTCGGAATAAGGGTTCGTGTCATACCGTCAAGATATAATTTCTCGTACTTCACGCCTTCAGGAGGAAAAGTTTTTGCAGGAATTCCCGTAATATTGCCGCCCTCGAAGTCATGAAGAGAGTAGCGAATTATCGGCGTATCTTCCCAACCGTTATTAATCCCTTTGAGATAATAATCAAAAAATTTCTTCCTATCATCAATATATTCTTGTGTGTAGAAATCCGGCCACTCCTGTCCATCATGAATACGCATCCACTTTTTGCCGTCTGGAATTGCGCGCCAGGCCCTGAAAGTTCCCATCGTGTGAAGAGTATTGCTGTAGCTCGCGACGACATAAGCAGGACACGTGATTTTCTCAGGCTTAGCAATTTTGTCCTGCCAGAGTTCGTTATCAGCGAGCGGATATTTCAGACCTTCAGCGGCTAAATCTTCCCATTGAACGGGTTCTCCCTCGTGAGCTTGGCTGAACTGAATACGTGCCGCAAATCCCACGTCCGTAATTTCTATGAGAGAACGCGAGATATGATGTACCGCTGAGTGCGACTTTTCCATTGCACCAATCCTGAACAGCGAGCCATTCGATTAAATCATAGCCGTCTTTAGCCTCGTGTGTCGGGATTGCAGACCGCGTAACCTTGAGCGCACCAATAAGCCGGATCGCTTCCCTCGAACTTCTGAAGTCCTGATAATTTGCTGTCGGGAATTCCGATTACCTTAAACAGGCTTTTATAGCTTGGACGTGTTCCGTTGTCTTTGCCGTACGGGCTCCATGAGATTAACACAGGAACTTTCTCGCTCGTTACGGGCCTGAAAATATCAACGCAGAGTGATACGCCGTCCCTCATTTTCACGCAAACATCCTTCTCAACGACAATATCACAAGGAAGCGGCATAAATCCCTCTTCAACCTGCCAGCCTTTTGGGAGTACGCTTTTTCCAGGCTTGATAAGCTGGGGACATTCGGGCTTGTACTGCTTCGACGGCTTGAATATCATTAATTCTTCAAGTTTTGACATAGTTACCTCCTAAGTTATATCTTCGACTACATCGCCGGGACTATGAAGCTCTGCACGTGAAACTTTAATTCCGAAGACAGCGAGCAAAGGATTTTCCGAAGTCCCAAATCTCTCAACCTCCATAGGTATCCTGATTAAATATTCCTCGCGTATAATTTTATCGTGAGTTTCGTCGGCTTTACCGTAAATGCGAATCCACCTGTCTTTGCTGAAACCCACAATGCAGACATTAGGATTTTTCTTAATCTGACAATAACACGGTTTCTCTGTTATTGCGCCGAAATACATAATTCCGTCCTTCTCAAGTATTCGGTTTATCGGTCTTCCTGAGGGATAATTGCCGTCAACCGTCAAAAGGTAATAAAATCCGCATTCGTTCAAGAAATCATATGCTTTGCTCATTGTTTATTCTCCTCTCAAAGTATCTCGCAAATTTTCAATACAATTCCGTAATCCTCGCAACACGCAAAGGACATAACATTTTCCGCCGACGTTATCCGAAAGCTCAATGCTAGGCTGACCGAACACGCTATCCGGGCCAATTCTGGACGCAACGCCTTCAACAGCAAGACGCTTCATGTCAAATTCTGCGATTGCTTTATCGGGATTGCTGAGAAAATATTCGTGAAGCTCTTTAACGTTGAACGGAGCTTCCTGCTGAATTAACGGCTGTAAATTCGTCTCGATCTCCGATAACATCATAATCAACGTAATGAGGCCGATTGCCTAAATCTCCCGCCGAACTGAAATAAGCTGCCTGTAATGGGTCATTCCCCGGAGAACTCAGCCACCACGCGCATAATCCTCTCCCGTTTGTGTAAGCTCCGCGAGTTTTTGCGTAAACTGTCGGCGAACATTGACGCTGTGAGACCTCAGGAAGATACTTCATTGCTTCGTCAAGCGTTAAGAGTGAGAGTGAAATTATTGCGGCCTGCTCCTGAGAGTTAAAAGCTGTGTTGAGAAACTCATTGTTGAGCCATTTACGAAGAGTTGAGTTTTCCAAAGTTACAACTATTCTTCGCTCGTTATAAGGCAGACAGTCAACGCAATCTTTCGTGAGAAGCAGAAGACTATCATCATCCTCATCAAGCACAAGCCACTGAACCGGCGTTAACTCTCTGGAAGCCTGATAATATCTCCCAAACTGAACCTCACGAAATGCCCCGAAAGAGCTAGAGGCTGACAGAATGACAAATAATAACGTGAGAGCGAATAATTTTCGTCTTGTCATGATTAATCCTCCATAAGTTATTTTGCTTTCAATGTCCACGTCAAAAAGTTCTTGCAAACCTGAGCTATGAATTTTCCGGGCAAGTAAATTTTTCCGTCCTTAATTTGCGCAGGAGCTTCCATATCCATTTTAAAGCCGTCAAAATCCGCATCCGAGCTTCCGACGTTGACTTTCAGGCGGCTGACGTTCGGAAGATATATTACTGCCTCGTTATCGCGCTGGAAGTATGAAGTCTTAAGAATTTTCGCGGCATCATTAACCGGAAGCATGAGAGTATCGCCGTCAAAGTATAAATCTTCGAGTTCAACAAAATCTTCGCTGAGAGCAAGAGTTTTTGTGAAACACTCGAAGTTTTCAAGCATGTATTCATAGCTGACGTATTCGCCGTGTCCGAAGAATATTTTTGTGTCGCCTGGAACGTCAAGGGCCTTCAACTTCATTAACGATTCAAATAAAGCCGGGACGTTGCTGTTCATGAGGTCATGACGTGGAACTCGCCGAAAAGCTACGCTGTCGCCCAAGAATAATAAGCCTTCATCAGCAAAGTAAAATAATGAGCTTCCCGGAGAATGACCAGGCGAAGGAATAACTTTTACGCTAAACCCCGCAAACTCATAATCTCCGGCTTCAAGCGGCAATGCTTCACTCTCAATCACAAAGGGTTCGGACAAAACGCGCTCGAAAGAATTATTTGCGTAGATGTCATAAAGTCCGTCGCGGTCGAGTGCGTGAATATAAATTTTCGCGTCAGGATAATCCTTTTTCAAAGCGTCAAGACCGATTATGTGGTCAACGTGGCAGTGTGATAAAAGTATAGTGTCAACGCCGCCGATTGATTTAATATACTCCTTGAAGTCGCCATCATAATATCCCGGATCTATTACGATATTTCCGTTCTTGGAACTTATGACGTGAGCATAGCACGAGAAATTTACGGGGTTAGTGAAGCTCCTGACCGTGCAAGTTTTAGTCTCGTAAAATCTCTCAGGTGAAGAGTTGCTAATATCCGAAAGGAGCGCGGCCCTGAACTGCTGAGCATTTGCAAACGAAACACTCAGCAGGACAACGAGCAGGACTAAAATATTTCTGCAAAGTTTTCTGTATTTCATGGCATTAATACTTTACTTGTTCAGCGCATCAAGAACAGCGAGCGTTAAATCATCGATGCCGATTGTTGCTCCGGAAATCAAATCGACGTTCTCAGCTTTCCCGGACTTGTCATATTTCACGGCTTCAATTCCATTCTTTAACACCCATTCTTCGTAATAGGCGACTTGCTCCCACCAATCTTTATTGAGCGTGCTCACTGGCTTAATCCCGTAATTGTCGTGAAGTTCCTTGCTGCTTTTTCCGTTAGCGAGACGGTCAATTATCACGTTGGAGACTGCGCCATCCTTCTCAATTACATTAGCGATATAAAGCCCCCATTGTTTGCTGAAGGAAATTCCAGACTTGACACTGCATGAAGGCTTATTAGAATTTCCTATCAACTCTCGCAACTTTTTCAAGGCTTCGGCGGCTTGAACGTCATCGCTAATCCATTTATCTTGGACATTCTCATAATCCGTCGAATTTTCCCAGAAGGAGACTTCATCGTCATTCATAATTCTTACTTCTGCGCCGTCAGCTCTGAGAATTTCAATTTGGCGAGTAAAAGACGTATTCATGATTTCACCGAGCACTGAATACGAACTTTCTGCGGCACGTTCGATTGCGTCTTTGTCGGCTTTAGCGAGATTGTCCCAGATTGATTTGTTCAGCGCGATGATGTATTCATGTCCGAGCCATAACTTTTGCGAGACTAGAATATTCGGCGCTGGCTTGTGAGCGTTGATGTCATAACCGCTGTCGATATTCACAATTAAACCGTCAAGAGTTCCGTCTTTGAGAGCGTCGGAAACTCCGGGTCCCCAAGCCATTGTTACAGGTTCAGCTCCGGCATTGCTGAGAAAATCCTTGTGCCAGAAACTCGCGCTCCTCCATCGCTGGCCCTTGATTGCTTGAAGATTTGATAATGGCTTTGCGCTGAAGAATGCCGCCGGATAACCTGTTGCGATAATTACGGCGTGAAGGTTATTAGCTTCGAGTTCATTTACGAGTTCGGGGATTTCATGATAGACGTTGCGGAAAAAGTTAACTTACTCCTGCCCTGTCGGTCCAACCGGAAAACTCTTAAACAGTTGGTGAAGATGAAGATCTTTCATGCAATATTCCGGAACAACAACGGCTAAGTCCGCGCTTTCCTGATTAATCGCTTTGATTGCGTTGTAACCTGTGCTGATTTCGGCGTTCCAGTGAGTTTTAATCTTCACTCGTCCTTGAGTTTCACGTTCGATTGCCGGGAAAAATACATCGTTCAAAAAAGTTGTCCGCATATTCCCCAGAGGCTCATGATCTGAATAATCAAGCTCAAGCGTGGAACCTGAAACTTCACCGGCAAAAGCAGATCCGGCCAATGTCAAAAATATCAATGTGAACGCAAAATATTTCATATTATCCACCTCCATAAAAATTAAGGGAACCGAGACAAAATCGATCCCCTGTCTTTTCACGATTATTTACGGTTTAGGGCCGAAGCACTGCATGAGAGTAAAATTATGATTTTCCGTAAGCCCAAGTAATTTCGTCAAACCTTCGCGGTCAAAGTTCATTCTTGTACGTGCTCCCCAGCCTAGCGATGCCGCATAGAGATAAACATTCTGCATTGAAAGTCCGGCATGAGCAAATCCGCAGTTCAGAATATCTTCAGCAGGAGCTTTGAACGGTAATTTTTCCCATTTCCCAGCGTCCTGAATGTAAAGCAAATCAACGGCAGCTTTCGCAACAAACGGCTGTCCTCCGGTCAACTTGCGATAATCACCTTCGGCAATGACCGTAACGCTGTGATTTTCAGGATTGTAACGATAAACTTTTTCACGAGTGAACGCGAAAATTATCATGTCCTGATTGTTCATAGCCGTAGCATAAGTTAATTTGCCATTTTCACGGTTAATTCCTCCGGCTACCCAGAGTAAATTTGAGAGCTGTTGAAGCGAAATTTCCTTGTCAACGAAATCACCGGCAGACTGACGAGCCGCAATCGCATCAACTACGGGAATTCCTCCTGACTTCTCAGGTTCAGGAAGCGCAATATCCTCAGCAAACGCAACCGAACAAACCATAACGACCAACAATAAAGCAATAAGTAACTTCTTCATTAAAAAATTCCTCCTGTAATATTTATACGTTTACCCATGAAGGGGCATTACGTCAGTGAACTTTAGCGAGCGTGTATAATCTCTAAAACTTAATGTGATAACGCTCACTTCTTCATTAATTTTTGCTATCCTAGTGATATACGGGCATTCCGCCTGTGAACGTGAGAGAACGCATCTCATTCCCATAAACTTTGTGTGATGCCGCAATCTCCTCAATCTCGCTAATATCCTTATAACTCAGCTCAACTTTCAGCGCGTCAATATTCTGTTGTAAGTGTTCGGGGCTTGTTGTTCCGACGAGACACATTGCATCAGGATATTTTGAGAGTGCCCAAGCTGTCATTAACTGGCTTAGTGAAACCCCCTTAGTCTCTGCAAAATTCTTCAAGGCTCTAACCAACGGCAAATTTTTCGGCAGATTTTCAGGAGAAAGCGCGGGTGAAGGAATTGCTCCTGACGCTTTGCCTTCGAGGGTTCTATCGTTCAACAATCCGTGTCCCCGAACTCCGAACAACAAAACTTTTATTCCTAACTCCTCAGCCGCCGGGATAATTTCTTTTTCAATGCTCCTGTCAAGCAAAGAATATTCAAGCTCGACCGTATGAATTGGAGCAACCTTGTGCGCGCGTCTTAGAGTTTCAGCGTCAATCTCGGTCATTCCGATGTTGCGGATATATCCTTCCTGCTTGAGTTCAGCGAGAACGCCGATAATATCTTCAACGGGGATTGCCGAGTCCATTCGTGAAGGTTGATATAAATCTACGTAGTCAAGCCCCAGACGATGAAGCGAATACGTCAACTGAGCTTTGATGTGGTGAGGATGAACGTCAAGCCCGTAGAGTTTTCCCGAAGGTTCAAACAATACGCCGAACTTTACGGAGACGAAAAATCTCTCGCGCGAAATTCCCTTTAGAGCCTGACCAAGAAGCATTTCACTTTCTCCAGTCTGATAGAAATTGCCGGTGTTGAAGAAAGTTATTCCAGCGTCAAGAGCCGCATGAATTGTTAAAATTGACATCTCAGGGTTACGCCGTAAGTTCATCCCCATACAGCCAAGCCCTAACCTGTTAATGTTCATGTAAAGTTCCTCCTTTAATGCAATAATTTCTTAAGAAGCCTCAAAAGCTCCTGTTTCTCATCAGAAGTCAATACGTCCGTCAACTTTGCTTCTAGTTCCTCACTCAGCGAATAAAGCAAATCTTTCATGTCAAGAGTTTTTTGTGTCGGCGATAAAATTTTGCTCCTGTTGTCATTGGGATTAACTTTACGTTCAAGCATTCCCTTTTTCTCGAGATTATTGACGAGGCCCGTTACTGTCGGATTAGTCATCGAAAAATAATGCTCTATGTCAACCTGTCGCACGGAGTTTTCAGGATTAATCAATAAATATTTGAGTATCTTGAACTGCGAATGAGTGAGGTCATAAGGCTCAAGAATGGGATTAGAGAGTTTATCAATCTCCAGGCTTAACTTCTTTATTAATATCGCGATTTTGTCAACGTTATTCATGAATGTGTAAAATTCGCTCGGCGTTCTTGTGAGCAATTAACTCTTTCTCGTCCTGAGTGAGATTTGAATTAGCGAGAAACTCATAGACATTATCAGGCTGCATATAAGGATAATCGACGGAGTAAAGGATATGCTCTGCTCCCATGAGTTTAACGAGATATTCAAGCTGCATTGATGATAAAATTCCGCTGGGCGTGAGATAAATATTCGTCTTGTAATACTCTGATATGCTTCTCTTTAAGCCCGTAATTTTATGAGGGAACATGTAATCCATTCTTTCAAGGAAAGCCGGTATCATCTCGCCCCAATGTCCGGAGATAATCTTCAAGTTAGGGAGTTTGTCGAATATTCCCGATAAAATCATGCGGACAACATGAATTCCAACGTCCATGTGCCAGCCGAAACCAGCCGAAGCGAACTCACCAGCGACAATTATATTCCAGCTCGGCGACGTAAAATAATGATCCTGAATTTCTTTAGCGATTACAGCCGGATGAAAATAAACAGGCACGTCTAACTCTTCGGCTTTCTTGAATATCGGGAAAAATTGCGGCTCATCATAAAAATGTCCCTGAAATTGGCCGGCAACGAGAACTCCGCAGAAATTATAATTTTTCACACAGCGTTCAAGTTCATTAGCCGCCGCTTCTGGGTCAGCCATCGGAATTGTCGCGAAACCCGCAAATCTATCCGGATATTCGGCTATTCTTTCAGCGAGAATGTCATTAGCACGTCTGCAAATTTTTATCGCTTCCGAACTCGGCACTTTATCAGAGACCGGCGACGTATAAGATAAAACTTGCATTGTAATTCTGCACTTGTCCATGAAAGGAAGCCTCATCTTCTCAATATCGAACAAGGCTTCACCGAACATCATTCTTGACTTGTAAAACTCAATTAATTCTTTGGGCTGATTTGGGGCAGGAGGATTATATTTAGCGTTGGCTTCTGAAATTTCTCGCGATGTAAAATGTTCCTCAAGCGTGATAACTCTCAATTCATAGCCTCCTATTTATTTTGTTGCGCGAATTTTAACATAGGAAGCTATGTATATCAATATGCACAAAAAATCCCCCGCTCCGAAACAACGGGGGAAAACTTTATCTTGAGCCTAAATGTTTCTTGAAGAATGCTTCGAGTTCCCGGTAAAAATCAAACCTGTTCTCCTCATTATGGAAACCGTGCCCCTCGTTATCCTTCACCATATAAACGACATCTTTACCCGTCTTCTTCACAGCTTCCACGATTTGATCTGATTCAGCCTTATTCACACGGACATCATTAGCTCCCTGCGCAACGAATAAAGGTATCTTGATTTTGTCAGCATGAAACACAGGCGATACAGCTTCAAGTAATTCTTTATCCTTCGACGGGTCGCCAATCATCTCATATTCCATGTCCCTGAACGGCTCCCAATAAGGCGGAATACTCTCAAGTAATGTAAAAATATTCGACGGCCCTACGTAACTCACAGCACAGGCGTATAAATCTGGAGTGAACGCGGCTCCGGCCAATGCCGCATATCCGCCGTAACTTCCTCCGTAAATCGCAAGTCTCGACTTATCAGCAATTCCCTGTTCGACTGCCCATAAAACTCCGTCAGTAACGTCATCTTGCATCTTCAATCCCCACTGCTTAAAGCCAGCCTGCCAAAACTCTTTGCCGTAACCCGTTGAACCTCGATAATTCACCTGTAAAACCGCAATTCCCCTGTTCGCTAAAAACTGAGCTTCGGAGTCAAATCCCCAGCCGTCGCGTGCGCTAGGTCCTCCATGAGGAATTACGACCAAAGGAAGATTGCTTGAGGAAATCCCGACGGGAAGCGTGATATAACCGTTAATCTTCAAGCCGTCGCGTGCCTTAAAGTTTATCGGCATCATCGGGGCCATTTGTTCTTCTTTGAGCCATGATGACAAATCAGCGAGTTTCGACAACGAATTATCCTGCCTGTCATAGAGATAATAAGTTCCTCGCGTTTTGTCGCTGTATGTTCGGACTATTACGCGGCGTTCGTCATCGTCCATGTCAACCGCAGCAACCTCATAATTCGGGAAAAATGCCTCAAGTGATTTCTGTAACTCCTCACGTTCAGCGTCAAAAAATTTGTAATGCCGCTTATCCGTCGTGTATGTAACTCCCGTTATAATCTTGCGTTTCTTGGAATGCATAATTCCTCCAACGTCGACTTCGGGATGCTCAAATATTAAGTCAAGCGTCTTGTTCTCTTCCGGGTCAAACGTGTAAATTGCGTCCTTATCACGGCTCAAATTCGAGACTACATACATTAACTTGTTGTCGTAAGCGAATAAAACCGGCGAAAAAGTTTCCTTAAAGTTCGTAGTGATTAACTTTCTGAACGGGTCAGCTTCTGTTGTCCTGTAAAGAAAGCTCGTGTTAACTCCGTCGGTCTCGAAAGCACAACGCAATTTTCCGTCGTGATCCGTCATCCAGCCCGTAATATTTCCGGGATTTTCGGCGATTAATTCAAGTTCTCCGGTGTTAATATCGCATCTATAAACGTCAAAAATTTCCGGGTTGATTTTATTCATCTCGATTAACATGTGAACTGGGTCATCTTCCAAGTCATCAAGAATTCCCGCGCGGACTTTCTCAAACGGTGTTAAATCTCGTGCTTCCGAGCCGGTTATATCAGTTACATAGACGTGAAAGTTTTCATCTCCTCCAGAGTCCTGAGCAAATATAATCTTATCGTTCCCCTTCCAGAAAAATCCGGCGATGTCTCGTTCTGTCGCTGAAGTTATGCGTTTCTCGTTCCCTGTTGCGATTTCCCGAATATATACGTTCATACGATGCTCCCAAGGCTTGGCGAATGCTAGACGTGTCCCGTCAGGTGAAATTGAGAATGCTGCGGTGTCTGGGTTTCTGAAAAAGTCTTCCATTGGCAAGAGAGGCGGAATTGCGGCGAGGGCGAAACCTGCGGGCATAGAGGCTAAAATAATCAGCGCGATAAATAATATTTTCATGTTGGGATAAACTCCTTTCGATAAATTTATTGAGATTGTATCACGCGGGAAATAATTACACACTGAAATTCTACGTGAGAGATTTTACCTGCTTGATAAACCTTTTTAATTTTCAGGATATAATATTTATGTGTAAAATTTGCGAAAAATTGACGTGTAACCTAAAAAATTGCTAGTGAGTTTATGAAGTGATTAACAGTTGAAGAATTTTTGCGTGTGAATTTTTGTCGTTGCGAGTAAAATTTATATCATGAATGGCAAATGAAGACACGAAATTTTGATTGGCTAATCTTGTCGTTTCACGGCTGGAAATGATAATTTATTCTCGTTGAGATTTACACAAGAAAGAACAGCGAAATTTTGATTAACTAGTTTTCGTATTAACTCTTGTGGTTTCGAGGCTGAAGACTAAACTTTAAGGAGTGAAGGGATTTTGATTTACCCATTAAATATCGAGAATGACAATGACATTAAGAGAGTGTGCGAGAAAATTGGGACGGACACGCGAGCATTGGCCTATCTTGTGCCGAAATCGAGAATGTTACACTTTTACGCTGAGAATATAGATTATCGGGCGGCGGGATTTCTGAAGCAGGAATTACTTGCGCGCGGCGGAGACGTGATTGTAACCAAGCATGTGATTGACGGTAAGACTGAGACGAGCGATATTTTGTTGATGGCGACGGCTTCACAGTTACGGAGCTTACGGGAAAAACTCAAAGCTATGGACATATGGGGAATTAAAGAATTTCGCGAGGAGTTATCACGTGTCCTTCATAATATAAATCTTCACGAATGGGAAATAGTTTCACCGAACGGCCATAAATTAACGCTGAATAATCAGACAAAGTTGATGGCGATAATTAATCTCACTCCGGACTCTTTTTATGCTGGAAGCCGAGTTAATGATGGGGAAATTCTTAGTAAAGCCGAAAAATTTTTGTCCGAAGGTGCGGCTGTTCTTGATATCGGAGCAGAGTCGACGCGTCCGGGTTCGAGCAAAATTACGGCGGATGAGGAACTCGAAAGATTACTGCCGGGCTTAAGACTTTTGCGTCGAGAATTTCCGGAAGCGATAATCTCTGTCGACACGTATAAACCTGAAGTTGCGAGGATTTCAGCCAATGAGGGAGCAGATATTATTAATGACATTAGCGGCTTTGAGTTCTCTCAAGAGATGCCCGAAGTTGCGAAAATTTCATACGATGAAGGAGCTGACATAAGCGGCGTTATTTTTAGTCAAGAAATGCCGGAGGTCATAAGCGAGCTGAATATTCCTTATGTTCTCTCACACTTCAAGACCGATGATGAGCCATTAGGAAACATACATGAATATTTTGCGGCTAAACTTGAGGCGTTAAAATTGGCCGGAGTTAAGCAGGTGATAATAGATCCGGGATTAGGTTTCGGAAAAAATGTTGATGAAAATTTTGCGCTGATAAAGAATATTGAGAGCTTGAAAGTTTTCGGGCTTCCGATTTTGGTCGGACATTCACGAAAGAGATTAACGGGGCCGGAGAATTTTGCGGGAACGTTGGCGGTTACGGCGTTGTTGTCTGGACGAGTGAGTTTGCTTCGGGTTCATGATGTGAAGGAAAACTTACAGGCTCTGAGGATTGCTGAGGAGATAACAAACGGGGGATTATAGACAAAAATACTCCCCTTTTTTCAGGGAAGTAATTTCATCTACACGTGTTCATATAATCTAAGATAAATCAGTTAATAAAACGAGGTCATCCTCAGGAACATAAAACTCAAAACTGTCATCCTTATTTTCATTACAATCTGCACAAAGAGGAACTATATAGCGTCTCTTATCAGCATTTCCAACCTTTATTACATGACCGCCATGTACTGCTTCATTAATACAAGAGATATTCGAACAAAACGGAACTGTATCATAATCTTTGTATTCCATCCAACGCCTCAACCAACCTTTACCGCCCGTATCACCACTATGAAGATTTTTAACTTTTACTGCAGACATTTATGCACCTTCCTAAAAAAATTGTGGAGATAAGGAACTCCGAATAAAATACATAAAACCTTACTGTAAGGGCTATCTACTCAAGTACTCCGTTATCCACTTGTACGGTTTTTTGTACGGTCAACATCTACTTTGTAGCTTAGCGGCTTCTTGCTATAATAATCAGCAGAGGATGTCGCCGGATTAAGCGAGGGTTCGTGAACCAGTGTAGCATTGTATTTCTAGCGAGTTGCTACGCGGCAGTCGCTCCGGGCATTCTTTATTTTACTCAGACTATAATAACAATCATCATGCCCCAACTAGGCCAAGTTCACGAACAGATACACACGCATCTTCAAACCAGTCTTCCGGATTAGGTTCAGGAATTTTCACGCCTTCTTCAAGCCACATTTCCAGATAGTCCCGTTTTACGGCTTCAAGCTCACTCCGAGCCTCAGCATACGTATCACCGTATGCACATACAGCCATCACACCGAGTAATGGAATAGAAAGAAAAAATCCCCCGCCGTCATCCTCAGTGAGTTCTTGCACTTTAATATCATATGGCAGTGACATGTAATAATCTAAATTCTTCATGGTCGCTCTTTCTCTGGCAATTCTATAGCATTCAAAAATATGGTTACACTCTAACTAGGCAAGTTTACAATCTCGCGGGACTTAAATTACCCAGTTTTCGTATTTTGACAGGGACATCGCACCATGTACTAGGAACGAATGTGCGGGCTAAATTAACCTTATTTGCGTACACAAATATACACGGAGTTCCATCATCTGAACCTATGCCTATAACTTGCAACCATTCAGGATTGTTCAAATATGCTTTCAAAGCAGCTGCCTTATCCTGAAGTGTTGGGGATTCTATGTCGTGTAACAATTCGAGCCCCTCCTAGTTTATCCAGAACTGTTTGAATAGGTATTATGCACCCATATCTTGAATTATCTGCGGCGAAAAGTAAGCCCACAGTCGCGCTTCCATCCTCTGTAACAACTAAACTACCCGAATCACCTTCCATAGCAAAAGGTTTGTCCTTTTCTCCAAGCACGAGCCAGAAATTCTTGAAATATACTGTAGCATTAAAACCTTTAGCCGTATAAGCTAGCTTAGAACACTTTACTATTTGTGCTTCAACTGTGCCAAAAGTTAATCCTGTTGTACGTCCAAATTTCTTGACTTTCATTCCTGACATCAATGGCATAACTTGTGAAGGCGAGTCGTATCCTTCGGAAATAGTACCCTGCCACGATGTAACTCGCTCAGGATACGTTACCCTGCCAATAGCGGCATCCACTTCACATGCTTCAACAAAATCAGGATTGCCGCTCTCAAGCGATACAATTGATGATAATTTCCCGACTTCAAGAGAAGCAAATTTTTGTGAGTCTATATGAGCTGGCACATTTATTATCGCATCCTTTTCGGCATGGTTACAACCGCCTATAACATGATTGTTCGACAACACGTAAAGGTGTTTATCATCGCCGTCCAACTTAAGCAGAGCCCCCATAGTACCAGCTAAATTCTGGGTAGATAAAGCACATGAACTTCCGCATGCAAGTTCACCATTAGGGCAACAATACAGAAATGGAATATTCGTTATATATCTAGAACTCTCTGGCTTGACTGATAACGGAGTTAAGCGTCTGTATCTAACAGTGAAACCTTCAAATTCATGCTCATTCTTTTCATCTCTTTTTGTTACCCCTTTGGAAACATACACATATACAGCAGGCTTTTCGTCAGAACTTAGCGGTAAATTCTCATAGCCTACGGACTGTACGGCTTTGCTTGCAAAGGCAATATCACCTTGCCATGACGGCGTAGCCTCTTCACTTGAGGCTGGAGTAAATCCACCGTCTGTATAAGCTGAAGAACCACAGGAAGCATTAAGCATTCCTGTGGCCGCAAAATATTCATATAAATGTTCAGCGACATCTTTTGCTGTATTCACGTAAGTTGTTATCCTTTCATCATTATTTTGTAAAGGCACGACGTATAATGCACCATATCACGCCGTAACTGCCTTTTGCATAAGAATTTCACGGAACAGCGCATACCATTTATAGGACTAATAGAACTATAACAAGTAATAAACTGTAAAAACGTTTTTTCAAAATAACCGTCCCTTTCCCTAAGAATGTGTCATTTTGAAAAATATTTAAGATGTGGTACTTGCGACAAAATACCGCCATGCAACCAGTAAGTACAATTTTTCCCATCGTTTTTTTTTCGTGAGAAGAAAATGTAAATCGGTATTATCGAGTTTATCCCACGATATTTCCTGTATGGCCTTGCGAGTAAAAAATACTTTGCTAATATTGTCTTCGGTGACGTTCCCGTTTCTATCTCTCATAGGCAGAGAGCCATACAAGCGAAATTCGTTATATCCCTCCAGCTTCTTTTCCGCTATAAATCTAGGGAATAGTTTTTTGACATGGTCGAGCAATCCGTTCCAAACTCCATACTCATTAGCCCCTTCGATATGTATTCTCATATCTAGCGCGAGTGTTCCATCAACTTGCGGAATAGTTTTTACAGATTCAACTCTAGTAATAGGTTCTTTCTCACCTGTTCTATGACTTTTAGCTCCCCATACATCACGTATGAGGTCTTCGGCTACGCGCTCTGCTGTCCCTTCAGAAGTCACATATGCGACAGTCTCATTATTTGCTGACCAATCCTGAAAAAATGCATAGACTAAAACAATAACGACACACAAAAAAACAACTTTTCTCAAAATCACCGCGTTCTCCTTTCTTCCTTTATGTTTTATGTCTGAACTGCAGGAGTCCCTGTTATAGCAGCTTTAACCAATTCTCTAAACCATGCTTGATTTTCTTTCGTAGCTGGAAATACATAACGCTTTCCCTTGTCTTCATACATTAAAACACGACCACTGCCTATAAAATCTCCTTCACGAATAAAAGAAGGATTTTTTATTGTATTTGTAGAATTTATTGCGGGTGAATGCATGTTCTCTTCGTCAGCATATTCACGCTGTGGGGCATCGGTCTCACCTGAGAGATATGCTACAGTCGTATCTAGTGCATCTGCGAGACGCTCCAGCTTGTTTATATCAGGAACTTGTTTTCCCTGTTCCCAGCGTCTTATAGTATTCACATGAACATCAAGCTCTTCTGCTAGAAGCTCTTGCGACAGATGTAATGCCGTTCTCTGTTGTTTTAACCTGCTTCCCTCAAACATAAAATCACCTCCACTTTGTTAAGTAAAAATAACAATTTTAGTAGATTTTTACCAGACAAAATTTGAGGGATAGATAAAGCGAATTTTGTAGTTATATCTTGACTTAAACTAAATATAGTAGTATTTCTACCATCAAATTTGGGAGGTGATACGAATGTACCTTCGAGATTATAGGAAACGCAGCAATCTAACACAAGCTGAATTAGCAGACAAGATAGGAGTTCATGAAAACACCATTCGTCGCTGGGAAACAGGAGATTTTGAACCACGTTCCAATGACTTAATGAAGCTATGTGAGATTCTTGGTTGCACGGAGGCCGAATTGTTGAATGGCCCTACCAAACAGGAATTTGAGGTAAAAATCATTATGGGGGTGAAGAATTTGACTGGTTTAGCAGGAGTAGAAGTTATGGATAACACTTTTCTTTATGGTGTACAGGATGATGAGCCGTTAATTCATTTGGCTGGAAAAGTCAGGATTGATACGCAGGAAGAGCGCGACAAGGCACTTGAGCAGATTATCAAGAAATTCAAAGCCGCTTGCTGGATGTTTGAGCATAAAGACACAGCTGAGGTGGAGTGCTAGTTCATTTAGCGGCAAAGACTGTAGGCAATAAGTTTTCTGAGAAATCAGGCATATTGACAACTGAATATTGGGAGAATTGAAATGCTGAAAACACTCTTTTATGAAGTAATAGGAGCTCGTATCAGTGATAATTTCGCACTTTGGCTTAAGAGTAAGGGCTTCAAAGAAGAAGGGAACATTATCATTGAAGCCCTCGCAAGTTGGGCAGAAAAAGAAACTAAACTTTTGAAGTATCGTTAGAGCCGCCGATGCAGGCACGTATAAACAGTATTCCTAGCGCGGTTAAATTCTTGATGATGTTTTCGTCTTCATCAGTCTCATTCCATCGAGGAGCAGGACGAGAAATCAGCTGGCAACGCTCCAGATTATCCAGTGAAGCACCACAAGTAAGAGCATCGATTTTAAGGTCATTCATAGCTTTTGCACAGTTAACGTGCACTTCGATACTCGTGTCGCTTAATAGATCATTCGGAGCTACGGAATTGTAAATTTGTCTGAGGATTTGAGCATCAATCGGTGTAAGCGTTTTGATGATGTCGATGAAGGCAACTCTGATTTCAGATGTGAAGTTAGCATATGCGGCGTTCAACAATAAGCGTGCCCAGATATCCTGTATGACATCATCTTCCTCAAGAGAAGCGGCATCAAGTAGCGGTATTCCAAGTTTCGGGGAAACGGTACGCATATTTTCTTGCATTATGCGCTTTTTTTCTTTCTGCTTCTGAAACTTGTCGTTAAGCCTAGCAAGATTTTTCAGGCGGTAATACCAAAGATAATCACCTATGATGTTTTCTAGTTCTTTTGCAGGAACATTCAGAAGGTCATAAAGCAAAGCGGCAGCACTGGATTCCCAGTTGGTAATAATAGGTATCATGATAATTCTCCTTTCTTCTTGGTAGGTGAAACTTTTGGCAAACAAACAGAACAAAACGATAGAAGTCAGCTACACAATCAGGTTTTCCCCTGAATTACACCGATCGCTGAGGATACTGGCGGCCTACAAGGATACATCCATCAACAAGCTGATACAGGATATTCTCAGTCAGGCAGTTGAAGAGGCCCGTGCTCAGATTCCCACTTTGTGATGCAGTCCTTGAACAGCTCCATGATAAGGGAGTTTAACGAAAGGCCTTTATAGGCGGCAATGACCTTCAGCTTTCGGTGTTCAAGGTCATCATAACGGATTGTAAGTGCTGGCAATATATCTCCTCCCTGTGATGGTTGACATGGTTACAATTATTGACATTTTAACAATCGGCTTGTAATTATTCATAGCTGCAATAGTTGTAATGCAACCCACAAGGAGGAAAAATGACAGGAGTACAAATATCGCAGGTACGCTGGCCGGTTGAGCTTTACCAATGGTTACAAGACACAGCGTATAAAAAACGTCAGAGTATGAATAAGACAATTATCGAGATTGTAGAAAATGCGAGAAATCATGAGGAGGCGAAACAATGAACGTACAGCTTGCGAACACTTATAACTCAGCAAAAAATTATAAGGTTGTTTCATGGTGGGCTTCACCTAAATTTGATGGTGTAAGAGCAGTTTTCATTCCTGAGCAGGGGGTGTTCACCAGAAATAACAAGCCACTACGCGCTCAAATATTTATGCCTATGAACGAGGGCTGAATATTACCCCTTTGCAGGCTTTAATGAAACTTGCGGAGCTTTTCGGCGTGAACCTGTCCGCAAGCATTAACTATAAATTTTTCTACAGGAAGTTTTGTCCCGACAAGCTGAGACAGCAGATTTACCGTTATGGTTTGACGTATGCAGAGCTATCGAAATTGACGGGTTACACAGAAAGTCGAATTAGTGAGTCAGTTCGTATGAGGCCGCGCGGGACTGCGTTATGTTTGTCGGCGGTGCTAGAAGTGCTTAAATCTGAGATGGAAGCATATAAATTCAGGAACAAGATTTGCAGGAACAAGACAAGGAGGAGCTAAAATTGCGGCAGTCTCGAAAAAGTTCTTGGGCACATTTGAACAGGGTAACCGACCTAATCGAGCTATTAATCATGTGTCATCCGCAGGGTTTCCAGATATTATTAGGCAAGGCCGACGAGCCGACCTCAAGGGAAATTCACGAGATGATGAATGCAGGGAGAACGAAATTGCCTGAAGATTACATTGCGACGATGCCCAACCTTGAGACTGAAGCCGAGCGCATAATTTTTGACCGTGAATATTTTGACAAGTCTGTAGAGTTTGCGGGAGGCTGGCCGCATATACATTTTGTATCGCAAGAATTTTACTCGTCCGACTCGCGAATGTGGTCTGTAGTTTCTGACCATATAAAATTTGTCGGGAATGCAGTATCACGTTATGCTTCAAAGCTGGGCTATGTTGCAGTTCGCTACGGATTATCTCCGAACACAGTGATGAAATACCGGCGCGAGTTTTCGAGTAAATTAGCTGAGATGCTTTTGATGCCGACGGGTGAGGGTGATGATTTTTATCTCATGCCTGGCTGAAAAAGAGCGATGTGATATTAACATTGATTATAACGTTCATCATAATTCAGGAAATGCGATAAAATATTATCATTCAAGAATACTATTAAGAGAGTACCTAAAGGCGGGTGCTCTCTTTTTTGTGCATAAAATCAGGAGAGGTGAGCATGATTAACAGGCTAGAGATTGAGCAAATACCGCCGACCGAGTTAGTCCCTTATGATGGCAATCCGCGCGTACACAGCGAGGAGCAAATCAAAAAGTTAATGGCGAGCATTCAGGAATACGGAATAGTTTTGCCGGTTTTAATAGATGCTAACAACGTAATAATCGCGAGGCATGCAGTCGTTCAAGCGTGTGTAAATCTTGCAATCCCTGAAATTCCCTGTGTTCGTGCGTCTCACTTAACGGAAGCTCAGACCAAAGCCTATATTCTCGCGGATAACCGGCTTGCGGAGGACTCGACATGGGACAGAGAAAAGCTCAAGACCGAGATGTTGAGATTGCGGGATGAATACGGCCTTGAACTTGCTCACACAGGATTTGCGAAGCGTGAAATTCTGCGTTTGAGAATGGACGTTGCAGAAGTTCCCAAAGATGAGGACGCAACACCTGAAGAGGTCAAGAATGTCGTCTCAAAAACTGGCGATTTATGGATACTTGGCGACCATCGTTTAATTTGCGGGAGCAGCATTGACAAAGACACAGTGAATAAATTATTGGCCGGAGAGAAGCCTCATCTTATGGTTACAGATCCGCCCTATGGAGTAAATTACAATCCTGAATGGCGAAACGATTTCAACGATACGCAATCCGCTAGAACTGGGCGCGTCTTAAACGACGACAAGGACGACTGGCGCGAGGCTTGGAAGTTGTTTAGCGGAGATGTCGCGTACATATGGCATGCGTCGTTACATTGCCGTGCTGTTGCTGACAGCTTAGAGGTTAATGGTTTCATTATTCGCAATCAAATCATCTGGGTAAAACCTAACTTTGCGCTCTCACGCGGCGATTATCACTGGCAGCATGAGTGTTGCTGGTACGCTGTTCGTGAAGACAACTCGGAATGCCCGGAAATTGCCGATTACTGCGAGGGTTATGATGGATGTCTCTACGCAGTACGGAGAAATCAAAAAAGTCATTGGCAGGGAAGCCGGAGCGAGTCAACTGTGTGGGAGATTGGTTTCAAGGATCAGGACACGCAGACCACGCACAGCACACAAAAGCCGGTTGAATGCATGCGCCGCTCAATGCTGAATAATTCCGAGCCCGACGAAATAATTTACGAGCCGTTTTGCGGAAGCGGGACGACAATCATAGCCGCCGAGTCATGCCGCCGGAGATGTTTTGCAGTTGAGCTTAACCCTGAGTATGTCGATATGGCCGTGAGACGTTTTCAGGATTACACAGGTCAGCAGGCCATACTTGAAGAAGACGGCCGCACTTTTGATGAGATAGCCGAGTTGCGGAGTGAGGCCGGTGAATGATGCACGCAGTCAGGGGTTGTACCCGAAAGAGACAATTGCAAATCTGTTGAATGTTTCAGAGCGTCGAATTGAACAGCTTGCGAGGAAAAAGATAATCCCGAAGGCTGGGCGTGGAGTTTTCGACTTAGGGCCGACAGTTCAGGCATATGTACGATATTTGCAGGGCTTATGCAGTGGCACAATCCGAAGTGAAGAGCCGTCGGAATTAGATAAACGTCTTCTTGAAGCGAAAGTGCTTGAGCGCGAATCAAAAGCTCGACAGGCGAAATACCGAGCTGACGCGATGGAGTATGAAATCCGAGAACGCAAGCTGAGCACAGAAATTCCCCAGAAGTTAAGAGAGAAATTGACGGAGCGAGTTTATGACGAGGATGATATTGAGGAAATTGTCGAGATTGTACGTGAAATTCTCGGTGATAGCTCATGAGGCAAAAAATCAACAAGACAGTACAGCCGATACGCTCGCAGTCTGACCGCGATGCGATTGATGCTTACTTTATGCACAGAAATTTACGCGACAGAGTAATGTTTGCGCTTGGAATTTACACGGGCCGGAGAATTTCCGACTTAGTGAGGCTGAACGTAAGGGACATTGCGCACATCGACAGAAAAGGCAGATTGTGCATAGTGGAGCGTCTGATGATACATGAACAGAAGACGGGAAAATTTGCTGACCCTTTGCTTCATCCCAAAGTCCGACGAATTTTAAGCAAGTATTTACGTCAGAGGCGTAAACATTCGCCTTCGTTAGGAGCTTTGTTGAATGAACCATTATTGAAGTCGCGAAAGGCACGACATGACGGCCAGTATCGAATTACGAAGCGTCATGCGTTGCGTGTGTTGACGAATGCGGCGCGTGCTTGCGGTCTGAACTATAAAATCGGTACGCATTCATTGCGCAAGACGTTTGGATATATTCAGTATCAGAACGGCACGAGCATTGAATTAATACAACGAATGCTAAATCATAGCTCGCCTGAGATTACCCTTAGCTACATTGGCATAACGCGGGACGACATGGACGAGGCAATTTTGAGTATGGATTGAGGAGAAGAATTATGAACTTAAATGAAGCGCAAAGACAATCATTGATAACAAGTTTATTAGGATTTGTGAGGCGTGTATCGTTTCACGGGGCTGATTGGCCGGAGGAAGCAGACGCTTTTTCTACGATTGCGTGTTTGCTGCTTGGATGTCCAGTATGGTGGAGCACTGGCGAGGACGTTTCAGTTTCAGATTTATGTGATGAGACTGCAGAATTGGACGAATTGCAAAAATCGGAAAACAGCGGGAAGGTGCGTTGTTGTGAATGCGGTAGCTGTCGATGTTTTATACGTGAAGAGTGATGTCCGAGTTTGCCAAAAAAGGACATTCGATTTTTTGAGGGGGCTTGACAAAGAAAATCCCGATGACTGCTGAGAAAAAAGGTACTGGGACGCGATTTTTGGCTTGCGGTCGGCCCGCTGACCCCAAAATTTGGCTAGGTACAGAATTTTTAAGCTGTCGGAGAAAATAACCTTGTCGTAATCCGGCTTTATCTTTTATTCTGCGAATTGTTCCGCCAAAATCTTTTTAGGCATAAGGAAGTATATCATGACACGAGGAAGAAAAGAAAAAGAACGCAGAGATTTCTATTCTCAGGTCATATCAGCTCCTGAAGCTGCGGCTTTCTTGAAGATTTCCGAACGTACATTTAACCGTTTAGTTGCAAGTGGCATCATTCCCAAAGATGACTACGGAGAATACATTCTCGGTGAAGTTGTCGAAGCGTATTGGCGTAATCAATTCGACTCTGAAGGTTTGAAAGCGGCACAAACAAGGCTCGTAACAGCGCAGGCCGAATTGAAAGAGGCTGAACTTGCAGAACAACGCGGAGAATTGCACCGAGCTTCAGCAATTGCCAAAGTCTGGACGGATAACGTTTTGAATGCAAAGACACGTTTACTTGCTATTCCTACAAAGGTCGGCCCTTTGCTTGTGGGGCAGGAATTGCAAATAATCGTAGCAAAACTTAAAGATGCTATTAACGAAACACTGAAGGAGTTAGCTGACTATGACGGCGAAAAAATCACCCGAACAGCAGCTATTTTGCGCAATCAGTAACGCATGGCTGCCACCGCCGGATTTAACTGTTTCTGAATGGGCCGATGAATTTCGGAGAATTCCACCTGAAGCCTCAGCCGAGCCGGGCACATGGAGAACTTCAAGGGCAGAATATCAGCGCGAAGTCATGAACGCTGTGAGCAATCCTCTAACCGAACGAGTTGTTATGATGACAGCCGCGCAGGTTGGGAAAAGTGAGATTTTATTAAACGTCATCGGTTATTTCATCGACCAAGAGCCCAGCCCGATATTGTTGATACAGCCTACGATCGAAATGGGCGAGAGTTTTTCAAAGGACAGAGTTGCGCCGATGGTGAGAGATACACCGTGTTTGCGTGAGAAAATTCAAGACAGCAAGACCAGATTTAGCGGCAACACAATCAAGGAGAAGAAATTTCCCGGCGGTCAGATAACCATAGCCGGAGCAAATTCGCCCGCGTCATTGGCCTCACGTCCCATCAGAATATTATTATGCGATGAGGTTGACCGTTACCCTGCATCAGCCGGAAGTGAAGGCGATCCGTTAAGTCTAGCGATGAAACGTACACAAAATTTCTGGAACAGGCGCATAGTCTGGGTAAGCACGCCGACATTGCTGGGAGTTTCACGAATTGAGAAGGCTTACAGCTCAAGCAGTCGTGAAAAGTGGTGCGTTCCATGTCCGACTTGCGGGGAATATCAGCCGTATTCATGGGAACAGATAACGTTTAAGGACTTGCCTGAACCCGTCATGACCTGTGCGAAGTGCGGAGCAAAACACAATGAAGTTGAGTGGAAGGCCGGGCAGGAACGCGGAAAGTGGATTGCTGAAAATCCCGACGAGAAGAAATCACGCGGCTTTCACGTAAATGCTTTTGCGTCAGCGTGGGTAACGTGGAAAAGTCTTATTGAGCAGTATCAAGAGGCATTCAGGAACGGCGAAGAAGAATTAAAAGTTTGGTGGAATACAGTTCTCGGATTGCCATATGAGAACACGAGCGGCACAATTGAAGCTGAGGCGTTAGAGTCTCACCGTGAGGAATATCCCGCTGAATTACCCGACGGCGTTTTAGTTTTGACCTGCGGAGTTGATACACAGGATGACCGTCTCGAAGCTGAAGTTGTAGGCTGGGGAGTTGGTCATGAGAGCTGGGGGATTGAGTATCGTGTATTTTACGGCGATCCCGGCTTAAAAGAAGTTTGGCAGGCCCTCGATGATTTTCTTTCTAAGACTTGGAGCTATTCAAACGGCGACAAATTGGGACTTGCTTGTACATGCATTGACAGCGCGGGACATTTCACAGATGAGGTCTACAGATTTTGCAAAACCCGCGTGCGCAGGAATATTTTTGCAATTGTTGGACGTGGTCGTGAGGGAATGCCCAGTGTCAGCAAGCCGAGCCGGAATAATCGCAGGCACGTTGTGTTGTTCACGCTCGGAGTAACGACGATTAAGGGCACGTTGTTTTCACGCCTGAAAGTTGAGAAACACGGAGCGGGTTTTTGCCATTTTCCATTGGACGCGAAACATAATCATCGGGGCTATGACGCTGTTTACTTCAAGGGCTTGTTGTCTGAGCGAATGGTTGTAAAACGGGTTAAAGGCCGGGACACAATCACTTGGGAGCCTCGAAGTCCGGGCATTCGCAATGAACCGTTAGATACGAGAGTTTACGCGACCGGAGCGCTTGAATTGTTCAATCCTAATTTTGAGATGCACAGACGACGCAGAAGCAAGAGGCTGGAAACAACACCGATGCCGAAGCTGAAACAGCCTGTGTATCAAGAAAAGCAGGAGGAGAAACAGATTGAAGCCGCCCCAGAAGTGAAGAAACCAATTGCGAAAAGCAGCAGTGCATTATCAGGATTTTTCAAGCGAGGGTTGAGAATGTGAATGATATAATTACCGACAATTTCACGTATCAAAATTTATATGCAAGGAGAGATGGTTATTGAGCGCATATTTTAGTCGTGAGCTTGTCGAACAAGTTAATTCGCGAATGAAATCAGGACATGCAGCTTCTCGTGTTATCCCGACAAAGATTCAATCTTATGTTGAACGCAAAACACGGCAAGAAATCTCTGATGCTTTGTCTAGTGCGTGGAGGAAAAATGCCTACAGAGACATCTAATAATTTAGAGGAGCATTCATACAGCAAAGTATACAGATTGCTTGTGAACGGAGAAGACGATTTAGTCGGGCAGATTGCTTATGCTATTTACAAGCAGCAAAAAATCGAGAAGATAACGCGATTTACGACCCAGAATAAACGTCCGCCTAGTGATGAAGAGCTTTCGTCTTTTATGGAGAATGCTGAATCAGAAACTCAGCGGCGTTTTTACAATGATCGTGCTGTTAGCATACTAAAAGAGTTTCTGGAACAGTCGCTCACAGCCGAAGTTGACGAAATGAATGCTCAACTCAAGTCAGAATATGATGCTAAGATTAAGGAACTGTTAAAGGATTTGAAGCCCAAAGGTTTTATGTATGGTGTCTGGCAAGGAGTCTTTGCGTCGTTCATCTTCTTTGCGGCAGGTATTTTGTTATTGCTTGCGACTGGAGGATGGGCACGTATCGGGCAGGCTCTAATTCAGCTCGCGCAGTAATTATGATGATATTGCCCTGTTGCTGTTGAAGGGCTACGTACTACGTAGTCGGATTATGTAGGCAGAACTGGGGCTTTATTAGTTCTACGTAGAATGTTGCTCCCTTCGGGGAGCTTTTTTGTTGGAGGGAGCATATGAAGACAACTATAAAAGGGCAGGATAAATCTATATTCTTTACAGAGTTGGCAAAGAATTTTGCTGAAAGCTGTAGAAAGATTACCGAATTATGGAAGGTTTATATGGCTTTCGCAGATGGGAAAATATCCCTTGACGAGTTTAGTGAACTCCGCCGCATGATTTTGGAGGAGCAATCAGGATGACTACGACCATTAAGGAGCAAATACAGGTTGCTGAAGCCCGCTTAACTCTTATTCTGAAAATCAAGAACTTCACGAATAGCCGTGTCCTGCTTGGCCCGCTGTTCTGTCTCAAGCTGTATCTTCTCAGCGTTGCGGTTAATCTGTTCCTGCAGGGCTGTATCTCCCGCAATTCTGGCCTGTACCTCACGCTTCAGTGCTTCTTTTCGACGTTCTAGTGCCTCATGCAAACTCAGCGCGTCTCTCAGGAATGAATCAGCCAGTGTATTAATCTCTCTTTGCAGGCTGTCATCACCAATTAATCGTCGTCCTGACTTCATGAATACCAACAAAATACGCCTCACCTAATGTGAATGTGCCTTGAAGTTTCACTAACTTTGTGCCGGTCGGAATTCCTTCGGGGATTGTGAATTTCCCGCTGAATATTCCTGAACCGTTCGCGCTGGTCGATGAACACGCTACCTCTATTCCATCAAAGATAACTTTCACTGCCTCGTTCGGGCCGAAACCGCTCGCACTCACTTGAACTTCAATCTGCCGTATAGTCCCTTCGACTTCCTCAGTTGTAGTTGTCGAGCTGTCTAAAACTTGGCCGCTCCTTCTGGTTGAGCGTACAGTTCGCAGGATTACCGACTTCACAATATTTTCTGTCCACCTGTCGACCGATGGGGTAAGTGTAACTTCAACAGGCATGGGCTCAAAAGCCTGATAGGGATTAACCTTCATATCCCGCGTGTGTGTCGGCTGGTCAATCAAAATTTCAACGTCATAGTCAAGCACAGTATCTTTAGCGAGAGCTAATTCCGAAATTTCCGCCGTCATTGGAAGCTGTAATGTCTGGTCGGCAATTAAAGCGGTCTGCGGTATGCCAGCGTCCCTCATGTCATCGTCGAATAATGGGTCAACGAAAACGTTATACGCGCTCGTCGGAGCATGAAGCGTCGCGTCAAACCGTAATTCCTGCCTCGCTAAAAGCCCGTAAAGGTCGAGTATTTGACTTCTCATTTCATTTAGAACGTCAGCATGCACACACTTAATCGCTACGTTTCGGACTTCAGGCAAGCCCAGCCATGTTTGCGTTACCTGTGCAAGGCATATAGCTTCCGGCGGAGTTCCAGGCAAAACAGGGTCGTAACGATGAGAAATTCCACGAACAATTCCGATTGAGCAATCTTTATACATTACGATAATGTCTTTTCGCGGCATCCTGTAATAGTAACTGGCTTCAATCACCGAATTTTCAAACAGACCTGATACTGTGATGCTCGTCGTGTTAAATAAATCAGGCTTAATATTCGTTCGGTAATGATAAGTCGCTGTGTATGTTGCGCCGGGCTGAGGCTCTTCACCGCTTGGACTCCAGTCAAGATTATCGCCGTCAAGCAGAAAGTCTGTACCTTCAACGAAAATTAACGCACCCTGTTTAACTTCGACGACCTCAAAAACTGAATCATTCGGCAAGCCGTCAACACATCCTGAATAATTCCCGTGTGTCAGCGTAACTGTCCGCTCTTTCGTAACTCTAACCTGCGTTACGTTTTCTATGGGCGTGTGAGACACATTGAAAGACATCCTGCCCGTCCCGCCGCTGTTGAACCTGTGAACTTCCGATTGAACTTCTGCAAGGTCAAAAGCCTCATCGATTATGAGCCTCACGGAGTGCCCTATTTCAGCTTCGTAGCCGTTTATGTGCGCAAGCCCTTCTGAAATGCTGTAAGTTTGCTTGCCTGTCTCTGAGCTTTGAAGGGCCGTAACATTCAAGCCTTCAACAACATAATGACCGTTTGCGTGCCGATCGTAACGTGCTGTAGTGTTAAGATACTCAGGGTTAATTTTCTGGAGCTGAGTAACAATTTCACCCCCGCTGATACCATAAACGGGGAAAAATGGCATATCAATATTATCTGTGCTTAATCCCCATTCCGCGACGGTGATAACTCTATATGCGCCGGGCATCATGTATTGCGGTGTATTTCTTGCCGGTTCATTCAGGGTTTCGTCCTCATATTCTGTGAGGGCGCTGGATTTTTTCCATATGCCGACTTGAATATCTTCATCGTTGGGAATGTCTAAAACTTTTTCTGCAACTTCATACACAAGGCCGTCTATAAATATTCTTCCTGCCTCAAGGCTTGCCTTCTTCGTTCCTGTGTCAAGCGTGATAGCACAACCCTTAATTATTGTGCCGTCTGCGTATAATGAACTGCCGATAGCCTTAATTTTTTCTTCCGCTATGCTCTGAATTTCGTTGAACTCCGCTGACTGCATCGCTCTTCCTGAAAGTACAGCAACAGCGTCCCAGTTTTTAGATTTTTCATAGCGGTTGTAATACTCCGGCACTTTCAGCAAGGTTTTAATTTCTTCACCTGTCAAATATCTCACCTCCTCATAATGTCAATATTGTTCCGTAAAATCCTTTTTTCTTAGGAGTAAACATCTCCGCTGTCTCCAGATGTTCAAGCAGAATTAAACTGCCCGGATTTTGTATCTGGTCGGGCGTGAAGTAGCTTTGCGTTGATGGAAGCCCAGCCTTGATTTGTGTATCTATGAATACTCCGACTTCTCGGATTGGTTCAGCAACTCCCTCACCGTAATTGAACATACAGCTCAAATATACGTGCCGCGTTGGGGTTTCTGAGTATGAATATTTCCTGCCGCCGGGCATATCTATATCGCCGTCATCATCTTCATTAACGAAAAATGAGCGCGTCAATTTCTTCCGGCCAATTTCCTTTACAAGTGCTGTAGCTTCGTAATCCGCCTCTTTCGGAGTTGTGTCCCAGCTGTCTTGTCCTTTACCGATTGCAAGAAACAACGGACGGGATAAAAGATATTTCGCCCAAGCTACACGCGCTAAAAATGTCAATACTGCCATCTATACAACCTCTTGAATTTCCCATGTTCCAACTTCCCACGTTCCGGCCTGCTCTGTTGTGTTTTCCCATGTGTCGCTGCCTTCCCAAGTTTTTTGGGAACTCCAGCGCGGTATAGGCGGCTCATTTCCCCATGCTAAAGACGCTGTAAGTCCAATCTTCAAACCTGACGCGATGGGCTGCTGCTCTTTCTCCTCAGTCCATGTGTAATGTTCATCCCACGAATACATATCCCAATAAGGCCGTGCATCGTAGACAATGCCGATGAATGGAATTAAGCCGAAAACAACGCCTGAATCTTCAAGCTCAAGCTCCGCCGGAAATGTGCTTTCAATTGTCAGACCGACGGGCCGGTAAAATCTGCGCGGGTCGTTCCATGTGAAGCCGCCCCAGTCTGAGGGAATTAGCCAAGTGTCAATGTCATCTTCAAGTTCAGCGAAAATTCCCGTCTCTGAGGCAATGCCGACTTCCTGCAACCTGTAAGGCATGCTTCCCCACGTTCCGAAATCCCAATATTGAATATCGCTAAGTGTCAAAATTCCGCGCTCGGTGAAACTGAACATTGGAGCTTCATCCTCAAACAAAGGGTTTGAAGGTGTCAGCATTCCCCAGTCATACCGCCGCCATTCGACATGTTCCCAGTTGCAAATATCCCAATAACAAATATGCTTCGTCATGTCGATTGGAATCGGCGCAACTGTCAGCTTTAATAGTTTTGAACGCGCGGGCTTCGTAAGCTCAATGATGCGGGTTAAAATTTCGTCCGTCTTAGGGCCGAGAAAATCAACGTTAATATGGTCGTCTTTGTAGTAGCCTCTGACGCTGAATGTATGCGGCTCTGTGCGTAATTCCGGCTCAAACCATTCCTTAATCGTGGGGACAAAGTTTAACTTTTCGAGTGCGCTGATTATCGCGGCTTTCGTGCCTTTCTTCCGATGCCACTTTATGGAGTCAAGAACAAGTTCACGCTTGGTTGCAAGCGGCAATTCCGGCTCGTAAAAATCAACATGCCACTGCCATGCAAGCAGGTCAATAACATTTTCAGGAAGCTCATTAATCCGCGAAATAATAAAAGCCTCCCTGATGTTTCGGGAGACTTCTTGCAATTGCGGGTCGGTCGCTTTGATTATTGCCTGTACGTTTTCGTCGCCTGCTATGGAACTGGGAATTATATCCTTCAAGGAGATAACTTCCAGCTCTTTAGCCATCTTCAAGCCCTCCGAATGTTATCGTCGTCGATGATGGAATTGCAAGCTGTGAAGCTGATAAAACCTTGAAAGCCGGTGAATTTATCTCTGTGCGTTTTGCTCCGGCGGCTATCATTCGGTGATTTAATTCGCTAGGGTTCAGGTCGCGCCCTAATTTTGAACGCTGCCATGTTACCCACTCACGCACTGACGCTTCAATAGCCGCTTGAAGCTCCGTTGATTGTGTCGCTTTTGCACGGTCAATAAAATATTTCACGTTCAAAGCATAATTCACAACTTCCGGCGCATGGACGCTCACGCAGTCTGTCAAGGGCCTCACGTCGTCAGCATTGCAGATTGAGAGCACCGTATCAAGCACCTCACGTGATGGCAATTCTCCGTTTCGCATGAGAGGATATATCCGCACATAACCCGCTTGTATATCGGGCGGCCCAACCACAGCCACATCAATAATATCCTGATGAGCACTCCTCGCATAAAACTCATAAGCCCCGCGAGGCCCGGCAACTGAAAAACTTTCAGGCGCAATCTGTATTCGTTCTCTAAAATTTTCATCGTTCTCATCATCACTGCCTCCGTAAGTCTCTGTTGTGTTTATTACGGACATCTCAAACGGGAAAGGGTCAACAAGTTTCTTCAATTGGCCGATAACAAAACCATTGCCCTGACTTCCTGCCGTTGTGCATTCCGCTGTTATTAATGCTTCGGTGTCGCCCGCTGAAATTTCCCCCGCTTCAATTGTCGCAAAAATTATGTCTCCTCCGCCCGCTGATACGCGCGTGCCCGCAGGAATTGTTACAACTGACGCTTGAGCTTCGGAGAGAGCGAATTTCAGTATCGTCATTGCCTTTGACGCTTCAAGCCTCGTAACTTCGAGCAATGCCCCCAAGTGGTCGAGATAATCACCTTCAGCATAGGCCAATAAATTCTGTTTTGCCGCGTAATCGATGAGGCTTCGTTGATGAATGATGATAAGAATAAAAGTGTTGAGCAATAATCTTATCGGGTCGCCTTTAGCAAGTGTGCGTTCTGAGAGCTGTTCATAAAGGGTGATAATTTCGCTCTCGATTTCTTCAGCGGACTTCTCAGCAAAAATTATGTCAGCAAGTCCGGGAAATAAATCACTCTTCATTAATCTCAATCCTCACTCTCGCGGTTAATTTTCCGTCAACATCGCCGTCAAAACTTATCTTCTTAACTCGACATCGCGGCTCATATTTCCTGATGGCCTGTGTAAGTTCAGCCTGTAATGTCGCAATCGCTTTCGGAGTCGGACGGTCAAGCATCACGGCTTCAACTCCGAAAAGTCTGTCCAAAGGCACGCTGTATTTCGTCGTTGTGCAAATCGTCCTGACATTCTGCGCAACCTCCTCAATCAAGTTCTCAGGCGCAAAATTTATCTCCTGTTGTGAGGCTAATACTTCAATTTCCATTGGCCTCAACCTCGATATATTCTTTCAGCTTTAACGAAACTTCGACAGCTATTGAAGTCCCGCGATTATCAATAATTTCATAGTTTTCATCTAATCCCTCTAACACCCACAGCCCATCACCCTGCGGCTCACCGTCGAGGATAAAGGGCACGGCCTGATGTTTGTTCAGAATGTCATGTAACGAGTTCAGCTCCTCTTTTGGGTTTATTCCAAGCCCAGCGTCTAATCTTATGCTGAGGCTCATTGATGCCGGTGCAAGCCCTGTGAACTCTAAAAGGCTTTTGCGCCCGTGAATTGAATGCTCTGAATATTTCGCGCTTCTTTGTATCTGCAAGTCCCGAAAAGTTCTCACCTTATCCGATGAGACTTCAAAGACTACTTCGCCGAGTGAACCTATCATGAAGTATTAATCCCCCGCAAAAACATTTTCACTCCCAGTTGCAACGCTTGAGCCACAAGAAACAGGATCGCCGATACGTCCGAGCTGTCTATTATTCACATATACTGAGCCGCTTCCTGATGAAAGAACTCCGCCGTGTGAACCATGCGGGACTTCTGGATGTGTGCAGGTATGAACTGCCCAGCCGTCGCCTAATCTGTGAACGGGTAAGCCGTTACAAAACACGTTAGGGCTTCCTTCTATGCTTTCACGAGGAGGGAAGCATTCATGACCTGTGCATATATCGCCTTGTCTGGTTACTGCTGGCATTTCTCCCATTCCTCTCTTATGCGTTCTGCTCTTTGTTCGTGCCATTGCTTTAACAAAAATTCAATACAGGCTTGATTACGCTTCACCTGAAAATAAACTTGTGCAAGTATCGAAAGCGTTATCAAAGAGAAACATACTGTGAATACTGCTAATCCTGTTATCTGCATAAAAATCTCTCCTAATTCCAATCTATTCGCTTTGCTGTCAGTTTAATATTATCGTCAGCAAAGATATTTATGTGGCCTTTAGCGTGTATCTCAATATCTCCGACGCTTTCAATTTTCAATAAGTGATTTTCTCGGTCATAGAGAATTTCTGTGCCGTCATCAAACGTAACTTTGCGCGTGTCCTTATCTCCTAAAGGCGGCTTGTTTTTATCGTCGTAAATTGAGCAAAGCACAACACCACTTTCAAGTCCGTTGCCCATCATGTTGCAATAAACATGCTCGCCAATATCAAGATGAACTTCGTCCTTGTTTTTCTGGGAATTTGGGACAGCAACAGGAAGCCACGCTGAAACTAAATCGCCTTTATCGGGAAATTTTATACGTGCCATATGCCTCACTGGGTCATAGTCCGAAACATAACCAAACCGTCCGTGCGCTCCTGCTTCTTCATCGTTATTTGTCATTGGGAATTAATACCTGCCTTTCTCCGAAATATACGTTACTCACTGTGTCCGTAGTAGTGATGCGTCTGTTGTGTTTCTTAGCCTTTGATTTCTTTTTCTTGCGAGATTTCTTCTTAGCTTCTTTTCCCATGCTCAAATCAAGTTTCGTAGTGTATGAGCCGCTGATGCTGTGCGTCGCCTTCTCAATCACATATTCACCGTCGAACGCGCCAAATCCAGAGATTTTTACGTTACTGCCTCCGACAAATCGCAGGTCTCCCATTAAAGTAATATTGCCCGTGATTTCGCGTTTATTGGCCTTGCGTAATTTCTCCTTCGCAATTTTCTTAGCGTCCGCAATTGTGTCGGCTTTCTGGTTAATCTCAAGCGTCCGGCCTGTGCCCTCTGCGTCGTCGTTCTCTTCGACATCGAAAGTTTCATCCTTAACGGGATCGTGATACTGCAACTTCGCGGCTTTATAAGTTCCGGCGGCCTTACTTGAAAAACTCCAGCTGATTAACTTTTTATCGCCGAATGAAAACTCACCAACCGGCGAATGCTGCTCGTATTCCTCTTCGCCGTAACAAACAAGCTGTGTATCCGTAACTTTTACAGCAATTCCGTAATCGCGTGCAAGCCCTGAAAAAAATTCCAAGTCCGATGTTTCGACCTGATCGCGCCGCTCAAAAAATGGGTCATCTTTGCAATCCCAAAACAATGAAAGCCCGTTTTTTCCTGCAACGTCTCCGGCAATCGTGGAGAGCTTCACATTTTCCCATGCCTTTGTGTGTTTTTCCTGACGCATGGGCTTTGATACGAGCGTAGAAATTGCTTTTATCGTTACCTGATTGGGCGGGCCTGAACAATCTATTTGGTCAACCTCAAACGTTCCGCACGGTAAAGATTGAGTTCTGTTGACAGCCTCCCAGTCATGAACGACTATGCTTACCTTGATTTTGTCGCCCTTCGTCGGAAACCAGTCATTAACCCAGAGCCTTTCGCGGTCTTCAAGGCTGAATGAAATATCATCGGCCTTATCTTTTGCGTTATCCGTGTATGTGAAGCTCAGCAAATACGGGGCTATATCCCTTGAGATGTTCACGCCTTCGTAATAGATTACGACTTCAGCCCATCTTGCCTGGTGTGCGTCCATGTGTCAATTACCTCTTCCATGCTGGCAGGCTGGAAATCACCGGCACTGAAACTTCGGGAATGTTCAAGATTACATTAGCTGGAAAAATCACCGTGTGTATGTGTTCAGGATTATATTCAAGGAGAAAATCCATGAGCTGCTCGGCTCCGATTTTTGGGTACATTCTCAGCGCAATTAAATCCCACGTGTCGCCCTGTTCTGTCCTGTAAGTTCTCACTTGAAAGTTGTCCTCTCTATATCATTCTTTATGTCGTATAAAGTATCCTCAATAATCTGCCGAAATCTCTGCTCAATGCCCAGCTCGCCCCCGTTGACCGTGATGTTGTAGACCGGCGAGAAATTCATTGAACTGTTGCGGTTATGCCTTTGGCGCGCTACGCTAACATTATTAGTCGTTGTGTTTCCGAACAATAATCCCATTTCCTCGCCTGCCGCTTTCCACAGGGGAATTCCGCGTGCTTTATTTTCGAGTGGGATAACTGCCTCGCGTCCGGCCTCACCGATTAAAGCAATTTCTGGTTGTGTGATTATTCCGCCTTTTGCACGTTTTCTGCCTCCCCATGTGCCTCCGACTGTCTGACTGTAGCTTGTATTTATTGAAGTAGCTGGTGTCCTGACTTCAACTTCAAGCATTCCAGCCTGCACGATTGAGGATATTTCAGTTGCAATTTTGCTCAAAGCACCGGCCAATTCATTAATTGCGGGGATCGTTACGCCGCGAATTTTATCGGCTATGCCCTGCATTGTGTTGTAAATTTGCTCGAAACCTTCACCGAGTGAAGCCTTGAACGGCTGCCATGCTGATGTCATTTCGGCCACACGCTGGGAAAATTCCTCGCTCATCTTGTTTAAGGCCGTGATGTCCTGTATCTGTGTCTGTAAATCTTCCGCGCCGGTGTCGAAGCCGAAAAGCTCCTTCGTCCATTTCCAAGCTCCAGAAACATACTCAGAAGCCGTGTTCCATGTATCTTTAATGAAGCCCGTTACACCATTCCAAGCACCTTTTATTGTGTCGCAAACAGCCGCAAATCCAGATGAAAGAGTATCCCAGAAACCTGAAAAATCCATGTGAAGAAATCCCTTTAGCTTCTCAAAACCCGCGCTGACTAATCCGCTTGCAACATTCCAGCCTTCAACTAAAGCGTTCCACGAAAACTTCAGGACAGGAGAAATTACCTTGCCGACAATTATGCTTCGCGCTTGCTCATAAGCAGTTACTGTTCCGTCCCATATCTTGGCGAGTTTCTCGGAGGCTAGGTTTTTCACGGTCTCAACTGTTGCGCTAAACTTGTCCCATACAGCTTTACCTTTCTCCAATAATGGCGAGAATACATCCGCAAACGACCACGAATCCCACCATGCTTTGAGGCTATCCCATTTTTCAATTACATACTCTTCTGCGCTTTCGACATATCCCTTGACGGGTGCAAAAACATCCCAGATTGTCCAAGAGTCCCACCATTCCCAGAAATCATTCCAAAGCTGTTTGACGTATGACCATGCACGAGCCGCGTAATCTTTTACCACAGCAAAGACATCTTTTAGCGTCCATGAGTTCCACCATGCTTTTATCTTGTCCCAGTTCTTATAAAGCAAATATCCTGCCGCTATTGCTCCTGCTATTGCTGTAATAAGTAAGCCGATAGGGTTTGCGTTCATGGCAGCATTCCATAACCATTGGGCGGCTGTCCATGCTTTAGTTGCTCCAGCGATTAATAACTGTTTCGTGTAATACAGAGCAAGTTTTCCAGCATCAAGTAAACCTCTTCCGGCTTTCATTACGAGCTGCCACGATTTTTGAGCCGCTGATAATATTTTTGTCTTTGCCGCAGTCAAAATAGAGGTCTGGCCTAATATGATTAGTTTTGCATTAGCTAAATCCATAGCAACACGTACACTCTGAAACGGAAGTTTTATTCCTAACCACGCATATTTTAAGGCCGTAATTCCAACATTAAGGGCGGCTATTGCACTGACAGTTCCGATTATTAGCTTCGTCGCTTCGGGGTGTTCATTCGCTAATTTCCCTAAGCTGGCCGTCCATTCTGCGAAGGTCTTTACAATTTCTTCAACAGACGGTAAAAGCACATTACCGATGGTTATCATGAGGTCGCTGATTGCGGATTTCGCAAGCTCCTTTTGTCCCCAGAATGTTGCAAGCACCTTATCCGCCATCTCCTTGCTGACACCCGTAGCACTATTCGCAACTTTTGAATATTCATCGTAAAGGCCGTTGGTCATACCCTGCATTAAGGCTTGAACTGCCTGCGCCCCATCCTTGCCGAAAATCTTAGTCAAGGCTTTCAACTGGTCAGGCGGTTTCATATCCTTCATCGCATTGTTCAGGTCTGCAAGTATCATATTGAAGTCTCGCATTTGCCCTTTGTCGTTTAAGAGAGCTATGCTATATGAATTCAATGCTTTCTGTACTTCTTTGGGCTTATCTTTCATGCGGGCGAATGCCTGTGTCAACATTTTATCGGCTTCCGCTCCCTTGATGCTGTTTTGAGCTAGCATAGACGTATAGACGCTCAAATCTCCGAATGATATTCCCAAAGACCGCGCATATTTATCGGCCTTCTCCATTCCAGCGCGTAAATCCTCGATGCTTACACCTGTGTGTTTGCTCATGGCTTGAAGCTGTCCACTCGACTCACGATTAAGCTGTGTCAATTTTTGCAGTGAACCGTCAACTGCGGCTTCCATTACTGCGAGCATTCCGGAGGCAGCTTCACTTCCGAATATGTTGCTGAGATATTTCATCTTATCCGCTGAACCCATATTCTTCATTTTGTTACTCAGAGCTTGCATTAGTTCGGGCATCTCACGCATATTCCCTTGTGCATCTCGCGCGCTGATACCTAACTGAGCGAGAGCTTTAGCAACTGCCTTCGGTTCTTTGCTCAATCTCAAAAATGCCGCCCGCAATGCCGTACCGCCTTGACTGCCCTTAATTCCTGCATTAGCCATGATACCAAGCATCGCGTTTGTCTCTTCAACCGAAACTCCTAAACCTTTTGCAACAGGCGCAACGTATTTCAAACTTTCGCCCAATCCTGTAATGCTTGAATTACTAGCCGCGCTTGTCTGTGCAAGAATATTGCTTACACGGCTTGCATCCTTCGCTTCAAGTCCGAAACCCCGCAATGAACTCGCCATGATGTCAGCCGCTGTTGGTAAATCCATTCCCTCAGCCGCCGCCATATCGAGCAATCCTGGCATTGCCGCTATAATTTCATTCGCGTCGAAACCGGCACGAGCCAAATTTTCCTGAGATTGTGCCGCCTGAACCGCCGTGAATTGTGTATCTCGTCCGAGTTGTCTCGCTTGTGCTTGAAGTTTCTTGAACGATTTTGCATCTTCTACAGCGTTTCGTCCGCCTCCTGAAAATGCTACAGCGTTCAAACGAGCGGCGGCATGTTCAAACTCTGCGGCCTGCATTACTGGTGCGCCCAAACTCAGGCCAATTCCAGCGGCTTTTATCAAATCACCCTTGACGTTATCCCATGATAATTTTTGTCTCGTCTCCTGAAGTGCGGCGCGGGAATTTTGCAATCGTGTCTGTGCATTTGCAAGTTTCTGGGACTGTTGCATAAGTCTTGACTGCTCTGACGCAAGATGATTTGTATCTACTCCTGCACCCTTCAGCTCAGTGCGTAACTCTCCGAGTTTCTTTCTCTGACTGCCTAATGCGACCTCAAGGCGATGTGCCTCCTGCTGAGCGGCCGTGAACTGTTTCTTCAAAGCGGCTGTAGGTGTCCCCGCAGACTTCATCTGCTGGCCGAGTTCCTTCACTCGCATTCGCGCGGCATTCAGCTTCTCCGATCCCTGCTGAACAGCCCCCTGCATTTTCTGGTACGCGCTTATCTGACCAGATACTTTTTGCAAACTTGAAGTCTGCTTCTGTAATTCACCGAGTGCATGCACTGCTTTTCCGAATGTTCCAGAAAAACTACCGGCCAATGCCGCACCGATCGCAAAAGTCATTTCGACCATATTATTAGCCATTGGGGAAATCACCTGCCTTTATTTCTGATTTTTCTTCATCTCGCGCTCTAAACGTTTTGCCTCATCGCTGACGATATTAACCCACTCAAATAAATCTGTAAGTGTCATCCTCAGCCATTCAATAACGGGCGTTCCTATGTCCGCGCGGGCTAATCTCACTGCTATTCGCCGGAGAATGTTTCGAGGGGCTTCTCCGGAATTTCTTCTTCCTCGTTCTCGTCGGAGTCCGAAAGTGTCAAAAAATTACGTACCTCGTTAGTGATTTTTGTGAAGTCCTTCGCGCTCGTGAACTTCAAAATTTCTACGGGAATATGTGCCGCTTTTGCCGCAATGTTAATCAAATATGTCTTGTTGAAATCCGTAACAAAAGGGACTTCCCCCGTTTGCATAAGCTGTTTCTCGACATCGATTAAGTCATTACCTGTCAGTTCTTCAAGCGGCATGTCGAGCGTGAAAATCTCCTGCCCCTTGTGTTTTATTGCTTTACTGAGTTTTATTTTCATTGTTAAGCCTCCTGTTACGATTTTCCGAGTGCAGTCCTGACATCCGCAAGCTGGTCTACTCCGTTCACTTTGTAGATGTAGTTGTATTTATCAAGCTCAATCCACTCTTTGCCGTCAAGCTCTATCTTCATGTACGGGACTTCAAATTCCATCTGCGTATCCATTAAGTCGCCGACTACAAGATTGCCGGGCGTGCGGGTCTTCGTTATAGCCTTCATGTACACGTGAAGCTGTACCTTTTTGTACTCGCCAAGTCCCGCGTCGTACCATTGCAACGCAGAAAAAAGCTCTAAATCATTCGTAGTTATTGCGATTTTTCCATTCGGGGGCTTCACTGTATCTGTCAGCTCCTGCGCTGTCGCTGGGAATATCAACGACAGAAACGCACGTAAACAGCCCGTTGATGTTCTCAGCCTTCGCACGCATGACGGCCGCAACTTCGGGCTTCTCACTCCACTTTGGAGAGCCTAATAATCCCGGCACAATTCTGAACTTCGGGAACACTGAATTGACAAGCTCAAAGCCGGTTTTCTGGTTCGTAGTCGCGTCAATGCCGCCGATTATGTCGTATGAAGTTATCATGTCGGGCTTCAATCGCGTAAATCCTACCTTAACTTTTGAGGAATTTGCTAATCTCCCGCCGCTTAATACCGAGAAAATAGCGTTGCCGTCATCATCATAGCCGAGCGAATAATCAACGCCAGCTGTGTATTCAGTTGTTCCGTCAAAGGTTACGCCGTTCGCAAGAATTACGTCCTGCCCTAAGTTTGCTTCACCGTCGGTTATCGTAAAATCAGCAGGGCTTACATTCTCTTTGTGTTTAGTCGGGTCAAGAACATTGATTAACACGCAAGGAGACATCGCGAATAACGCAAACTGCGAATAAATGAACTCACAGAGCGTGTATTTTTCCCAGTTTCGAGAAAAGCCGAACAAACTCACAGCCTCGTTGTAATTGTAAATTAGCTGAGGCTTGTTGACGTTTTGCAGGGCTTCATCGTCTGAGCCTAAATGTATCGGTGCTGTTCCGACAATTACGGGCAATCCCGCTTCGGTCTGCACAGGCGCAATCAACGATGTAGGGACTTCTGATTTGTATACTCCGTGCCTGAATGCCATTTATCTCCGCCTCCTTCCGTTCAGTTTTCTGTATTCAGCATTGAATTTCTCGGCTTCCGTCTGTACCGTATAAAAAAGCCGGGCTTCATTCGTTCCCGGCCTGCTAATTTTCTGTCTCATGCTTTCAAGTTCTCTAACTGGAACTATCAGCCCTCGTATTTCGGGGATTTTCTCAATCGCTCGCTCAACATACGGCGGCAATCCCCCTCTGAATACTTGAAATTTCTGCAATGCAAACGCTAAAATGTTCGGGCCTGTGTAGATTTCAGGCTCATTTTCCGCGTCAAATTCTTCCTGTATAATCTCATCCTCTGGCATATGGCGGTAACCTCCCTTCAAAGTTTCTAGGCATTAATGGCCGTCCTGTCTCCCAGACTGTTTCAAGCTGCCCGACATATATCGGCCAAATTTGCTCATCAAACAGATAATTTTTCATTGGCATCTCTAATCTGTATCTCTTATCAAGAACACGACCGGGCAGTGTTAAAAGCTCCTGACGAATTGCCTCAATAATATTTAGAACATCGCGGTAACCCTGACAATCCGGCGACTCGTCATAAACATAAACGAGCAAACGCATATTAATACGTGTCGCATTCATTGAGCCTTCTTCACGGTCAGTTGCTTCATCAACTTTCACAATCACGCAGGGAAAATTACTCTCAATATCTGCGGCTGTGTATCCTTGAGGTTCAACAGCTTCTTCGTTGTCTTCTGTCGTTACCGGCTGAGGCTGGGGCAAATACTGCGCGAATACTCTAACATTCTGCAATAATCCGCTCTTAGCCGTAAGCTCGTAATTCTTAAACAGCTCCGTTAATCTCGCAACAAGTGCATCAAGCAAATCTAATTCTGTCATTCCGTCTCCTCTGTCTAATGCCCATAATCCTGTGCTGACGTTCATATAAGGCTTATAATTTCTCATGGTAACGCCTCTAATAAGCGCATTACTTCATGGTCTAAACGTTTCGCAAAACGCTCTTCCGCTCCACGTTCCATGACGTTAACAGTCTCCTCATTCTTGATAATCTGAGGCATTGACGGCGAAATTAACGAATGCATGTCATATTTTCCCTTGCCTGTTCGGAAAAACGGGAAATATCTTCCGCCTGCACGCTTAACCAAGAATGCCGGGCCTAAAGACTTTAAGCCCCCTTCACGTTTCACAGCTCCTTTAAGCGGAGTTCTCCGGCCAATTTTAGGAGTTGACGGCGTAAGTTGATAATCAGCGAGCGAATGACGTTTACCCTTTGAAACCATCGCGCCCATCAAGTTACCGGCTGAAGCCTTACGAAAACTTATGCTGGCTCGGACATCTTTAGCACTCACAAAATATTTCTTGTGTGTCTCGCTAACTGCGTCAGTCCTCATGCCGTCCATCGTTCGATTTACAGCTCTGGCAACTGCACGGGGAGTTTCAGCAAGAATTGACATCAAAGCTGAGTTTGCACGCGCAAGCCCCTCATTAGAAATTTGCAAATTTATCATGCCGTTCATTAATTATTCGCCTCCAGTACAATACGCCACACCTGATCCTGAATTAATCTCGCCTCAGAAACTGTGTATAGCTTACTGTTCAGCTTCAATGACTGCCCCGCCGCAAAATTCTTCATGTCCTGCGCTCGGCAAAATAAAATCCCCCGACTTCGTGAAATTCCTTCGAGGGTTTTTCCGTTGAAATTCAGGTTGAGCGTCTGAGTTTTTATGTCTGACGTGAAGATTGAGAGAATTTTTTTGCCGTTAATGTCGTGAAATCTCGCAAACTCCGAGTTATTGAACCAGACGGCGGCATCATCAAGGTCATGTGCTAAAAAATCAAGAAACGTCTCATCTCGCGAGTAAATATCATGAATTGCCTTCAACATTTTCCTGTGCTGTTTCGGCTTCTCGTTTCTTCGCGGCTTTCGTCGCCTTGACATCCGCAATAACCTCAGCCATTCCCCGCGCCACAAGCTCCCGTACTCTGGGAGTATCCGGCAATATTTCTCCCGCCTTAAATATTCTCGAACCGGAAATAAAGCGTCCATGTCTCAAAATAATCATGCTGCACCTGTGATTACGCCCTTCAATACGTACCAGCTCTTAAGGTCATGAGGCATCGGCAAGGGACGCGATGAAATTGATATGAACTTCTGCGGCGGGTCTTCCGTAAACCATTTATGCGGGACATATGGGCGCATATAAGTTACATGATTGCCGGTTTTGTCGATCGTCGTGATAGCTCCATAAAGCATTGAATTTTTCTCGCTTGAGTTCTGAATTATCACGGTTTCAGGGTCAATAATGGGCTTTAATTTAGGCTCGCCGTTCTCGTCAAGGTCGCTTGTGTCTGGTATCCATTCTTCGTAAGTGTATAAATCGAACATCGCACCTGGCACAATCATTCGGCCTAAATAACCTATTCCATGTTCAAGTTCTCCTGGCTTAATCTCCCCGATTTCAACGCGCCGATTGTCTAATAACTTCAAATATCGTTCATTCTTCAAGAGCATTGAGGCCGCTTCAGAGCCAAGAATTAACATGTCGGGATTAATTCCGTCCTTGCGCATTTCTCGTGCTATAGCTTGAAGCTGACCCATAATGTCAAATGTCGGTGTCCAACGGTCAGAGGCATCAAGCACAGCGATATTTTCAAAGCCGTAATCTACTATTTCACTGACACCCTTCCCCTTTATTATGAGTTTGCCGTCCTGCTTCACGCGCGAACACATGTATTCTTCACGCCTCCAGATAGTATCTTGAAGGTCAAGAATATCCTGCGCGGCAATTCTCGCGGCTCTGTCCTCCGGCGTAAGTCCTGAATTATAGGTAGGTTCACTGAGTAATTTTTGCATTAACGTGTCATTCGTTATCGTTCGTTTCGGGGAAATAAACGGCGTTCCGTAAGTCCTCACTGTGTATTCATCACGGCCAATATCTTCTGAGCCAACACGAGGATTTACAAAAGGTGCTAATCTGCGCCGCTTCTCCTGAAATTCAAAGCTGACTTTTTCCGTCGGAAATACTACAGGATTATTGAAATATCTCGTCTTAAAGAATGTCCGAAGGGGTAAAGTCTTCTCAATAACCCCCATAACCATTTTAGGCTCGTAATAATCTTTCATCTCGCAGCTCCTTTATCGTGAATGTGTCTCAAGAATATTTTTGCTTTTCGCAACGGCTCACGAACCGTCTCAACAATTGCATCATGATCGTCGTCTTCGCCCTCAAACGGGAAAATCACGCGCTCATCGTTAAATTCTCCCTCAAAATAGGCCGCCGTCTCCGCGTATTCATTCTCGCCGATTTCAACATCATCACAAAGAATGCAAATCCCGCTTGCCGTCGCTAATCCTGCCTGAGTTGAAGCAACGTAGCCGTCAGCTCCAGCCATTAAGAGAGTGCCGCGCTTAAATTCCCCTGCAACGGAGATTTTC
Source organism: Synergistaceae bacterium (assembly GCA_017454625.1). Taxonomy (GTDB): domain Bacteria; phylum Synergistota; class Synergistia; order Synergistales; family Aminobacteriaceae; genus JAFUXM01. The sequence continues at coordinate 53,291 of JAFTCP010000116.1, forward strand.
ACAATGTCGCGGTAAACTGCTCCTCTGTTGCCGGAAATTAAATCGTCGGGCGGCGGGACTGTCCCCTCTGTTTTGATTAATTGCATTGATACCTGTGTTTTTTCAACTGGTGTAGGGTCTGGCATTACTTATAACCTCTCATTCTGTTTAACTCGTTCACGACAGCATTAATCGCGGCTTCCTCTTCAGCTTGGGATTTGGGCGTGTCTTTTCTCGGCGGTAATGCTTCGTCAATAACTCCCGCGTCTTGGTGCAGTGCGTTCAATTTTGCCTGTGCCGAATCAGCTTGCAAAAGTTCAATCGCAATATCACGCGCATCTTTCGGGTCTTCGTACTTAGCCTTTGCAATAATTTCTTCACGGCCCGGAGCATTCAGGCTGTCGAGAGCTTTTAACCGCTCACGTTCGGCCATAATTCCGCGCTGATACCCTGCTTCATCAGCTGTGTTTTTGATTGTTCCGACAAAATCAGGGTATGCATTCTCAAGTTCTGCTGTATTCTTTATATCCATTTCGGTTTTATTCTCCTTCGTCTCATGTTTTATGACCGCTAAAGGTGAGATTTTGACGGTGTTTTTCGGCAGTTTCGCGCTCAGAAATTCATCAACGCGAGAGAAACCGAAACCATTCCTAAAAATTGTTCCGCCTTGAACTGCCATCGCAGTAACTTCAACGGCTTCTGCAACTTCATCGCAGAATTTCAGGTCGTGCGCTTCGGTTGCTGTCATCCATGTTTCAGCGTCCATCATCGAGATAACTTTTTCACGGTCAAGCCCTGTCTTAGCAATATAAACATTCGCGATTGTGTCTCGAATTTTGTCGAGGATTTCCGCTGTGTCTCTCATGTCCTCAGCTTCTCCCCAAACTCCTCCGGCAGGATTGTGTATCATCATGAGTGCGTTTGACGGCATGATTATCTTATTCCCTACCATAGCTATCAAACTCGCCGCACTTGCTGCAAGCCCGTCAATCCTGACCGTGATATTCGCAGGGTGAGACTTCAAATAGCTGTACATTGCCTGTGCCTCAAAAACATCACCGCCGACGCTGTTAATCCTGAGCGTTATATTCTGTATATTTCCGAGTGCCTTGATTTTATTGATGAGACTTTTAGCGTTTACAAGCCCCCAGTTTTCATCATTGAACGCTGAGATTTCATCATAAAGCAAAATCTCGGCTTCACTTTCACTCTTAGCTGTTACCTTCCACACTCGCATCATCCCTCTCGTTTATTTGGTCGCCTGGCGTGCTGGTAAATCCTGCTTCTCTGCGCAGATTTTCTTCTTTCACTCGCTGACGATGATTAAGCTCCCAATCTCCGCCGGTGAGTTCTGCCGTCTCCTTCTGGCGTGTACTGAAGCCGTTTTCAACTCTGAGAATTGCCGCTTTGACTTCTTTCACTGGGTCAAGCTGTCCCTGCGACGGCCCTGTCCAATCCGCCCATGAATAGGCGTAACGTATCATCGGATCGTCAAAAAAGCCCGGAGCTTGCACACGTCCACGCAAAACAGCCTCGTACAGCCATTCTTCATAGACGGGCTGACAGAAATTTATTACCCACCAATTGCGCCAATAATTAAACAGCTTCCATGCTTCGAGTAATGCTCCGCGTGATGCCGAATATGAACTCGTGAAATTCAGGAATAAGACTTCAGCAGGTATGCTTAAAGAACTGCCGATTTGACGGACTAATGACATCACGAACGCGTCAAAGGCTGAATTTGGCCGTGATGGTGAAACGGATTTTGCGCGGGTTCGTTCAGGTAAGTCCGCAATCATTCCGTACATATCGCCAACTCTAACTTCTTCTAATTTATCACGCCACTTTTTAAGTTCCTTTTCTTTGTCTTCTCTAAGCCCCAAATCACTGGCCATTGACTCCTCGCCCACAAAATCAGAGCTGTCATCGTCATCAACTCCGTGTTCAAAGAAAATCGCGAATATTCCGCCGATGACTGCCGCCATTAACTCAGCATAGCTGTATCTTCCTAACTGTTTTAACGTCTCAATCACAGGTGCGAGGAATGGAACGCCTCTGTGCTGGCCAATTCGTTCAAGCGGTAAGAGGTGCAAAACATTTCTGCGGCCTGTTTTTGCTCCGAATGCTGGCACTCTCACGTATTCAAGTCGCGGCAACCCTGATAACTCACTCAAAGGATGATGATTAGCTATGTGATAGGCTACAGGTCTCCCGTCATTGTGCCTTCGGCGTGCTCTGCAACCGAACTCAACTCCGCCGTCGATTAGCGCGTTGTATGTTCTAAGCGGCGGGTCTTGCAGTCTGTCGCCCTCAATCAATGCAATTCGCAGGTCATAAGGAAAATCCTTTGTGTGTCTCATTGGGAGCATTACGAGAGCGTCGCCGTTCAATAACACGGACTTGAAACAGAGATTTTGAAGCTCGTAAAAATTCATACCTCGTGCAATGTCGCATTCCTTACTCTCAGCCCAAAAACAAAATTCGCGCTCCGTGTTTTCTTCCCATTCGGCGGCTTCTTCCTCTGAAAGTCCGAGTGTTTCCGCGCTAATCCTGCAATTCAGGGTTAAACCTGCGCCGACAGAGTTAAGAACAATTCTGTCAATTGCTCCACGTCCGAGCGGGCCGCCTCCTGCGTATAAATCTCTTGAACGTTCACGCAAAAGTTCAAGATTATCTGTGATGTCCTCGCTGGGAGATTTCGAGAGTGTATACCAAGCTGAAACGCTCGGTTTCGTTCGGCTTGCTCCGTAGTGAGAATAGCCGGAATTCTTGATGCTGATTTGTTGTTTACGATTTCGTCGGCTCATGTAATCACCATCCCGGCCGTACTACTCTGAATTTCGCGCGGCCTCTCTGTTTCGCTTTCAAGGCTGAGATTTTATTTTCAAGTGTAGCAATCATATTCTGAACGTCTTTCAAGTTTGCGCGGGTTAATTTCAAGCCCTCAGCCTCGTAGGATTGACCGGACAATATTGCTTTCTCAGCCTTGTAATAAAGACTATTAATCTCCGTAAAGACGAAATCAACACGGAGACAAAAGCCCGCACAGAAGATGACGCAGGACTTGCACGTCAGGCAAACGAAAACGCAGAAGCGAACATGCGGACAGCCTTCAATCTGCAAGAGATTAACAACCGGCGTAAAACTGACTTACACCGCGAAGAGCAAGAGCGAATTGTAAATGACATAGACCAGCAAGGGCAAATCAACAGGGCCGCAACAGCCGACATCGAAAACGCCTTAAATCTGCATGAAATCAACGCGAGGCGTAAATCAGACCTGACGCTTGAAAAGCAGGAACGCATAACTCATGATGACAACCTGCAAAGACAGATAAATGAAGCCGTAAATGCCAGTCTAGAAAACGCACTAGGCATTCATCAAGAAGCCGAACAACGGCGAAAATCTGACGAGCGAATAAAAATCATAAGCGACGAGACGGCTCGGCGAATTGATATTGACGAGTATCACCAATTACAGATTGACAAGGCGATATACGCAATACTGCAAAATTCCCTTGCGCTGAGTGAAGCCTTAGAACGAAGAAGGGCGGCCTTAATTCTTGAAGAGCAATCCCGAACCGAAGAGGACGCAGGATTGCAGGGACAAAGCGACACAAACGCGGCGGCAATAATGCAAAACGCCCTGAACATTCAACAAGAGGCTGAAAATCGCAGAAAACTCTTAGACGAAATTGCGGCGGAAGCTCAGGAGCGAGAGCGTCAAATTCAGAATGTGCGCTCGGAGATAAGCGAACTCTACGAAATTCCTCTGCCCGGCCTTCGTGAGGAACTTGCAAAACTTCAAGAGCAAACCGACACGAACGCTGAGGCTAATATCTGGACAGCTTTGAATATTCACTCTGCATTGGCCCGGCACACAGACACATTAATTCAAGAGACACAAAGCCGAGTTTCGGAGTATGTCGTGACGCAGAGACAGATTAACGCAAACGCAGACGGAATTTTGCAGAACGCTCTGAACCTTAGCGATGCTTTCGACAGGTACAGGAATGCATTAACTCAGGAAGCCCGCGCCCGTGTGGAAGAAGACGCAAATCTTCAAACACAACAGGGCGTAAATGCTGCGGCTATTTTGGAGCTTTCAGCTAATCTTTCAAGTGAAGCCGAAAAACGCCGTGAGCTTTCAAAAGCTATATCGGGTATTAAATCGCCGGTTGATTGGAGCAAATCCTCAAGCCTTGCGATACCAGAGCCGCGCTGTGCAGTTGTGAACTTCACGGGGCTAAAGTCCATGCCTACGAGCAAGACCGCCGAAATTCCCGCAGTAATGGAATTTTGGGACATGCAGGGTAATTTTTTCAGGAAAAATATTACGTGTTCAGCGCAGGGCAGTTCATCATTGGGCTACGTAAAAAAGAACGTGAAATTTGACCTGCTCAATGAAGACGGCTCAGAATTTGACCTGAAAATTGGAAACTGGGTAGTTCAGGACGGTTTTCACCTGAAAGCTTATTACACGGACTTTTTCAGGGGAGTTGCAGTAACAAGCTATAAATTCTGGGATGAAGTCATGAGGTATAACGGCCTTGACAAAGACAGGCCATACAAGCGGGCAATGATTAACGCATCAGAGATACAGCCGAGCGGTACGAGCCTAAACAATCCCGATGATATGACCCTGCAACTAGACACTGGAGCATTGTGTCATCCTGACGGCTTCCCTTGCATTGTTTATTTGAACGGCCAATTTTACGGGATATTCTCATGGCAGATTAAGAAACAGCGCAAGAATTACCATATGGATAAAAGCACTGTTGAGCATATTCACCTTGACGGCTCGCTTTACACACAGTATTTCTGGAACGGCGTAATCAACTGGACGACGTTTGAAATTCGCAACCCGAACAAGCTCTACACGATGGACGGGAAGAAATATGACGGCGACGCTCCCAAAGAATTAATTGATGAGACTTCGGAGAAGTACAACCCAGACGATAAAAATCACGTCCGAAGCGCGACGGTCAAGAAATATATTCAAGACTTTGTGCAGAATTTCGGCGTGTTGAAAACTCTCTACTCGGTTTATCGTTCATCACCGAGTGAAGAAACTTTTGCGGCTGTAAAAGCAAAATATGAAGAGCTCTTCGACTGGGAAAATCAGCGCGACTATCTAATTTTCTCGGACGTTGTGAAGAACTCAGACGGTTTCGGCAAAAATTGGCAGTGGACGACTTATGACGGCGTGAAATGGTTTGTGAATGCGTATGACCTCGATATGTCTTACGGCGGCCACTGGCAGGGGATACAGATAACCGCCCCTTTGACAGGCCATATCACAGCAAGCACTGCCATTCCTACAGGATACGTTGCGTTGCTGTATAAATCAGAGCTGGAGGCCAGATACAGGGAGTTACGGGACGCGGGAATAATCAGCGTCAACAATATTCTCTCAAAATTGGCCGATTGGACAGCAAGGATCGGAGTTGGCAATTATGAACTTGAATATGAACGCTGGCCGAACAGTCCGTGTATTCTTAACTACACAGACAGCATATACCGCGTCAAGAGGTGGCTTGAAGTCGAAATTGCGAACATGGACAAAATTTATGGCTACAAGCCCGACGAAGAGCCTGCGGCTGTTGAAGTCTTCGATGATTTTGAGGCTCAAATCCGAGCTGCGGAAGATGCGGGTATTTTGAGGCAAGTAAACGCTTTAGCTGTTTCCGACATCGAAAGCGAATTGAACCGAGCAGAGGCCAATTCTGAACGCAGACGCGAAGAAACACAGGAGCGTTATATCCGAGACGACCAAGACTCCGGCTTACAAACACAGATAAACAAGCTGGCGGAGGCGAACATGCTGGCGTTGCTTAAAGAACACGAGACGCATAAAAAGTTAAGCGAAATAACGCAGTCGCTGGAAGAAATTCCCCGACACTCTGCCACAGACGAAGAAGTCGACGAAATGCTCGACGAAATTTATAACTCATGATGTTAACACGGGGTGCGCAACCGTTTTGACATAAATTATCTTTATTTTGGAGGTTTTAATTATGGCGTATGACCTTAGCGATGTTGTTACTGTGAAGCAGTTGCAGAAGTCTTCACAAAAAGCATTTAGTAAGGCGGCGGCCCTTGAAGAGGCAATCAATAACAAGCTGACCAGCGTATATAAAATCAAAGGCTCATTAGCGTTTGCGTCTTTAACAAGTGCTTTGCTCGTAAAGGCGAATGAGGGCAACGTATATAACATCACCGACGCATTCACGACCACTGCTGATTTTATCGAGGGCGCGGGTAAGAAACATACAGCCGGTTCAAACGTTGTTATTGTTGAAACTACACCGGCGGTTTATACGGCTTCCTCAGACACCAGCGTGAACGCGGAAAAAACTTACTACGTTAATCAGGACAACGTCTACAGTATAGTTACTCCGGCAGGAAATGAAGACCCATCGGACGAAGGCTGGTATGAAATTACGACACCTGCGGCTTACAAGTTTGATGTTCACGCAGGAGACCTTTCAAACGTTCAGGTGCTTGCGGCTCCTTCGGCGGCGAACAATATCGCGTTACTCGATATAAACGGTCAGGTTATTGACAGTACGATAGCGATAGCGAGCGATGCAGAAGTTGACGAGATGCTTGCAGAAATCTACGGAGAATAACCCAAAGGGATAACATGACGACAGGCGGGGCTTAAGGGCTCCGTCTTTTTTATACAGGAGGTTGCTCTGTGGCTTATCAGGAAAACAGTCTAACCACTGTAGGACATCTCAAGAAAATAGCGGGGAAGAACAAGGACGAGGCGGACGCGCTGACTTTAGCCCAAGCAGTATTAAGTGCTCGGATGGACGCTCAAGTAATGGCCTCGACGGATGGCGATGCAGATTACGCGTCAGAAGTTGTTGATGGTCGAATAGACACGTGGGGCAATATTCAGGGAAGTTTAGGGGTGAATGTTCGGAGCGGTCAAAATCGTTTGCAGGAAGCGTTAAACGTTGCGCAGATATTATTGCAGGCTGAGATTGAAGCCGTCTCGGAAGCGCGTCTAGAAAATACTTTGAACATAGCCGAAGCGAACGAGACGCGCCGCCGTGAGTTAGCGAAAGAAGAGGAAGACCGCACCTCTGATGATAATTCCCTGCAGGAGCAAATTAATTCATTATCAGAGGCAGTGTTAGGAATATTAACAATAATCTCGGAAAATCGGGAACGACAAAAAGGAGGATAAACCAATGGCGGAAACAGCGCATACAGGTTGGTATCGTCAAGGGACAGTATCAGTAACGAACGGGAGCACAAAGGTATCTGGAAACGGAACGAAATTTCTTACGGCCGGAATAAATCCCGGAGCGACATTCAGGCTTGATGCAAAATCGGATTATGCATGTGAAGTTGCGAGCGTAGTAAGTGATACGGAACTGCAGTTAGTGAAGCCATATTACGGCCAGAGTGCGAGCGGACAGACGTATTCAATCGATCGTAATCATCAATCAACATTGCTTGCAGACCTTGCGGCGAGATTATCAAAGGCGATGGGCAACTGGGAGGCTCGCTATGACTTGGACATGGCGACAATCACGGGCGAGAGTGCGTATGAAATTGCGAAGAGGCTGGGAAAGACGAGTGCGGCGACGGAAGCGGCTTGGATTGATGAATTGAAAGCTGGCTCGGAGCTTGTAGCATTGAAGGCGTTAGTAGATCCGATACTTGTTCACAACTCAGGAGCGCATAACGCATTATACAGAGGTAAAAATCTGGGAGTATTCTCGGATGCACAGAGCGCGGCGATACGTTCAGGAGAATTTGCGGGAACGACCGGCGGGGTATATGCAGATATATATCCTGGTGATTTTTGGGTGTTTAGCAACATTCCTTATTCGTACATCGATGAGAACGACGAGGAGAAATCAAGTACGTACAGCGGTACAATGAGGGTTGCGGACTTAGATTATTATTTACGGAGTGGTGATAATATAGATTTAGGAGTGCACCATGCCGTAGTAATCCCAGACACGAATATGTTTACTGCGCCGATGAATGATACGAATACGACAGAGGGCGGCTATGTTGGCTCAAAGATGCGCACGAAGTATTTGAGGAGAGCGGAAGCAATCTTCAAGGCGTGCTTTGGAGAAAATCACATACTGTCTCATCGTGAATACTTAGTGAACGCCGTAGCGAATGGCCGAGCCTCCGGTGGAGCGTGGTGCGACAGTGTTGTTGAGTTGCTGGACGAGAGAATGGCATACGGAGCTCCGATATTCGACAGTGCGAGCACGGACGGCGGAGATACAATTCCGAACAGATACAGCGTAGGTTGCAAGCAGTTGAATTTATTCCGCCATCGCCCTGACCTGATTAGCAACAGACAGTGGTACTGGCTAAGAAACGTTGTTTCTGCTGCTTATTTCGCTGATGTCATCAGCATTGCGAATTGTAGCTACAATTCTGCTTCGACTGCTGGCAGCGGTGTTCGCCCTGATTCACTACCCGCACGATTATCGGGCTTGTTCCTGTGTGCGTGTGAAGGGAAGGAAGAGACATCCTTTCTGCCGCAAGGTGGATAAATGCCAATCGCCACGCCGCCAGTTACGACTGACGCGGCTATAGGGCGGTTTTCTTTTTATGGATGAGAATATTTTTCTTGACGCTGATGTAATATACGATGCCGGAACTAAAGCGATGAGGGGCAGCAAGTTCAAGTATGCAACTCAGCTTTTTGAAATGAACCATCTGCTTTATACGGCAATGCTTCAACAATCCCTGCGCGACGGCACATATACACCTTCGCAGGGTAATAAATTTCTCATACGTGAACGCGGAAAGCCCAGATACATCACGAGTAATACAATGGCCGATAAGACTATTAATCATATTATTTGTGATGAAATTCTTACGCCTACCTTGAGTAAGTTTTTGATTTATGACAACGGAGCTTCTCAGAAGGGAAAGGGAGTAGATTTTCACCGCCGACGTTTTGAGTTTCATATGCACAAATACTTCATGAGGCACGGAACGAATGACGGTTTTATCATGCTGGGTGATTTCTCAGGTTATTACGCGAATATCCCGCACGATAAATGTCTCAAAGTTTTAGAGCATTTCCTGATGCGCTCGGTGATTAATCCCGCCAATTTAAGAATGACGCTCAGCCTTATAGCAAAAATATTCATGACCTTTCGCATCGACGTGAGCAGATTTACTGACGCGGAAATTCAGGCGATGCGTGAGGGTAAGGTTGACCAGATGCTGAATTTGAATGTTAATCCTGAGACTTTAACAGGTCAGAAATTTCTTGATAAAGGCGTGGATATCGGCAATCAAATATCACAGAATATTGGCCTGATTTATCCATACAGGTTTGATAATTACGCGAAGATTATTGCTGGCATTCAAGGTTACGGCAGATACACGGATGATTTCTACGCAATTTCTGAAAGCCGCGAGACCTTGAAGAATTTGCTTGACGGGCTGAGAGGAATTGCGCGGGAGTTTGGAATAATCATCAATGAGCGGAAGACAAGAATTGTAAAACTATCGAGCTTTTACCGGCACTTGCAGAACGGCTACAGCCTGACTGAAACGGGGCGTGTAATTCGCAAGATTAACTCTAAGAGCATAACGCGCGAGCGTAGAAAGCTGAAGGCGTATAAGAGACTGCTTGACGCTGAGAAAATCACATACAGCGAAGTTGAAAATATTTTCAAGAGCTGGCTGGGCGGCAACTATAAAAGGATGTCGCGACGGCAAATCTACAACATGACGGATTTATACATAAAATTATTCAGGAGGAAACCGAAATGGAAAAAGGGACACTCACGATTAAGCTGGCTGATGGAACACAGCTCGACGGACTGGAGCTGAACGGAAATAACTTCATCAGCAAAAAAGAAGTAACAGCCGAGACGTTCAGGGGCAAACTTGGACACGTAACGATTACCGGCGACGCGGAGACAGACGAGGCCGGATTAATCGGCGAGCATGGGCAAATGGAACTCGTGCAGGTTGCTCATTACACACAGGCCACACACGGCATTAAAGACGGGTATTATTTCGTGCTCAGAGATATTTCGGCGGATGAGCTGGAGAGACTTCAAAATCGCGGTGATATTGAATATATCGCGATGATGACGGGTGTAACACTCTAGGAGGTTAAAGACATGTTTGAGAAAATCAAGAAGTTTTACGACTGCGGCGTATGGAGCGAGCAGAAGGTTCGTGATGCAGTAGCAAAGAACGTAATCACGGCGGAAGAGTTCAAGGAAATTACGGGAAAAGGATTGCTCGGCGAATAGTCGGGCTTTTATTTTGCGGGGAGGCTCATTGCGGGTCTCCCTCTTTTTTATAGGAGGCCGCGAATGTTTGAACAGATAAAAATATGGACGATTGAGCAAGTACTTTGGGCAGAAAAGAACCTGAAAGGCAAAAGCGGAGCGGAGAAAAAAGCGGCTGTAGTTAAGAAACTGGACGATATGATAACACTGCCGTCATATTTTGAATGGGTAGACGATATATTGCTCTCATGGTTCGTAGATAAGGTTTGCGACAAACTAAACTCAATCACGGGGCATAATTTCGGCGATTTGATTTTGAGCGAAAAACGAGAGCGTGAATTGGCCGAAGAAATCGCCGATCCAGAACAAACAAAAGAGGTGAGCTAGATGGATGAACAAGAAAAATTCATGCGTTCAATTGATTTTGCCCTGAAGTGGGAAGGCGGAAGAAATTTTATAGTCATCAACGGCAAGCCCGTAGTCAAAGGAGCGGCTAAGAACGATGCGGGCGGGGCTACAGCTTACGGCATAATCATTCCCACTCTGAAAACCGCATACAGGGCCGGTATTGTCGGACATCAGGATATTTGCAAGCTGACACTTGACGAGGCGAAGGAGATTTACCGCGTTAATTTCTGGGACAAGTATAACTGGGGACAGCTGGATTGGCCGGTTTGTTTATGTTGTCTGGACTGTTGCATTAATCACGGCGGCTTTGCGTCAATCCTTCAACGCGCAGTAATTGATTGCGGGCAGTCCGTAGTAATTGACGGGAAATTTGGGCCTAAGACATTTGCGGCTTTGAAGGCGTGCGATCCTCATGAATTGGCCGGAGCAATTTACACTCAGCGTAAGAGGTACTATGAAAAAATCGTTGCCGCTAATCCTAAACAAAAAGTGTTTCTTAAGGGCTGGATGAGACGCGCCGATGAGATGGCAAAAACGGCAGGTGTTAAACCATGAATTTTGACTCTTACCTCGAAACAGGCGCGGGGTTGCTGGGGGCTTTCCTGTCGTGGTTTTTTGGCGGTCTAAATGGCGGCATACTTGTACTGGCCACGTTCATGATTATTGACCAAATTACTGGTGTCATGAAAGGCTATGTTCTTAAACGTTGGAGCAGTGATGTCGGTTTTCATGGCATCTCTAAGAAAGTCTGTATGTTTTTGTTCGTCGGCATAGCTAATATTATTGATAAAAATTTGCATATAGATTTTCTAGGACACTCTGATATTTTGAGGGACTTTGTAATATGTTTTTACGTAGCAAATGAAGGGTTGAGCATAATCGAAAATGCTATTGAACTTGATGCGCCTGTTCCTCACGGCCTTAAAGAACATTTTATGTCATGGCGTAACAAGCAGTTAATGAGTAAAAATTCTCCAGGTGAGGAAGAAGATTAAAACTTGCCAATCGTGAAGTTTCTGCGTAAAAATCGCCTGAGATACTGACTTGCGGGAAAAATAAATCAGAGTAAACATACAGCTATTAAGACATGGAGGAGGTTTACCCGCGATGAAAAATCCCGAAATTATGAACAGGAACGGCGTACCTGAAAGCCTCACGATTATGTTTCATAAGGACAATTGCAGTGTGATTGCTATTCAGGACGCTACGGAAGAGAGCTTAACAGGGGCGGAACTTGTTGCAAACCTAAATCAATTAAGATTATTCAGCAAATTCCGCCTAGACCGTGAGACTTCAGAATATGCCCGTCTGGTAACGACAGACTGTTTCGGCGACATTCACTATTTCAAAGCATGGAAGTAATACAATATCGCACAGGTTAAGAATTGGCCTTTTCCTGTGCAATAATTTTTTCCAGCCTGCCAATTTTCCTTGCCAGAATTTTCATGTAATACAAAATTTCCCGTTCAAGCTCCTCCTTGCTGTAATTGGCCTCATCGAAGCCTTCCATTGTTTCCTCAAGAACCGCATCATCGGCTTTTTGCTGTTCTTTTTCAGCTTCACGCCTGCGCTGCCAGACTGCCGCGAAACCCTGCGCGCCTTTTTCGTAATTCTCAATGGTTTTTCTGGGCACAAACCACTGATGACCTACTTTAACCGCCCCTTCTAATTTTCCCTGACGGCAAAGCAGAGCTACGGAGCTTTTGATGTAACCTAAAATCTTTGCGGCTTCTTCTGATGAAATCATATCGCTCAAATCCATTTTCTAATCACCTCCATTATTTATTGGTTTATATTTTATCATATTATCGATAAAAATATAGTTGTATTTTATTCTTTTAGAGTTATACTACATACATAAAGCGGAAACGCAGTAATCATCAGGAAGGAGAACAAAAAAATGAAAAAAGCATTATTCATCGAAGAGTTTGAGAGCATTATCAAGGACAGAAGCAAAGGCAACACAGCGGGAATTAACAGCACGATGTTTTCGGCGTACTGCAGGAGCAAAGAAAAAGGCAAGGAGAGGCTTGATTTCGACGACATAATCTTCGACAGCGACATTGAGCCCATCGCAGAATCAGCCCGCAGGTTCGGCCTCAAGGAATTTACAATTTCGGTGAGGCAGGGCAACCTGACGGACATTTTGGCGGCGTTTCAGGAACTCGGAATATTCATTAAAGGCACGATACAGATTAAGAGCCGCTATACGGAGCACAACGTTATATCAGCAATTCTCATGGAGTTAGCTTAATCGGTCAGAAATTCACGCGGCGGTGCTTTTTCCCGCCGTTTTCTTATGCTCCAAAATCCTCCATATTTTTCATGAAAAAGAATTAAAATATTACTTGCATTTTCACGTTTTAGAGTTAAGATACGTACATCAAGCGGAAACGCAGTGATAATCACAAAGGAGCAAAGAAAAATGACAGATAAGACAGCACGACAGATTGAAAACATGAAGAAGCAGACGATCGGCGTAGAAGTTGAAATGAACAACATCAACCGGGAGAAAGCCGCGAGAACAGCCGCCGATTTCTTCAAGACCGGCAGATACGAGTTCACAGCCCCCCGCAACGGTTACGTAACTTGGAGCGCATGGGACATGCAAGGCAGAGAGTGGAAATTTCAGCGCGATGTCAGCATTGAAGGCCCGGACGATGAAAAATGCGAACTTGTTACTCCGATACTTACTTACGGCGACATCGAAACACTGCAGGATTTACTCAGAGCGTTAAGGAAAGCCGGAGCAATGAGCAGTGCATCAAGAGGATGCGGAGTTCATATCCATATCGGACTTAAGAGCGAAGCCGGAGACCACACAGCGCAGACGCTCACAAATCTTGCGAACATCATGGCCGCGCACGAAGAGCAGATTGGACGCGCAATTAAAATCGACGAGCGCAGGTCTGATGAATATTGTATGACAGTTTCACGTGATTTTCTGAACATGTTACACGCCGAAAAACCCAAGACTATGGATGAGCTTGCGGATGTTTGGTACAGAGGTAACCGAGCAAACTCCGGCAGAGATAATCACTACAACTCAAGCCGTTATCACATGCTTAATCTCCACGCTTGCTTTACGAAAGGCACGATTGAGTTCAGGCTGTTTCAATTCGATGAGCCTCATGACGGCAAAAAGGGCGGCATTCATTGCGGACAGCTTAAAGCGTACATTCAGCTTTGTTTAGCGATGAGCCAGTTAGCGAAAGACCTGCAGAGCGCAAGATCGAAACCCCAGCAGAGAGAAAATGAAAAGTATGCATTCAGATGCTGGATGTTAAGATTGGGTTTTATCGGCGAGGAGTTCAAGACAGCCCGGAAGTTGCTCCTGCAGAATGTAAGCGGGAACGGAGCATGGAGACATAGATGAAGAAAATTTACAAAGTTGCAGTGACGGAGATTTACCGCAAGGTAGTCTCCGTCGAGGCTCAAAGCGAGAAAGAAGCTCACCAGCGAGCATGGGACGCATGGAATAATACGGAGATTATTCTTGACCTTGAAGATTTCGAAGCCGCAGAAATGCACGTAATGGATAAAGGACAGGAAGTCAGCGAAGGAAAGTTATCAGAGGATTCATACATTAAAGGCTGTAATTATGACTTTGGCAGGGGAAAGGGAACGGCGAAAAATGGCAGATAAATATTATATTGCGTATGGCAGTAATCTTTCGATTGAGCAGATGAAAGTGCGAACGCCGGACGCTGTGATTGTTGGTACGGGTATGCTTAAAGGATGGCGGCTGTTGTTTCGGCAGTTTGCGACAATCAAGAGGAGTGTTAATTTCAATACGCCCGTGCTTATCTGGAAAATATCAAAAAACGACGAGAAGAGTTTAGACCGCTACGAGGGGTTTCCACGCTTTTATACTAAAAAGAACTTGAAAGTTGCGGTTAAATCGCTTGACGGCGTTGATTTAGGCGAGATAACCGCTATGGTTTACATAATGACGCAGAAAGCCGTGAAAATTCGGAGCATTAATCCTTTGCCGAGTGAATATTATTATTCTGTACTTGACGCTGGGTATAAGACTTTCGGTTTTGATGATAAAATACTCAACGAGGCACTAATGGAAGCTGTTATGCTTGCCAGACCTCAAACTCGCTAGTACGCATAAACTCCTTTTGTGTACTGCGTTTCGCTTGATGATTGGTCTCCGTAATTGGAGGCCTTTTTTATTCTGCGAGATTGTCTAAATAATTAGCCCACCATTGCATGAGCCTTATTCTTTCAGGCATGTATTCAGCGTGATTATATGCCCCGCGCACCGAGTTTTCTTCAACGTGAGCTAATTGTCTTTCGATTACATCGCGGTTGATGCCGTGTTCATTTGCTATCGTCGAGAACATCGCTCTAAAACCGTGAGGAGTAATTTGCTCTTTCGTGAACCCTATTGCCCGAAGTGCTACTCTGACTCCATTCTCTGACATACAGTGTCCGTTGTTTCTAGGTGTTGGAAAAAGCCAGCGGCCGCTGCCCGTAATCGGTCTCAGTTCTTCAAGCACAGCCTTCACTTGTGAAGAGAGCGGCACAATATGACGGCGTTTCATCTTCATCTTACCCGCCGGAATATCCCATACATCGCCTTTAATCTCCGACCATTCAGCGGCTCTGACTTCACCAGGACGAGCAAACGTATACACAGAAAAAAGCATTGCACAGCGCATAACTGTGTAAGGGTAGGCTTTCATCGCCCTCATCAGGATTGCTATTTCAGAGGGATTTGTGAGCGTGGCATAATGTTTATTATTTCGCGGCCGGAGTGCCCCAAGAAGCGCAGAGGTCGGATCGCTGTCCGTATATCCTGCGGCTATTGCAAAACGGTATATCTGGCCGATGACCGTTTTTACTCGTTTAGCTGTTTCCTCATGCCCAGTCTCTTCAATGCGCCGACAAATCTGAAGAATATTCCCCGAAGTTATTTCTTTCAACGGCCAATTTCCGAGTGCCGGAAGAATATATTTATTCAGCCTGAAGCGGACAGTTCGCAGATAACTTTCAGCTTTATCCTGCATGCGAACATTCAACCATTCATCGGCGGCCTCTGAAAAAGTTTGCGGAGCTTTTGGCGTTTTACGCATTGGGCTTTCACCTTTAGCTCTGGATGTCTGTATTTCATCGCGTTTCAGCCGGGCATCTTTCATAGATAAATCAG